>NZ_CP011304.1:2500-309050 GCF_000981785.2 Microcystis aeruginosa NIES-2549 | reverse complement strand
AGGGATATCCTCGATCGAGGGTAAGTCTATTTGGCCCGATCGCTCTTGTCTAAGATAATAGGGACAATGAAGCTGACAATCGGGACGATGGGGAAAATCGACTAAATCATTTTGGTATGCTGATAGATAGAGATCGAGATCCTTCAATAAACGGCGTAAATCCCGTCCTGTCCGTTGGTGTAGTTTGCGATTATAGTTAAAAGTAATTTGTTCGGGGCTGCGGGGTAACTGCACAAACCAATAGGTCATCGATAAACTATCAAGAGGATAAGCAGAAGTTTCTGCCAAAACATACAGATAAAGTCTCGTCTGCCAATTTTTGGCTAGTTTGTCGGCATCGATAGGTTTTAAGTAGGTTTTCCAGTCAAAAATTACCGCTCGATCGCTCTCTAGTAAAATTAAATCATAGATAACCGTTAATAAATAATTACCCACAGTTAAACTGCGACAATGTTCTGCTTCTCGATTAGCTTCTCCCGGATTTTGGGCAATTGCCGGGGCGGCCTTTAATAGGGCCGTTAAACAATGTTCTAACTGTTCATTTTCGCGTAATAGGGACGTGATCGGCAGCCCTAATTCCCGCTGCTGTAATAATAGGTGAAACTGACTGCCCCATTCTTGCCGCTGCAATTGCCCGGGGTCAGCCGGTGTGTTAAGTTGCTCTAGATAGACTTTTTGAAATCTCGGTGGACAGGTTTCCAATAGGTTTAAATGGCCCTGGGCAAGACGATAGATATTAGACATGATAGAGTTATAGTTGCTCAAACAGGAGTTAGTCTATGGTTTTTGGCTGACAGATGCTAAGAAGGTTGAATAGCCAGAGTATTTAGTAACATTTGATAGACAATACCCAAAGAAATTGATTAGGAAAATCTATGCTTAAGAAAAAGGATCATGACGGCCTTTCTCATAAAGATGAAGTGTAACGTAATTTGGTGTTGACGACGGAGGACTGACCCACCAAAACAAAAACTTCCTATCTCATCATTAAGATCAGCTGCCCGCCTATTTAAATTGCTTGTTGAGATGAGGGACTGTGGCAGTCTTGCAACAGTAAAAGGATTGGGAGAGATTGACCTAATCTAAGGATCGGGGGTTAAAATACGTCTTAGCTTATTGACAGACAATAGCTTTTTAGAGCTATAATCAGGGTTTTATGCCGAGAAAAGTCCCTGTTTACTTAATAAAGAAAATTTGACAGACTTATATAATAATGCTTGCTAGTGAAGCTTCTCGATAATTGATTCCCCATGACTTGGTTATATAAAACCCCCGGTATTCCCGATGAATTGTTTGAACGTTTGCCCGGGATTCCCCTGAGTAAACGCGAGGTGAGATTATTGATGATTTCCGCTTTGCGGTTAGGTGATGGGGGGGTTTTCTGGGATATAGGCGCAGGAACCGGCACTATTCCCGTTGAAATTGGCTTATTATGCCCCAATAGTCCGATTATTGCTATTGAAAGGGATGAAGAAGTGGCCAGTTTAATCCGCCGTAATTGCGATCGCTTTGGGGTAAAAAATGTTACGGTTTTTGAAGGCAGCGCACCCGATTGTCTGCCCAATATATCCCTCGCACCCGATCGCGTCTGTATCGAGGGCGGCAAACCGATTAAATCGGTTCTGCAAGAAGTGTGGCAATACCTGAAACCCAACGGCCGCATCGTGGCTACGGCCAATAATTTAGAAACCCTCTATCAATTTTCCGAAGGCTTTTCTAATTTACAGGCGCGTAATATCGAGATTGTCCAAGCGGCAGTAAATCGCCTAGAAACTAGGGGTATTCACCAAGTTTTTGCCGCCGTTGATCCCATGTTTATCCTGAGCGGCGATAAACTTTAATTGTGGATAACCTTCCATAAAGTTTTCTTAATCTATATAATTATGACAATGCCGCCTAACTTCTCTGGATTAACCATGCCTTGGCCACGCATTGTCAGCGCTATTTTTGCTATTGCCTTCGCACTGGGAATTATTATCGTTGGGGGTTGGTATTTCACCCTCGGCATCGGTGTTATCGTCTTTTTGGGACAATTAGAGTATTTTCGCTTAGTTCGCGCTAAAGGCATTGAACCGGCCGCTAAAACCACTCTTGTAGTTTCACAATTATTACTGCTGACGGCAACTATGGCAGCCCCCCTCACCGATGCCATGTTTCCCCTGGCTGGGGCGTTAATTTGTTTTTATCTGCTCTTTCAGCCAAAAATGGCGACAATTGCCGATATTTCCACCTCAATTCTCGGTCTGTTTTACGGTGGTTACTTACCCAGTTATTGGATTCGTTTACGCGTCGGTTTTTCTCCCGAAAGTGGTCCCGTGGCTATGGCCAGTAACTTACCCCTGATGGGATATTGGCCGGAATCCTGGATGGAACCGAAATTATTCCCGGCCGCTTTGACGGTGACTTTTCTAGCTTTCGGTTGCATTTGGGCCGCCGATATCGGAGCCTATATCATGGGAAAATGGTTAGGGAAAACCATTTTATCGCTGATTAGTCCCAAAAAAACCGTGGAAGGTTCCTTTTTTGGCATTTTAGGCAGTATAGCGGTGGCCGATTTGGGTGCTTGGTATTTAGATTGGCCCTATTGGCAGCTGACGGGCTTAATTTTAGGCTTATTAATTGGTATTGTCAGTTTATTGGGCGATTTGACCGAATCGATGATGAAACGCGATGCCGGGGTCAAGGATTCCGGGCAGTTAATCCCCGGTCACGGTGGTATACTCGATCGCACTGATAGTTATGTGTTCACCGCTCCCCTAGTATATTATTTCGTCACTTTACTGCTGCCCTTGTTGCGCTAGTAATTTGTATCTTCTCCAGTGCTAGATTAAAGATTAAACCCAAATTTGCGATTATGTCAGCAGTCGTCCATCCCCGGGGTAAAGTTTATCTTCTCGGTGCGGGAATCGGTCAGAGCAGTTTTCTCACCCTGCAAGCGCGAGCAATTTTAGCCACGGCCGAGGTTTTGCTGTACGATGCCCTAGTGGATAGTCAAATCTTCTCCCTAGTGCCAAAAACCTGTGTTTTAGTCGATGTAGGCAAACGGGGGGGACAACCCGGGGCCGAGCAGAATCAGATTAATCGGATACTGGTTAATTATTGTCAAGAGGGAAAACGAGTTATTCGGCTTAAAAGTGGTGATCCGGGGGTTTTTGGGCGAGTATATCCTGAAATGTTAGCCTTAAAGCAGGCTGGCTGTGATTTTGAACTGATAACCGGTATTTCCTCCGCTTTAGCCGCTCCTTTATTGGCCGGAATTCCCCTGACCGAAAAGGATATTAGTCGCTGTTTTGCGGTCTTGAGCGCTCACGATACCGAGTCTCTCGATTGGTCAGCCTTAGCTAAAATTGATACACTTGTGCTATTGATGGCCGGTCAGTCTTTAGGGCAAATTATCGAGAAATTATACCAAAATGGGCGGAATATTGACGACTCGATCGCTATTATCCGTCAGGCGGGACGCAAGGATCAAAAAATTTGGCGCGGCACTTTAGAAAATATTCTCGCTCAAACCGCCGGGGTGTCCCTCTCACCCTCTATTATGGTCATTGGTCAAGTTGTGGATCTGGCGATTATGTCTTCTCCCCCACCCCTAGGCGGTAAAACTATTGTTATTACCCGTGCCGCCGAGCAAACGAGTCAATTTAGCGAAATTTTGCAAAATCAAGGCGCAGAAGTCCTGGAAATGCCCGCTTTAGAGATTCGTCCCCCCGACAGTTGGCAAGGTTTAGACGATGCCATCGCTCAGTTAAAAGAGTTTGATTGGCTGATTTTAACTTCTGCCAATGCTGTTAATTTTTTCTTCGATCGCTTGACATTTTGGGGAAAAGATGCTAGGGCTTTAGCGACCGTAAAAATCGCCGTGGTGGGCAAAAAAACCAGCCAAGTTTTGCACTCACGGGGATTAAAAGCGGATTTTATCCCGGGGGATTTTGTCGCCGATGCCTTGGTAAACGAGTTTCCCGACCCGATTAGGGGGCAAAAATTCCTCTTTCCTCGCGTGGAAACGGGAGGCAGAGAGATATTAGTTAAGGAATTAACGGCCAAAGCCGGTCAGGTGACGGAAGTGGCCGCATATTATTCCGGATGTCCGGCACGCATGGATAGTGGCATCTGGGAAGCGTTTCGAGATGGGAAAGTCGATATAGTCACCTTTGCCAGTTCCAAAACCGTCCAGAATTTTTATCAGTTATTGCGACAAGAAACGGCAGAATTATCGGTTAATTCCCTCTTAGAAAAAGTTTGTCTGGCTTCTATTGGTCCGCAAACTTCAAAAACCTGTCAAGAGTTATTTGGTCGTGTTGATATCGAGGCGCAAGAATACACCCTAGAAGGATTGACTAGCGCTTTAATCGAGTGGAGTAAGACCTAACATCCTCGCCGCCGTATTTGCGGCAGCCGGGGTTGGGAGGATCAAAGCCCCTTATCAAGGGTGGCTTTTCACTGGTTTAAAATGTCTAAATCTGTGTTGGCTTATACCATTTTTCAAAAAGTGTGTCATACATGGTATTAAGTAAGTGGTTTCAATTAAATTGAAGATAGATTTTGGTTTCGATCCTCCCCTGCCCCCTTAATCCCGCCTTAATAAGGGGGATGTGACAATTTTTAACACCTATCTACTTAGGAGAGGGGAGCAAGAATAATTGTCTAATTTTAAAATTTAGCTGTGATTGGCAGTTAATTTATTGACAAAATCTCGATGTTCTGTTGTCTCTAACCCCCGCTGCAAAATAACTAAAACTTTTCCTAAGTCGCCCATTAATAAAGCGTTTTTATCCAGCCATAAACCGGGGAAGATTTGGGAGCGCATTATGGCATCACTATGGGGTTCTAGTTGAATATATTCTCCTGCCTGTAGCCGAAACCAATCAATTTCTTGTTCATAAAACCGCCAGACTAGATATTCTTGGACTTGATTGCGACGGTAAACATTTAATTTTTGATGAACATCGTAGGAAGCACTGGAAGCGGCAATTTCGACAATTAATTCCGGCGCGCCTTCTACATAATCATCTTGACTAATTGTCGATTGTCCTCCCTTATCAATTCTTAATAGGGCATCCGGTTGGGGTTCGTTATCAATATCTAATCTCACGGTGCAATTATCCCCTAATTGCAGATAGGGGGTAAAAGCTTTATAAAAACCCAACCATAACATAATATGCGCGTGGGGTTCACCATGTTGGGTAATTCTCAAGGGAGATGCCATATAAACAATTCCTTCAATTAATTCCGCTTTTTTGAGATGGGGCATCCCTTGATAACGTCGTTCAAATTCCCATCGAGTTAATTTATCGCCGTTTTCTAGGGGAGGAATTGTTAAAGAATCAGCTATTACTGGGGTAGTTGTCATAAGTTTTCTCTTTTCACCCTCTAGTTAATTTTTGCCCACTATCGGATCAGAATTTTTTCCTAATCTTCCATTATTATAACATCCATCGGTAGGGTGTGTTAAAGTAGCTCAACACACCCACAAAAATCAATTAGAAGTCAGCAAATAATCCATTAATTTGATCAAAGTTTTTTCTCCCATTTTATCTACTCGATCAGTGATATCATTAAGAGAAATAAAGGGCTTCTCCTTTAGAAAATTTCCAGTAACTGTTTTATTTATTCCCGCTTTTTTAAGTTGATTAGCATCACAGCTATTCAAAAGCTCTAAAATCGACTTAGAAGGAGGAGAAGCAGGAGGAGGAGGAGAAATAATAATTTTTTCTTCCAGTCTTTTGATTTCTTTTTGGTACTCCTCTCGGATTGCTTGTAACTGGGTTTCTAATCGTTTTTCAAGATTACTCACCCTCAATTCTAGAGGATTATCTGTTTTTTCAGGCGTGGTAATTAACCCAGGAGAAGGAGATAATAACTTTATTTGCTTTAAAGCGATATTCTCCGCTTCTTTATCAACTACAAAAGCGTTAATCATCTCGATGTCAGGAACTTTCTGATTGGCGATGACAGAAGCATAATATTCTAAATCTCCACTGATAATATTATAACGTTCATCAACTTTTTTATTATCAGCTTTTTTGAGAATAGCAGGGCGAATAAGTCCACCCATTTCAATAATAAGATTGGCTAAATTCTCCAATTCAGTTTCAGAGAAGGTTTCTCTGGGAAGAGAAGGATTAATATCAGTAATATCGACTCGTAAAAATTTACACATTTATTTAACTCCTATTTTAGCTAAAACTTCCAGTGCTAAGGCTTCAAATTCTGCTGCTGATACTCCCGCATCAGCTTGATGTTCCGCATAATCGATTATAGATTGGGGAGCAGGAATTTCTAAATCTCCCACGGTAACGTATTGATTTATACAGCGAGATAAAGGCATTCTTTCCGAGATAATTGATTCCATCAAGGGTAAACCATACTTGTCTGGAATCACTTGTTTTTGTTTGGGGAAATTATATTTTAAGTATTGAGCGTGGGTGGAAATTTTGGAAGGTAAAACGCCTAAAATTTGTAGGGTTGGTTTACCCAAATCTCCACGACTTTCATTTATTTCCTCTTGAACAAAGTTTTTAACGCTATCTAATCCTTGATTAGAAAATGGTTTAAGATCTGAAGGAATTATTAGATAGTCAGCTGCAATTAAAGCAATGCGTGCATATAAATCAAGTGCGGGAGGTGCATCAATAATTACAATATCGTATTGATTATTTACTTTCTCTAATTTTCTTGCCAATCTAGCAAATACCGCTGCATTATCTTTAATTTTAGCTTGGTTAGCAATTAAAGATATGTGAGAGGGAATAACATCAATTTCGGGATGATTGAATCCTTGAGACTTTCTGACGATATTCTCAATAAAAATGCGGTTACTGTTATCTAGCAAATGAAAGACATTTTTATCTTTTAAATCATCGTCATCATCGAATTGAAACTTAATTAAACCAACGGCAAAAGTACTGTTAGCTTGAGCATCAATATCAATTAATAAAACTCGCTTACCTTTTTTACTCAAGGCTGCCGCTAGATTGGTAGCGACGGTGGTTTTACCAACACCACCTTTATGATGATAAATTGCGATGGTTTTCATGGGATTTTTGTGGTTGATTGTTGGAGAATTAAGCGGTGGAATACCCAGGGATAAAGTTTCGTAGCCAATCAGAGATTTTAACTGTTCTAAGTGAGAGGCAATTTCTAACCCAGAACATCTAAAAACTAAATAAATTTTATCGGGTTTTCTTCGATAAAGTTGAATCTCATCACCATTGGTTAATAATCCCCACTGCACTTTAAAGTAGTTGAGATAATAACCTAAGCGGTGACAATGATTGATGAGCTTTTCTCTGGGGTTTTTAGCCTCGATGATTAGACAGTGAGAGGGTAAAAACTGCTTTTTGTTGATAGGTTTTTGAGCGGAAACAAGGAAATCTAGGCGGACTTTACCGAAGCTAACTTGTTGATACCAATGTTCAGGATTGTAGCCTAGTTTGGGGAGTAAATACTGGACAATTAATTTACTCTCCACTTCCCTTTCGTTATGACAATGGTGAGGGTTGAAAGTCACATATTTGAGGAAATACTTAAAAACAACTTATTGTTAGTTTAAATGGTGATAGCCCTTCCCGTCAAGGTAAAGCACAGACTAAACTTAATCAAGTATTTCAGCGGCAAGAACAAACCCCATCTATCCCAGAAAAGCTATATATTGAGATGAATATCAGTAAATTTAAGGGTTTATGGCAGTAGGATGTTTATCTAGCACTTTTGACAATGACAGAGAAAACCATCCTACTTACAGCTTAAATTAATTAAACTGCATAATTTTCTCGGCTACTTTCTGGGAAATAAAAGGTAAAATTGAGCGATTTTGACTGTTATCTTTTCCCTCGGTAAATACCACCAAGAGATAGGGAGTATGATGGGGAATTTCAATATAGGCTGCATCGTGACGTACTTGACTTGTCCAACCAGCTTTTGACCAAATTTGACTATTTTCTGGTAATCCTTGCCCCAAAAATCCTAAGATTTGTGTATCATCTCCTTGACTTGTCCAATCAGCAGGATTAAGACTTCGTTTTAGTAAAGACATCATCATCTGGGAACGTTGGGAAGAAACCGCAATCCCCCCGATAATAGTATGAATTAAACGCGCCACTGCATTGCTAGTTAACATATTGCGATTCTCCATTAATTCCCCTAAAAAAGCGCGTTCACGTCCATAGGGACCGTCAGACCAAGTTTTTTGATTAACGTTAATTGTCGCTAATTCCGGCCAATTTAAGGATTGAAAATAACGATTAACTATGTTGCGTTGTTGCTTCCAAGTTTCAAAGGGACTGGCGGCAATTTCTGGACCGCTAGTGGTTCCTGTAACCAGATCTACAACTAAACTGGTAGCATCATTACTAGAGTCAAAAATCATGTCACGAATGGCGCGATTTAATTCGGTGCTTTCGGGAATCATTCCCCCCTCTAACCACTCATGAATTGCTACTAGATAAAATAATTTAACTAAACTGGCAGGATAGGTTCTTTCTTGTCCGCGATAACTAAATCCGCGGGGGGAATATTTCCAGAATTCTTCGTGAGAAATTGCTCCCCCCGTGTTGACGACAACGGGAGGATCATATACTATCCAAGTTAGGGCAATTTGTTCTTGAGCTAATTGGGGAAATTCTCGCCAAGTTGTTTCTAAAATATCTGTACCGAACTGTTGGAGATGGTCTTCAGTATGAAAAAAGTTCATAGGTGTGCTGCAAAGTCAAGAGTTAGAAGGTGGATAAATTCTTGAATCGGCAATTCTCATTTTACGGTAAAATTTACCGATAATTAATTATTTGAGAGCTTCTGAGTTTAATGTTTATATCTACCGATGAGGTTCATCTCTATTTTATCAGTCTTGATCCCTCTGGGGATAGACTAGAAAAACTGGCTTCTTTGCTCTCGGAAGATGAAATAATTAGAGCTAATCGTTACCATTTTCCCGAACACAAGCGGCGTTTTTTGGCGGCTAGGGGGTGTTTACGCGAGATTTTAGGGTCATATTTGGCGATAAGTCCCGAAAAAATCGAGTTTATCTACAGTGAACGGGGAAAACCGAGTATTAACTACCAATTGCAGTTTAATCTCTCCCATTCCGAGGAGATGGCAATCTGTGGCTTGACTTTAACCGCTCGCATCGGGGTAGATTTAGAGAAAATGCGCCAGATGAAAGATTTAAATAGCTTGACAAAAAGGTTTTTTTGTGCTAAGGAACATGAGCTTGTTGAAAAGTCCCCAGAGAAGGAAAAGCTATTTTTTCAGTTATGGACGGCAAAAGAGGCTTATTTAAAGGCACTGGGAACGGGAATTAGCGGGGGACTCGATCGAGTGGAAGTGGGCCTTAATCCCTTAAAATTAGACAATGTGGCGGGGGAATGGCAATTATGGACGGCAGCAATCGGCGATAATTATCGAGCGACGGTGGTTATCGAAGGTAGCGATCGAGTGATTAAAACCTTTGGCCTTTCTGATCTATGATTAATTGGGGAGTTAATTGCCTTGAGAAATTCAGTAATTATTCCTAGCTATCTCAAAAAGCTTGTCCTTAATTATTACTTAACCTTGTTTTCTCTATGCGAATTGCTCTTTTTACAGAAACCTTCTTACCGAAAATCGATGGCATTGTCACCCGTCTTAAACATACCGTAGAACACCTACAAAGATTAGGTCATCAGGTATTAGTTTTCTCTCCCGATGGCGGTTTAAAGGAGTACAAAGGTGCTAAAATTCATGGAGTTACAGGGATTCCCTTACCCCTATATCCGGAATTAAAAATGGCTTTCCCCCGGCCTTCAGTCGGTCAAGCTTTAGAGAGGTTTAAACCTGATATTATTCATGTGGTTAACCCGGCTGTTTTAGGGGTGGGAGGCATTTATTTTGCCAAAACTATGAACATTCCCCTCGTCGCTTCCTATCATACCCATCTCCCCCAATACCTACAACACTATGGATTAGGTTCCCTAGAAGGATTACTCTGGGAATTATTAAAATTGGCCCACAATCAAGCAAGTTTAAATCTCTGTACTTCCACCGCTATGGTGCAAGAATTATCTAGTCGTGGCATTGAAAAGGTAGAGCTTTGGCAAAGGGGAGTCGATACGGAATTATTTCAACCTCATTTAAAATCCCCAGCTATGAGACTGAAATTATCCCAAAATAACCCCGATAGTCCTCTCTTATTATACGTTGGTCGAGTGTCGGCCGAAAAAGAAATCGATCGCATTAAACCAGTCTTAGAAGCGATTCCCGAAGCAAGATTTGCCATTGTGGGAGATGGTCCCCATCGGGAAGCTTTAACAAGTCATTTTGCTGACACAAATACCCATTTTGTCGGTTATTTACAGGGGTTAGAATTAGCCTCCGCTTTTGCTTCCGCAGATGCTTTTCTGTTTCCCTCACGCACAGAAACCCTCGGTTTGGTACTCTTAGAATCCATGGCTGCCGGTTGTCCGGTGGTGGCGGCAAATTCGGGGGGAATTCCCGATATTGTCACCGATGGAGTTAATGGTCATCTCTTCGATCCTAGGGATGAAAAGGGTTTAATTAGTGCCACCCAAAGATTACTAACCGCCAAGGCAGAAAGAGAGGAATTACGACGAAATGCGCGTCTAGAAGCGGAAAAATGGGCATGGCAAGCGGCCACCAAACAGTTATTAAATTACTATCACCAAGTTTTGAATAATAATTCTGTGGCTTTTGCCGCTTAATTGTTGTCAAAATGCTCGAATTTAACCGCAAAAACCTTGACCTATTGTAACTTTTATGGCCAGCGCACCCAGTACCACCTTAGATAAGTCCACCCAAGGGGTGAAAAAGACTTATCCCAACTATAAAGTTATTGTTCTCAACGATGACTTTAACACCTTCGATCATGTGGCCAATTGTTTAATTAAATATATCCCGGATATGACTACCGAGCAAGCTTGGGAATTAACTAATCAAGTTCACTACCAAGGACAGGCAATTGTCTGGACAGGTCCCCAAGAACAAGCGGAACTTTATCACCAACAATTGCGACGGGAAGGATTAACCATGGCTCCCCTAGAGGCCGCATAATTATGAATAATGGTCGCTTAGTTTGGAATCATTCTACTCATATTCCGGGGTTGATTGCGGTATTAGAAAAGTTAATTACTTATCAGGGAATCACCACTGTCACCCCGGGGGTACTTTCTCGCTCAAAAGGTCATTGTCCGCGGTTACAATTGCGGATATCAGTGCCGATTCGTGGTGGTTTTAAGCTGATTGCGAGGACAGGAAAAAGTGTTCAGGAAGTCTTTGTTATTACCGATTTAAACCAAGAGGATTTAGAAATGGCTATCCAAGCTTGTTTAGGAAAATAACTGTCGTGGGTGCGTTGTTGAAAAGCTGCTGGTTACTAATCATTGTTTTTCTGTTTTTCTGTTTACATTCTCTCCCTAGTTTGGCAGTAGTGGATAGGGTTCCCTTAACAGTAACTTTATTGCAGGAACGTTTAAGCGCACCCGTCCTTAAAGAAGGGATGACTACTATCGATTTAGCCAATTTAGTTATCGATATCCGCGATGAAAATAAAGAACTGCAAGAACAATTTTATCAACAGATTCAAGGTCAAATTAATCGCGCTAAACAACCCCTAGGTTTAGATTTTAGTAATTCCTTAATTCAAGGCAATTTTATCGCTTCCCGTCTGGGTTTACCGACTCCTTTAACAAAAGTGGCCCTTGCTACCTTGTTATCACCCACGGAAGAACAGTTATTACAACAGGACGAAAATTTTTTATTCGATAGCGATGAACCGGTTTTTAATGTCACAGTATTTCGTGGACCGGTGAAGTTGCAGGGAACCGTATTTATGGGAGAAGTGGACTTTTCTAAGACTTTTTTTCTGCAAATTGTCGAAGCAATGGCAGCAAAATTTAGTCGTGAAAGTAATTGGGTAGAATCGCGTTTTGCTAGGGTGGCAAAATTTACCAAAGCCAATTTTATGGGAGATGTAAATTTTAGTCAAAGTCAATTTTTAAATAAAGCCATCTTTCGCAGCGCACATTTTAAAAGTATTACTAACTTCCATGGCAGTCATTTTACTGCCGAAGCTTATTTTGATCAAACTAAATACGATAAACCCGCAGATTTTACCCGTACTTTCTGGCAAAAAGAAGCTAATTTTTCCCAAAGTCAATGGCGAGATCGTCCGCTATTTTCTAAGAGTAGATTTTTAAATTTATTAACCTTTAGAAATGCCACTTTTGAAAAATCGGGCGCTTTCCGGTCTAGTTATTTTAATGGTGTGGTTAGTTTTCAAGATGTGAAACTTTTAGATCAGGTAGATTTTAGTAATTCCACTTTTACTAACAATAGTTATTTGAGTGTATCGGGATTAGCTTTTGATTCCGATAAAGCGAAAATACTGGGAGATAGAGGAGTAATTGGTCAAGCAATTTATTTACCAACTTTAACAGGAAATGAGACAGTTTTAAGAAATTTAGTTCGTAATTTTCGCTCCCTAGAACAAATTGCTGATGCTAATCAAATTGAATACAAAACCGAAAAATTGCGATTACAACAGTTAAAACAAAAGCTAAATAATATCTCAGTTATTCGCCTAATTAACCTCACTTGGGTAGCTGATTTTCTACATACTTCTTTCCTTGCTTTACTATTACTCTTAAGTCAAGATGGTACAAATTTTAGTTTAGTTTTCGGGACAGGAATCATAATTTTTGCCTATTTTGGCTGTTTATTTTGGTTAATTGATCGCGTGCGTCGTCTCACTCCTAAACCAGTAATTCCTAATCGTTATGAAATCTTTTGTATGGTAACTAGCTATATTATTCTCACCCTTTCTGGTGTGTTTAATATCCTGCAATCTGCCAGTCGTCCCCTACTAACTTTAACAGCTATTGCCCTAATTCTTGTCCCCTTACCCCTAATTTTAATTATCGAACTTTATCGTCGGGGACGCTATCACGATTTAATGGATAGTTCCTATTTCCTGCAAGATGGTAGTATGCGACAATTACGCTTATTAATCACCCGTTTACCCGTGGTTCCCGAATTTCCCCTCTTTCGCGATCGTTATACTCCTATTCCTTGGCAAAAGCGTTGGAATTGGTTAAATTATTACGATTTAAGTCTCAATAATTTGCTAAAATTAGGCTTTAATGATTGGCGAGTTCGCGATCGAGAATTACCCGCTATCATTTCTTTTTTAGTTTGGTATCAATGGGGTATCGGCATCTTTTATATTACTCTCCTTATCTGGACTCTCTCGCGCACGATTCCGGGGTTAAATCTCTTGATTTATTTAAAATAAACTGTAAAAATTTGAATACAGCAGTTATCTTTTCGTTTTGGGTAACAGAAATATGAGTGGAAAAATGACCCTTACTTTAAACCGTGATACCTACGGAAGGTTACTAGCCGAGTATCTACCAAAAGTGATAGAAAACGAGGCAGAAAACGAACAGGCTATTAACCTAGCTGAGGCCTTATCTCATCGAGAAAATCGCAGTCTAGAAGAAACCACCTTGTTAAATTTACTCTTGACTTTAATCGAAAAGTACGAACAAGATCATTATCCCCTTGAAGAATCAGAACCCCATTCAATACTCTGGGAATTCATGGAAGCTAACAACTTACAAGAAAAAGATTTATCAGATATACTAGGTTCAAAAACAATAGTTTCTGATATTCTTATTGGCCAACAAATAATAACAGAAAAACAAGCTATAAAGTTAGGACAGTTTTTTCACGTTGACTCAAGTTTATTTTGAACGCCTACCTACTTAAGCTCTTGACTATCTAAATTACTCGACTCTTTTAAGGTTGTGGTGATGAGCAAATCTGATCGAAGAAAAGACACCACCCACATTTTTTAGCCAATATTCAAGGAGGGAAATTGAAGTTGAGAAAAGGGGGATATCTCCAAGAAAATTTATCCCTGAAATTCCGTCAAAACCCCATAGATAGCCCAGATAGCCATGGCGCGTAAATAATGACAGGCGCGAAAAGTTCCCACCGATGTTATTGCTTCTGGGGTGCGAAATTGTAAGCCATTTTCATAGACTTGTTTCACCACCGCTTCTGTAATTTGCCATCCTTGCTTTTCCATTCCCATTTGTAGTAAAAAAGCCACCAACCCAAAATTAATTCCTACCCAAACTTCCAAGGGATGAGTTGCCTCGGGATTTTCGGGAGTACCATCGGGTTTTAAACCATTTGCCGCCCCAAATTTTCCCCCATGAAACTTGAGAAAACAAGCCTCATAAATCTTACTTAAAGCTGATTGCGTGTATTGATTTTCTACCACATCCGGTAAAGCCAATAAACGGGCATAAAATTGACCGCATAATTGATCAGTCATCACCACATCGGAACCACTGCCACTATCTAAATTATAATATTCTCCATTCCAGAGAGTCTGATGATAAATAGCGCGAGATTGCTGTAACCAACCGGCAAAAATTGCCGTATCTTCCCCAAGAATTGCCCCAATTTTAATCGTTGCTTCTAGTGCCGCTATCCACAACCCACCACAATAGGCACTAATTCCCTGTAAACGCCAATCATCAAAGGTTTGGTCTGGTGCGCCGGAATTTTCGGGAATCCCATCCTTATCAAGGTCAAAAGTTTTTAAATATTGCAAAGTCAGGACAATTGACGGCCAACATTCCCGCAGAAAATCCTCATCTTTAGCCCCCGTTAATAAATAATCCCGATAGACTAATAAAACAAAATCACTGCCTAAGTCTTTCCAGAGATTACAATCTTGATAACTGGTGTAATTGCTCTTTTGCCAAGGGTGTTCATTGGGTGCGCCTAAATCGTGGGGAGTGGCATTTTTAGCCTTACGAATGGCACTAGCTTGGTTATATCCAATAATCCGAGGAGTGTCGTCACTGCTGGGAATTGCCCTCGCAAAAGCTTCCATCACGGCCTTTTCTAAGCGCGGCCATAACATCAATAACCCAAAGGAACCATAGAGACGCACATCAAGACTTTCATACCAACGATAATCAATACATTCTAAGACCCCAAATTGACCGATGGCATCCCGTTCCGTGGCGGCCGTCCAGAGAGTACCGCCGTCAGTTAGGAGGTATAATTCGTTAAATAAAGCCATTTTAAACCAATCGGCCAGATCGCTGCGTTCTAGGATCGGTTTTTGCCAGTTAATAATATTTTCTCGCCATGTGTCGCCGTGTTTTAAAGCCGTGCGTACCATCGCCCAAGCATTTTGACCATTGCGACCGAAAAAGTCCGTATAACGACGATAATAGTTAATTCCTTGGGCAAATTCCGTGACGGGTAAATCCCAAGCTAAAATAAAAGGAATTTTGCGAGTTTTCCCCGGACGAATGGTAAAACGAATCGCCATGGCCGTGGCCGTTTGTTCCCCTTTTTGGGCGGGGGTTTCGTCCTCAATATCTGGTAAAGAGCCATTCATGGCGAAATAGTCCCAAACTTCGCCCCCATCGCCCGCAGGGTTCCATTTACCCAGATAAAATACCTCTAGACTCGGATTAGTGATACTGGCAATCGCCATCTGTCCATCCCCTTCCCCGGGGTTTTCGTAATCTCGACGCATTAGACAGCCAACGCGGAAATTATCGACAATCCATTGATTATAATTACCCTCACTTTCCCCCCATTTTGATTGATATTCATAGACGGGACTACCATCATCTCTCACCTTAACCACTGGGGATTTAATCGCGTTAGTAAACCAACCGATTGTATTTTGCCAAGTCAGCATAATACTAATAGTAATCGGTTTATCGGTGGGATTATGAGCCGTCCATTCAAATAGGGCTATAGGATAACTACTTTCTTGGTAATTATGCGCCCAAACCGGTGAGAATTGTTCACAAATTAATTGAGTCTGAAAAACATTTTTGTACTCGTACCAACTGCGGGGATAAAGGGCAGAATATGTTCCCTTTTCGGCTGGATACCACGACCAGCGCGATAATGTTCCATCCGTGGGGCTTTCCGTCGCCATAGCGTAGGCTTGGGCGCTTCCGTCTTCTGTTTGTTCAAAAATGCTAAATTGACAGGCGGCAAGGCTATTAAAACTGTGTTCACCGCCGTCCAGATGCCAGAGGTTAAAGTCACCTTTGGGGGAACGTCCGATGCAACCGGCCCCAAATCCCCCCAGAGGCATCCCATGCCAAGGACCATCATCTAAATTGCTGGCGTAACGGACGCTGTAGGGTTTTTCCCAACCTTTGCCCAGAGGACGTTTCCAAGCAGCGGCGGGAATTTCTGGAAGGGAGACGAGATTAAGCATAGATGTTTTTAAGTGGGGTGTGGGGTGTGGGGAAGTGGGGTGTGGGGTGTAGGGTGTGGGGTGTGGGGAGAATAAATAAATAAAAATAAACTCCTGACTCGGAGAATACGGACTCCACCAAGAAACTTTTTCAGTAAACCCTAATTATTCGCTAAAGAGATAATTGCTGCGATCGCTAATTGGCCAATCTTGATTTTCTCCACCGATAATTAAACGTTTAATATCGACAAAATCCTTACTTAATTGGGTCAAGGCATTGATTAAAATATCTAAAGCAATAAGATCGCTAGTACCAAGGTCAAACCAACAACGTCCCCAAGTACCTAAGTATTCAAAATCGGTCATATTGTGCATCGGTGACATAAAGGCATTTTCGGCCATATCTGGATCGTATTCCATATAACTAATATCGACTCCTACCTCTTGTACCTGTAGGTTTTCGGCATTGAAAGCCCCTAATTTACCCAAATAAAACCAAGAGGCAAAAACTTCTTCTACATATTGCTGTTCTATATTCGAGGGAACCGTCGAAAATTCCAGCCAAAACCAGACATCAAAAGGATTAAATTCGCGAAATTGCACTTCCATTTTTTTTATAGGAGACAGGAGTAGTCACTGATAACTGATAACTGATTACTGATAACTTCCCCACTGATAACTTCCCCACTGATAACTGATTACTGATAACTGATTACTGATTACTGATTACTATGCTGTAATTTCCAGAGAAAACTAGCGAGGAGATTGGTGATAATATGAGCGAGGATCGGGATTAATAAATTACCGGTGATGATGACGGTATAACCGAGGGCAAAACCGACAACAGTTGCCCAGATAACATAGGGCCATTGTTGGGAACCGCTAAAATGCAGGATCCCAAAAATTAGACTAGAAACGGTTAAACCAAAGATATTTAAGCCCAAAGCTGGCAAAATCACCCCGCGAAATAATAATTCTTCACTTAACCCCGGCAGTAATCCAATCCAAATTAAATCGGGCCATGCTAAAGGTTTAATGACTAATTCTAAGTAAGCGTTAGCACTATGGCGATAACTAGACCAAAAACGATAGAGAAGCCCACTAATTCCACTAATTGCCCCCGCTAAGGCTAATCCGAACAGGAAATCTGGGAGAGTCCAGCGAATGGCAGGAATAGCGATCGCACCGAAATATTGCCAAACTTTGGCGACTACCAGCAGGACAATCGCCGTTACCGCCATAATGGTGAGGACTTGTGTGCGTGTCAGGGGATCAAATTCGGGATTAGGGGAATTAGTCACGGATTCTCGGATAAACAGCGTAAAGAGTTTAAATTAGGGCGAAGAGATGCGAGGCTAACCCCTGCCCGTTGACAAACGATCGCACCGATCGCCTCCATATACGAGTGTACCCTAATTGCTTTCACCCCTAGGGGTTCCGGGGCTACCTTCATTCTTGTACTATTTTCCTGTACGGCAATCAGTACGGTTTTTTCTTGACAAAAACTTAAAACTGTGCTACAGCCACAGGCACTGGCGGGAACGATCAGCGCGTCCACCTCCCGGCCCCAAATAGCATCGGGACCGGGCCGCTTGACCAATTGGGGGGCGCGACTCAAACCCACCAAAACGCAGGGTAAAAAAGTATAACCGATTTCTTCGGCCGCGGCCTTGGGGGAAAGTTGCGGATCGAGGGGCAGCGGACTTAAAGCGGGAGCGTGGGCCGCCGGTATTTGGAATTGTCGCACCACCAGATGGGAAATCACCGCTTCGGCCCCGGCAAGGGGATCCACCCCCTGACCATGGCGATAATTAGCCAGGGCAATGCTATCGGGATCGTCGGGAAAACGGGCAACAATGGCGATCGCTTCCGCTCGGCCTTGCTTAATCAGTTTTTCTGCCCCCCGCAGCAAGCTGTCGGGATTGCCAATTGTTCCCCAACTGGCCCCGGAGGCTGCCTCTCGCAACTGCACATTTAAGGGGGCATCGGTGACAAGGTAATCGGTCAGATCTAAGCCTAGGGTAGCCCGGACAGCATCGGCAGCCTGAAGGTGTCTTTGCAAGAGGTCAAATTCAATGGCGCGATCGAATAGTAACCCGATGCGATTTTGATGGACGGGACTTAATCCCCAATCCCCCCGGGCAAAACGATCTAAAGCGTAACCCTCCACATAATGGGTGTTGGCCAGGGGCCAGTACAGTTGTGCGCCGTTGAGGACATTGGGATGGGTAATTAGGCGATCGCAAACTTGAGCGATCGCTCTGGCCACGGGAAGGCCATCCCCAGCATAACCGCCAATCGCTGCCCCGATGCCGGTGGGAATAATTAGTACGGCGGTATAGGGACGGGAATTCACGAGGCAGTGGTGACAATCGCTTCGACTTTGACTTGATTATTCTCGGTATCCACTTCTGTGATTGCCCAGCGCAAGGGTTCACCGCGTTTGGCTAATTCTTTTTCGATTTCTTGCTCCAGTTGTTGCGGGGTTTCCTGTAGGTCGATTTCGGCACTAATAAAGTGAGTGGTCATGGGAATAGTCCAGGATAGTTATCCCCTCAGTTTATCAAGATTTTGCCCTCTTGCGCTGGCTTATCGGCCCTCTGGGTCAGGAACCACAAAGAGACAAAGGACACAAAGATTGACCGCTACTATATAAGTTAAACTGATCACACAAAGAATAAGAGAGCCGCCTAGTTACCAGTAAGAGCGATTATCAATGGATAGTTTCTTCTGAAATCCTAACAGAATATAAAGATGTGCTTAACCGCAAAAAATTGAAAGTTCCTGATCAGAAAAAACCAAAATGTTTGAGGATGTTTACACTCTTTACAACTGCTGCTGATGTCAATCGTTAGATTGACTTACCTAGGGATAGAAAAGACGCTAAATTTTTAGCTTGTGCCATATCCTCTGGTGCTGATTATTTGATTACAGGTGATCAGGATTTTCAGTATCTACCGAACTTAGGTGTTACTCAAGTCTTTACTGTATCTCAATTTTTAGAAATCTTTAGGAATTAACTCTAAGTCAAATTAAGTATAGAGGACAAGTTCAAAATGAGTATTGAAGACGACGATAGCAAAAAACTTGAACAACAAAAACTAGAACAGCTAGAGATGGGGGCTAACCCATCCCCAAACTAGACAATTATGCTATTCTTTTTTATACATCACCTCCACCACGGTATGTACGTTACCTCTGGGATGAAAATCCCCCTTAACTTTCATCTGCAAGGGTTCGCAAGCGGCCACCAAATCATCTAAAATTTGGTTAATTGCTTCTTCGTGGGAAATATAACGATCACGATAACTATTAATATAAAGTTTAATCGCCTTTAATTCCATCACCTTTTGATCGGGAACGTAGCTAAGATAAATAGTGGCAAAATCGGGATAACCGGAAAAGGGACACTTACAGGTATATTCCGGCAGAGTGATCTGAATATCGTAATTTCTGCCTGGGCGTGGATTGGGAAAAGTAATTAATGTTCCTTCGGCAATTTCTCTTTCCCCGTACTTAACCTCAATTTTTTCGGAAGACTGAACCATGTTTTTTCCTAACTAGACAATGTTTCCTATCATAGCTGGAATATTCTCTTAAGAGGCGTTGCCGAGTCAAGAGATGAATAGTAACTCCTGCATCCTCTTGACAAATTAGCTTAGTCCAGGGTTGAAAGAATGCCGAGAAGACAATGCAGACTGAAAATCAGCCAAACCCAATTTTCAGGTAAAAAATGATCTATGATTAACTCTAAAGATACTGTAAAACTGGTTTCATGCTCTCCGAGATTAAAAACATAGCCGAGAGTCTCGCGCCCCGATTAGTGGAGATTCGCCGCCACATTCACGCGAATCCAGAGTTAAGCGGGCAAGAATATCAAACTGCCGCCTATATTGCCGGGGTTTTGTCTTCCTGTGGTCTATCGGTGCAGGAAGCGGTGGGAAAAACCGGCGTTAAGGGAGAATTGGCGGGAAAAGGCAGTGATCGAAGGATTTTAGCCATCCGGGCCGATATGGATGCCCTACCAATCCAAGAAAGAACCGATTTAGACTTTGCTTCCCGCAAACCGGGGATTATGCACGCCTGCGGTCACGATGTTCATGCTACCGTCGGTTTAGGGGTGGCGATGGTGCTTTCCCGTCTTTCGGAACCTTTGGGGGGAAAAATACGCTTTCTCTTTCAACCAGCAGAGGAAATCGCCCAGGGGGCCAGTTGGATGATCCGGGAGGGGGTGATGCGGGATGTCAGCGCCGTTTTCGGGCTGCACGTTTTCCCCTCGATTCCGGCCCGATCGATCGGAGTTCGTTACGGGGCCTTAACCGCGGCTGCCGACGATCTGGAGATTTTTATCCAAGGGGAATCCGGCCACGGGGCCCGGCCCCACGAGGCCATCGATGCTATCTGGATCGCCTCCCAAGTAATCACCACTTTGCAACAGGCAATTAGTCGGACTCAAAACCCTTTGCGTCCCATTGTCCTCACCATCGGGCAGATTAGCGGTGGTCGCGCCCCCAACGTCATCGCCGATCAGGTACGCATGGCGGGAACCGTGCGATCGCTGCACCCAGAAACCCACGCCCATCTCCCGGAATGGATCGAGAGTTTGGTCACGAATGTCTGTAGCACATATAACGCTAAATGTCAAGTAAAATATCGTCGGGGCGTGCCATCGGTACAAAATGACCAATTTTTAACTCGTTTGGTGGAAGAAGCTGGTTTAGAAGCTTGGGGACGGGATCGGGTTTTAATTCTCTCGGAACCCTCCATGGGGGCCGAGGATTTTTCCCTTTATTTGCAACAGGCCCCGGGGACAATGTTCCGTCTGGGAGTGGGTTCTCCTAACCTCCTCAATCCCCCCCTTCACCATCCGGAATTTTTAGTGGATGAGTCGGCAATTCTGACGGGAGTGATTACTTTAGCCTACGCTGCCTATAAATATTGGCAAAGGGAAGATTAAACCAGTTTTTCAAGATAATTTTATGGAAATTTGGCAAGATTTAGCTATTATAGCTTGGACAGAATTGCTGCTGGATAGTTATGAACAGTTAATCGGGCGATCGCTTTTGCCCCGGATCGGTACTGGCAAAGAACAGAGTAAAATGCTCTTTTATGCCCCTTTTGTCCTAGTTTCCCACGGTACACAAACTAATCCGATCTTTAACTATGGTAATCGCAGCGCCCTCGATCTCTGGGGTTTAACTTGGCCAGAATTATTAACAACTCCTTCGCGAGCAACGGTACAGGGAGAGGAACCCGCCCAAGAACGCCAAAAAATGCTGGATTTAGTCAAAAAAAAGGGCTATATCAACGATTATCACGGGGTAAGGATCACGAAAAACGGTCAACTATTTCGCATTGAAAAAGCGATCGTTTGGAATATCATCGATCGTGACGGCATTTACTGCGGACAGGCTGCCACTTTTGCCGATTGGATTTTTCTCTGATTTAAGCTGTACTGCCTTTAAACTCCGTCCCCACTTCCCCACTTCCCCACTTCCCTCTCCCCACTTCCCTCTCCCCACACCCCACACCCCACACCCCACACCCCACACCCCCACTGTATCGCCCCAATATGACCAACTCAGACCGAATTATTGTTCCTCTCGATGTGCCGGATTTAGAATCAGCGATCGCATTGCTCGATCTGTTGCCGGAAGTCAATTTTTGGAAAGTGGGACTAGAATTATTTGTCAGTAGCGGTGCAGAAATTCTAGGGATTCTGCAAGAAAGACAAAAAAAGAGCTTTCTCGACCTAAAATTTCATGATATTCCCAATACGGTCGCCGGGGCCTGTCGTTCCGCCAGTCGCTATCAAGTGGATTTACTCACCCTCCACGCTACGGCCGGACGGCAAGCGCTGAGGGCGGCTAAGGAGGCAATCTCTGACCTGCTATCGCCGCCAAAACTTCTCGCTATCACCGTTTTAACCAGCCTTAACGCCCGCGAATTAGCCCTCGACCTCAAAATTCCCCTAGAACTATCGGAATATGCCTTAAATCTGGCATTATTGGGCAAAGAATCGGGAATTGATGGGGCGGTTTGTTCTCCCCAAGAAGTGGCGCAATTGCGGCGCGTCTGTGGAGAGGATTTTCTCTTAGTTTGTCCCGGAGTTCGTCCCTCCTGGTCAAGTAAAGGGGATCAAAGTCGGGTGATGACTCCGTCCCAAGCGATTAAAGCTGGGGCTGATTATCTAGTAATTGGACGACCGATCACCGGTGCCGAGGAGCCAAAGGTAGCATGGGCAAAAATTTGTCAAGAATTAGCCGACATTTAGCTGTATTACTGGTTATTTTCGGGATTAACTTCCCAGCAGTTAGTCGTCCTCTTTCTAGCTGTCCGGAGGATTTAAATCTTTTAGTCGATCGCCTCTTGTCAGATTTACCCGGTTATGCTAATCGAGTTATTACCCGTTCCCAAATCGACCAAAAATTATCTACACCGGTTTTTGTGATTATTGCCGGTCGTCCCGAATTTGCACCCCTACCTTTAACTGCTAGTCAATATTCCGGTCAAATTGCCGATGACACTCAACAGGTTTTTTTTACGACTTTAGAGCGTCAGTATAGCAAAAATCGCTCTGTCAGCCTCCAGAATTATCACTGGTTATTTTTAACTAAAACTGGGGAAGGATGGCGATTAGTGACGGTTTACAGTCAATTAGCTGCCCTTGAACCCGCTCAAGTCCCCTTACCTCCCCTAGAAACCAGCCAAGGCACCATCGGCCAAGCGGTGCGTCTCTGGCTGCGGGACTGCGAAGCGGGGACATTGCGCTAAATTCGCTCGGCCAAAACAAAGCGATCGAAACCTGCTAGGTCGTTAATAATCTGAATTTGTCGATAATTGCCCTGATTTTCCAGCATTTGCGCTACTTTTTCCCCTTGACCGGCTCTCATTTCCACTAGCCAAAGGCCTCCCGATCGCAGATAATCGGGAGCAGTGGCCACTAGATAGCGCAGCGCGGTCAATCCGTCTTCACCTCCATCGAGGGCCAAACGGGGTTCATGTTCCCGCACTTCAATTTGTAAGTCGAGGATTTCTGCACTGGGAATATAGGGAGGATTGGACAGCATACCGCTAATCTGTCCCTTCCACTTCTCTAGGGGTGTCCACCAAGAACCCTGTTTTAAGATAATTCTGTCGGCAAAACCCGTCTTGATGATATTCTCTTTGGCGATCGCTAAAGCCGTTTGACTGTAATCAGTAGCATATATTGCTGCTTTTGTCAAGATACTAGCTAAACCAATAGCGATCGCACCGCTACCGGTTCCCAGATCTACCCAGATTCCCCCCTCGTCTCCTCTGACGGTTTCTCCAACGATATCGATTAATAACTCGGTTTCGGGACGAGGAATTAAGACCCCCGGGGAGACTTTCAGGGTAAAGTTACGCCAGACCACCGATTCGAGCAAATACTGCAAGGGAACCCTTGATTGCAGGCGTTTTTGCCAGCGTTCAGTAATTTCCGACCAAGAATAACTCAAGGGGATTTTTTCTCGTTCCCGAAAGGATTGTAAGCGCAGGGAAAGATTATCTAAATCTGTCACTGCTTGCAGAAAGATATCCACTTCCTTGGCCGATATTTGCGCTTGCGCTAAATCAGCGATCGCCTGTTGGCGCCATTGACTTAATTCTTGACCGGAAATACTAGCAGACACAAGGCTTAACGATTGGGGGCGGGGGGATTATTGGTATTATTATTAGGGCGTGGCTGATTTGCCGGGGGTTGGTTGGGAGCATTTTGGTTAATATTTGCTCGGATAAAATTAAGCATTTCTTGGCTAGGAAAGAGGATAATTTTAGTAAAAAATTCATCGTTGCTTTGTTGTAGGCTGGCGATGACAGTTTCTAGGGGAACAACATCAATTTTTACCGTGGCCGCTTCTGCGGGATTATCTTTTTTGTATTGTTCTACCATTTGCAAAGCGGTGGCTTTTTCAAAGAATAAAGGAATAACATCCTGATTATCGGGCCTGATCATCAGAAAACTACCCTCTTTTCTCGCTTTCAGCACAAATAAAGGTACACCACCTTGATACTGTTGACCTCTTTCACTGAGCAGTTTTTTCGCCGATTCTACTTCCGACTCTTTGGGAACAAAATAGATCATTAAACGATTTTGTTCGGTTTGACTGGCTTGCATTTTATAGACATCTGCCAAGGAAAAAGGCTGAACTTTACCTTTACTAGCTACTTCAGGATTCTCTTTTTTCAGTCGTTCAAAAAAGTTCTGTGCGTCCTGCTGACTGATAAAAACTGGCGTGAATTTCTGTTCTTTTTCTACGACAATTAGGGGACCTCCTTGATCATCGGCAATAGCGAAGACAGGTACAGACTGCAAGGTTTTGACGATTTGTTCTTCCGGTAAAGCGAGTGCTTTAGAGTAGCTGCCCAGCAGCGAAGTCAACATTGTCGTTCCTACTAAACCAAGGGTTGCCGTCCAACGAATGAGAGATTTCATCAAAATAATTACCTCGTTATTACTATTAACCAATATTTGCCGTTAATCTGAACTATATCGTCTACTTAACTCCTCCGATCAGGAGTTTTTTGATGAATAACCAGCCGCGAAAGTTCCCTTTATTGGCTTGCTTCTGAACCATCATAGCTAAAAAGATCCATACTTGGTCAGATGTGGTCGCAGCAGCGGCCAGGAAATAGGGGCAATTTATGGGCTGATCTGGGGAATAATAAAAATTAATTAGAGTTTTTAAGCTATATTTTCAAAAAAATCGCTTTAGCTACGGTTTAAGCTTGCTTTTGCCTTAATAAGCACCAACTTAAGATCAAAAGGCATCCTCTTGTGTGGATCAGTTAGTCAACCGGCTACCCTTTGATCTTGGCGCTGCTAATGATTTTCCGAGAGATGGCGCGGATGGGCGATCGCTAAACGCAGCCATTGATAGGAAACTAGATTTAAAATCAGTCCAATGATCAATAAAATTGCCATGAGAGCGATTTGATACCAGGCAATCGGTCTGACCAGAAGATCGGCGATCAGATGGGCTAAATTTAAGATAGAATAGACAATTGTTAGCCAGAAATGGGTTTTTCTCAAGGAACGACTTTCACTAAAATTGACCCCGATAATCGCTAACATTGGCAGCAAAAAAAAGAGTAACATTCCCCAGAAAATCGGATCGAGATTGCTGGTTTGATTACTCTCGATGATCGATTGACCATGGAAGAGTGGCATTAACCCTAGTTGCGTGTGAAATAGGGTTCCCAAGAGGAATGTTGTCCAGAGAGCGGCAATTTTTTCGGGATATTTCGCTGTTTTCACGGTAATTATCCTCTTAATCGGTTAATATAAAAGACCGGGCTAGGTGAGCAGATATTCTTAAATTTTTCCTAATCACTACATTCTAGAAAAAATTTCTGTATTTAAAAGGTCAATTTAAGTCTGAATGGCATCACTATCTGATCCATTAGATGCTAATTCTAAACTCCCCAGATATTATTTTGCTGTCAGAAACGACGCTCAGAACTACCACAAAAATGATGTTGATGTAGTGCGAATTTAGCCTACCCTGAAATCGAGGGTCTTGAAAAGAGGGCGAACGAGGGGACTCGAACCCCCGAGTGGTGGAACCACAATCCACTGCCTTAACCACTTGGCTACGCTCGCCGTACACCTTTCCAAGTATAGCACAAGACGAATGGTTGACAAGAGGTTTTTTATCCTAATTCGGGCTATCGTTAGGGTAAGTGAGTGATGATTTGAGAGCTTATGAAATTGGCGCGGTTAGGGGGAATGGTGTTAGGAGTGGTTTTAGGGGGAATTGCGGGGATATTGCTGACAACTAACCCCAATCGTCAAGATTACGAACAATACGCCTCCCAGACGTTAACTAGCTATCTTAAGGATAATGTCTGCGCTCGGGCGCAAGCTTCCATCGAGGTGCAGGCTCTCTTGCGGGGTTACTGTAAAATGTTGGTGGATACGGGTCATCCTTTTTTACAAGAAGCGATCGCCACTAACACATCTAGAAAGAATTTTCTCATTTTCAGCGTTTATCAAACGGAATTATCGTTCCCTCCCCCTTTACCTAGTTATCACTTCAGCACCGTCGGTTTTTTGAACAAATTATACATCTACGAAGCTTTAGAACTGTAGTCAGACAATTAGAATTTTGGTACTGATTGTATTGTAGTGGTGATAGCTGAAACTTTTGCTAATTGGGCATTGTAGTCAGATAAAGTACCAAACAGCCCCAAGGTGATTCTCAATTTTTCACCCTAACCCAAAAAGTCAAACATTTACGGAAAAAAGCAGACTTTGCCATTCCAAAAGTACAGGAATCGGGATACTGAGAGAGCGGGGATTGTCTAGGGGTAGGGAAAGCTCGATCGCTTCGGTAACGGGTAGCTGTGCTAAGATATCCCGCATCTTGTATTGACCAACGTTAGCTGCGGGTGATTCTTGGGCAAAAGCATCCTCAGCCGCTAAAATTTGCCCTTTAGCAGTGGTTATCGTTAATCTTTCTGGGTGAAGAAACTCAATCCCCTCTGGAAATCCCACCAAGCGCAAACTAATTTCTACCGTTTCCCCATCTTTAACTCGTTTAAATAACACCACCTGCCAAGGACTACCGACATCATCGCGCAAACTATGACGGGATTGATATAACAGCTGCCCCGGTCCTTCTAGCTGTTGTCGAGTTAGAGCTAGTGCGGACAAGGAAAAATCGATTTGAAGGCTAATAAATAGCAAAAAACTGACGAGAACACAAAATAATAATAGAAATCGTTTCATAACTTTATTGACATTAGCTAAAAAATGTGATAGGAGCTTCGGCCCTTGAGCTAAATTAATATAATTAGGGTTTGCTGAAAAAGTTTGTTGGTGGGAGCAGGGTGTAGGGTGTAGGGTGTAGGGTGTAGGGTTTTACCGATTTTCAGGTAGTCAATTACCTAATTTTCAGGGGAAAAGTCCCGGAATTTTCCCCCTGAGTACTCCCGGTCTCGGCACTTTTGGATTTCAAAAAGGTCTAAAAGTCTTATCCCACAAGGTTTTTAGATTTATTCAGCCAACCCGAAATAAATCCTCGCTCCGCCATTGCCTTGATTCTCCCTGATAATTATGGGACTTTTTGCCCGTCACCAAAACCTCCGTCAGTGGTTTAAATCCCAACACTTCGGACGTAGCGCGACCGATAGTCGCTATGCTTTACTGGTCGCCTGTTTAATCGGAATTCTCTCCGCCCTTGCCGCTATTATCCTGAAATTGGGCATCGGTTGGTTAGGTGGTTGGCGGGTGCATCTAGTAGCCAATTCCTCTCCTTTCCTAGTTTTGCCCCTCGGCGGTTTTCTGCTTGGTTACAGCGCCGGCTGGATTGTGGAACACTTCTCCCCCGCAGCCGCCGGGGGTGGTATTCCCCAAGTAAAAGCGGCCCTAGCTAAATATCCTTTGCCCCTGTCTTGGCGCGTTGCCGTCGTAAAAATGATCGGGGCGATCCTGATCCTTGGCGGTGGTTTAACCCTTGGTCGTCGGGCCCCCACGGTACACATCGGGGCAGCCCTGGCGGCCCAATTAAGCGTCTGGCTGCCCACCAGTCCCGATCACCGTCGTCAGATGATCGCAGCCGGGGCAGCTGCGGGGTTAGCGGCCGGTTTTACTACTCCCATCGCCGGGGTCCTCTTTGTGATCGAGGAATTAATGCGCGATGTTTCCAGTATGACCCTAGAAACGGCGATCGTGGCTTCCTTTACCGGGGCCGTGGTTTCGATGATGCTGCAGAATACCCCCTCGATCATCACTGAATATGCCAATATTAGCTTCTCTGCCCAAGAAATACCCATTTATTGCCTTTTAGGGGCTTTAGCGGGCTTATTGGGGGCTTTATTCAATCAAGGCATCCTTTTTTGTAGCCAGATGCAGCGGCGTTGGCGGTTATCTTTAGCTTGGCGCATCGGTCTGGTCAGTGGCTTATCGGGAACGGTAGTGGCTTTTTTACCCGACTTTTTCCGAGATAATACGGGTTTACGCGAATTTTTGCTGGCAGGGGAATTAAGTTGGCAGAATACCGCCCTCGCTTTTGTGGTCTATTTTTTCCTGACGATGATCTCCTACAGTTCCGGCGCCCCTGGAGGACTCCTCGCCCCCGCTTTGGTGTTGGGATCCTGTTTGGGGTTTCTGGTGGGGGGAATCGAGACGAAAATTATGGGTTTCGGCAGCGAACCTAGTTATGCTTTAGCGGGTATGGGGGCTTTTTTTACGGGAGTAGTCAGGGTTCCAGTAACGGCGATCGTGATTGTCTTTGAACTGCATCACAATTTTAATGTTGTGCTGCCCCTGATGTTGACCTGTGCCGTTTCTTATATCACTGCCGAAAGCATTCTACCCGGTTCCCTCTATCAGCATTTGCTTTCCGCTAGTGGTATTATTCTCAACGAGGAAACCCCTGCTAATGATGTGCTGGCCCATCTGTCGGCTATAGATGTGATGCAATCGCAGGTGGAAATTCTGGCGGCAGATTTACCCCTGGGGGAAGTGGTGAAAATTATGTCCCGTTCCCATCATCGCGGTTTTCCCGTGGTGGAACAGGGGCGACTATTGGGGATTTTTACCCAAAGTGATCTGGATAAATGGCGATCAAAAAACAGTCAAACCGTCCTGCGGGAGATCATGACTCCCAATCCGATTACGGTGGCCCCCCAGGCAGCGTTAACCGATGTTTTATTTCTGTTAAATCGCTATCAGCTTTCCCGTTTACCCGTTACCGACGGTCAAAAACTGGTGGGGATCATCACCCGCACCGATATTATCCGGGTGGAAGCTGATCAATTAGGGGGGGTTTGTCAACTGCCCCAACGCAGTACCCCTTCCTATGTGGTTTATCAAACTCGTTCCCCGGCTGTGGGAATAGGCCGGATTTTATTACCCATTGCCAATCCCGACACCGCTACCGCTTTGTTTAAAATTGCTGTTGCAATCGCCCGTGAACGCAATTATGAGATAGATTGTCTGTATGTGATTACTGTGCCTCGTCTTAGTTCTCCGGCGGAAGTCAGGGTAGATACGCGGGAAGGACGCAAATTACTTCATCGTCTAGAAAGATTAGCCCGACAGCAGAATATCTCTGTTCATACACAAATTTCGGTGGCTCAGGATATCGCCGACGGGATTTTAGCCACGATTCGCGAACGACACAGCAATTTATTAATTATGGGTTGGACGGGGGAAAGATCGACTACTGGGGCGATTTTTGGGTTTTCAGTCGATACTTTGATCGCTGAGGCTCCCTGTGAAACCATCTTGGTAAAATTGGGGACAAAGGATTGTTTTCCCAACGATCCTAATCGGGAAAGGATTTGGCTGATTCCCACTGCCGGCGGTCCCAATGCTCAACGCGCCTTAGCATTATTGCCTAGTTTGCTGTCTTTGTCCGAGTCTTCGGATCATCCCAAACTTTGGTTATGTAAAATCTATTCTCCGACGGAGTTACTGCCAGATCTGTCTATTTTGGAAGTTTTACAAGCATCTTTACAGAAAGCGATCGCACAGCCGATTGTGCCTTTACCGATTCGTTCGGCCTCTCCGGCCGAGGCGGTAATTAATCTGGTAGAATCGGAGGATTGTTCTTTGGTGCTTTTGGGTGCATCTAGGGAAAGTTTGCTCAATCAGTTCTTAAATGGCAATATCCCCTCGACGATTGCCCGTGCCGTTAACTGCACTGTCATTCTCGTGCGAGGGGAATTATCGGAGTAGGTTATTAGCTAGGCGGAAGCTAAAGTTAAACCGAAGGGTACGGTATTGTCAATTTTCGCCCCTTGACTTTCCTCTAGGGAATGGGGATAAAATACTTCCCTGTCCAGTTGACCGTCGGAGTCATCGTCATCCCCATCGCTGATATAAAGGCGTTCACAGGGGATATTATCGGAAAGGATGGCACTGGCCATCATCCCGGTATGAATCTCTAAGAAAGCATCCGCTAGGGTCTCAAATACTAAACGCTGCCCGGGGAAAACCACCCTTTCAAAATACCAGTTAGCAATATTGGTGATGCGAACAATTTGAATATGATTGGTCGCATTGACATAGCAACAAAGAATACTATTTTTCTTGCCGTTGGGGAGGGGATCGAGAATCTGTGCCATAGCAATCGGGGTGATCTTAAAGTGGGTTTGTCATCGCTCCTTCACCGTAACATCCTTTGATCCCCGATAGCTGTAAAGATGATTACATTACTCTGATAAAAATCTACCGATAGCTTTTTCTGGTGATAGAAAGCGGTTTTTATTAAAAAATAATTAAATTTAACTAATGCCTAGTTTTGGCTATTTGTCAAGGGGGTAACTGCGCTTTTTTGCTGTTTTTCTTGATTTTTTGCCCAGCTATTTAGGGTCAATCCTAATTTTCAGGGAAAAAGTACCTGAATTTTCCCGCTGCTCACTCCCAGATCTGGTATTTTTTGATTGACAAAAAGTCTAAAATTCTTACCCAACAAGGTTTTTAGATTTATTCAGCCAGCCCTAAGTATGCGCTCTCTGATTCTATCTTTTAGTCCCTGTTCGGTAACAATATCAACAACATTGTCAAGTTCACTACCGTTTAGCGGACTAAGCTGCACTGAATTTAAACTGCGTATTGAAAATTTAGTACAAATGCTCAAACTGCCTCTCCCTGCTCCCTGCTCATAGACAGTCTTAACGAGTAATTTAGATATAGCGTTTCTCGCATCTGTGCGGCACAGTTAAACCTTTGCTGATTAAGCTGTTCAGGATCGAGAATGTACCTCGTGTGAATCAGAAATGCTATAGTCAACAGCTTACCACCTAAACTCGGTAGCTGGAAAAAGGTTAATTGTCTCAGTTGCTGATTTTAGCCTCTAGATTAATCATCGAGAATTGAGCAAGCGATCGCATTTATGATCTGATTTTAATTTATTGAGGGTCAGTAAGAATAGCGATAATTGACATTTCTTAAGACCTTATCTCCGACCACTGATAATTAATATTAAGATAGAAAAAAACTTTCTAAAATCTGCTTAGATAAAGATAAATATTGACATTTGCTGTTAAATTAGTCAGCTTATCGCGCCAAATTTGCTAACCATGCCTTCCAGCAATCAAACCCCAGAAAACCAATCGCGTGAACTGATTGACGAACAATTGCGTCAAGCGGGATGGTCTGTCCAAGATAAAAAAGAAATCCACTTCAATACCAGTTTAGGGGTGGCTATCAGGGAATATCCAACCGATGGCGGATTCGCTGATTATGTCCTGTTTGTGGATAGAGAACCCGTCGGTATTATTGAGGCCAAACGAGAGGAAAAAGGCTTCTGTTTAACGGTAGCGGAGGAACAATCAAACAAATACGCTAATAGTAGGCTGAAATATATCAATAACCGGCCCCTTAACTTTATTTACGAAAGCACAGGCAAGCTGACGCGCTTTACCAATCGCCGCGACCCGAAACCTCGTTCCCGTCTTGTTTTTTCCTTTCACCAACCCGAAACCCTGCAAGAATGGCAAGATAAACCCAAAAGCTTGCGGGATAAACTGCAAGATATTCCCCCCCTTGACCCGAATGGACTAAGAGAATGTCAAATTAAAGCTATTACCAACTTAGAAGCCTCCTTTAAGCGAAATTTTCCCCGGGCCTTGCTGCAGATGGCCACGGGAAGCGGCAAAACCTTCACCGCTATTACCGCTATTTATCGTCTCCTAAAGTTTGCCGATGCCAAACGGGTGTTATTTCTAGTCGATACCAAAAACTTAGGAGAACAAGCTGAAGGGGGGTTTAGGAATTTTGTTCCCAATGATGATAACCGAAAATTTACCGAACTTTACAACGTTCAGCGATTATCCTCCAGTTATCTGGCCAAAGATGCTCAGGTCTGCATCTCAACCATTCAAAGACTGTATTCTATCCTTAAAGGCGAAAGTCTCGATGAGGCTGCCGAACAAACCAACCCGAATGAATTAGTACAAGGGAAACAACCCGTCCCCGTGGTCTATAATCCGAAAGTTCCTCTTGAATTCTTCGATTTTATCGTCATCGATGAGTGTCATCGCTCGATTTACAACGTTTGGCAACAGGTTTTATTATATTTCGACGCTTTTCTGATTGGTTTAACCGCCACTCCCGACGTGCGGACATTTGCCTTTTTCCATGAAAATGTGGTTAGTGAATACAGCTACACACAAGCGGTAATGGACGGCGTAAACGTGGTTTATCAAGTCTATATTATTGAAACGGAGATAACCAAGAATGGCGGGCGTATTCTCAGGGAATACATCGAAAAAAGGGAAAAATTAACCCGTGAAAAACGCTGGGTACAACCGGATGAGGATATTGTCTATACCGGCAAGCAACTTGACCGAGATGTGGTCAATCCCAGCCAAATACGCCAAATTATCCGCACCTTTCGCGATAAACTGCCAGAATTATTTCCCCATCGCCAAGAAGTCCCGAAAACCCTGATTTTTGCCAAGGATGACAGCCATGCTGACGATATTATTCAGATAGTCCGGGAAGAATTTAGCGAAGGGAACGATTTTTGCAAAAAAGTTACCTATAAATCGCCAGAAGACCCGAAATCTGTGCTTTCTCAGTTCAGAAATTATTTTAATCCCCGTATCACCGTTACAGTCGATATGATTGCCACGGGAACCGATATTCAACCCCTTGAGTGTTTAATTTTTATGCGGGATGTCAAATCTCGAAACTACTACGAACAGATGAAAGGACGAGGTACACGCACCCTTGACCATGATGGTCTCAAAAAAGTCTCTCAATCCGCCCTTTCTGCCAAAACTCACTTTATTATCATCGATGCTGTCGGTGTGGAACAATCAGCCAAAACCGATAGCCGGCCCCTGGAAAGAAAATCCAGTGTCCCCTTAAAAGACCTGATGATGGGCATTATGATGGGAACAGACGATAGCGATGCCTATATCTCCCTAGCCTGTCGTTTTGCGCGATTAGAACGACAAATCACGCCAAAAGAAGCTGAAAAGATAAAAGAAATCACCGGAGGGGCAACTTTGGGAGATATGGCCAAAGCCCTGCTTAATGCCACAGACCCCGATAATATTGAGGATAGGGCTAAAGAAACCTATCAAACCACAAATCCGACCCCAGAACAGTTAAAAGCGGCGGAAAAAGCCCTTACTCGTGCAGCTGCCGGCTATTTGACTGGGGAATTGAGTCATTACCTTGAGAATGTGCGGAAAGTACACGAACAGTACATAGATACTCAGAATCTGGATAGGGTGACATTCTCAGGATGGAGTGAAGCGCAACGGATAGACAATCAAGCCCTAATAAATGACTTTAAAGCCTTTATTGAGGCAAATAAGGACGAAATCACCGCCCTGCGTATCCTCTATAACCTGCCCTATCAACAGCGTCCCGTCACCTATAAAATGGTCAAGGAGGTCTTAGATATTCTCAAAAAAGACCGCCCCAACCTAGCGCCAGTGAGAGTATGGGCAGCCTATCAACAGATAGAAGCGGTGCCAAGCAATCCCACCAGTGAGTTAACGGCATTAATTGCCCTAATCCGGCGTGTTATTGGCTTAGATGAGGTTTTAACCCCCCATGAAAAACGCATCGATAAAGCTTTTCAAACTTGGGTTTTTCAAAAACAGGCGGGCGCATCAGTAAAATTCAATCAAGAACAGATGCAATGGCTACGGGCAATCAAGGAACATATTATCAGTTCTTTTGCCTTAGAGCGAGAGGATTTGGACTATACCCCTTTTGATAGTATGGGGGGAATCGGTAAACTCCATCAGCTTTTTGGCGATGAGATGGAGGCTATTATCGAGGAATTAAACACCGCTTTAGTGGCATAAAATACGAAATCAAAAGGACTCCTAAATCATGAAACATAAAATCATTCTCTATCAATCCGAAGAAAGCTGCAGCGTCTGTTGTCGGGGGTTGCCCGGTTGTTGGTCCCAGGGAGAGACAGAGAAAGAAGGGTTAAGCAACATTCAAGACGCAATTACTGAATATTTGTCAGTTATTGAGGAATTATTTCCTACAAATTAAGGAGTAAATATGACCTTACAAGATGTGATGGAATTAGCCAACTCAAATTATTCAGATTTACCCCCGGGGTGGACTAAATCAGCTATTGAAGAATTGATCGGTCATGATGGTATATTCTGTGATGGTGATTGGGTAGAGTCAAAAGATCAGGATCCTAATGGTGAAGTAAGGTTAATTCAGCTTGCTGACATTGGAGATGGATTTTTTAAGGATCAATCAGATAGGTTTTTAACTTTTAAAAAATCTATTGAATTGAATTGTACTTATCTACAAAAAGGAGATATTTTAGTAGCAAGACTTCCTGATCCTTTGGGACGTGCTTGTATTTTCCCTTTAAGTGGAATCAAAAAATTTGTTACAGTTGTAGATGTTTGTATTATTAGGAATAATAGCAACTTAATTAATTCACAATACTTGCTATATTTGATAAATTCTCCTCAAACTAGATTAGAGGTCGATAAATATAAAAGTGGTTCTACCAGAAAAAGAATTTCAAGGAAAAACTTTGCTAAAATTCAATTTCCAATTGCTCCCCTACCTGAACAACATCGAATTGTCGAGAAAATTGAAGAATTATTCTCAGAATTAGATAACGGGGTTGCATACCTTAAAAAAGCGCTAGAACAACTAAAAACCTACCGTCAAGCAGTGTTAAAATGGGCATTTGAGGGCAAATTAACCGAAAAATGGCGCAACACACATCAAGACAGTCTAGAGGATGCCGATACCCTATTAGAACAGATTAAAGCTGAAAGAAAACGCCATTATCAGCAACAATTAGAGGACTGGAAACAAGCACTTAAAGAATGGGAAAATAACGGCAAGGAAACCAAAAAACCCACCAAACCCCAACAGCCAAAAGATTTACCTCCCCTCACCAAAGAAGAATTAAGCAATTTACCCAGTTTACCTAATGGTTGGATGTGGGTGAAAGTTGAAGAACTTGGAGAGGTACAATTAGGAAGACAACGTTCACCTAAAAATCGTTCAAAAGACTTTCCAACTAAGTATATTCGTGCTGCAAATATTACAGAGAAAGGTCTTAATCTAGATGATATTATGGACATGGAATTTACCCCATCAGAACAGGAAAGATATAGATTAAAATATGGCGATATTATTTTGTCTGAAGCTTCTGGAAGTTCCGAACAAGTTGGTAAACCTGCAATGTGGAAAAATCAAATTAAAAATTGTTGTTTTCAGAACACTGTGATTCGTCTCAGACCTATTTGTATATCAAGTGAATATCTTCTTAATCTCTTTCTAAGCTATTATCGTAATGGTGTTTTTTCCCAAGTAGCATCTGGTGTAGGGATTAACCATTTAAGTGCGAATAAATTTTCCTTGATTACTGTTGCTATTGCTCCTATGCAAGAACAAACGCAAATCGTGCAAGAAATCGAATCAAGATTATCAGTATGTGACCAATTAGAAGCCACACTCACCGAGAACTTAGACAAAGCAGAAGCATTGCGCCAAAGCATCTTAAAACGGGCCTTTGAGGGGAAACTCGTACTATGATTAGGAATGATTAAATGAGGACTATGATTGAGGGATTGATGGGATGCTCAATTCAAAAACTTTTGATATTCGTAGTAAAATCTAATCATAGCCAATCAAAAAATCACATAAATCACAGTACGGATTGATGGGGTGATAAAGTGGTCAAAAAATCTGATACTTGTAGTAAAATCTAATCATAGCCAATCAAAAAATCACATAAATCACAGTACGGATTGATGGGATGCTCAATTCAAAAACTTTTGATATTCGTAGTAAAATCTAATCATAGCCAATCAAAAAATCACATAAATCACAGTACGGATTGATGGGGTGATAAAGTGGTCAAAAAATCTGATACTTGTAGTAAAATCTAATCATAGCCAATCAAAAAATCGTATCAAGTCAATAGCATGAGTTACGTTTCTTCTCAATATCCAGACAGCGAATTAACGGGTAAAATAATTGGTTGTGCCATGGAAGTACACCGCATACTAGGAAACGGCTTTCAGGAAAAAATCTATCAACGCGCCTTAGCCATAGAAATGACATATCAAGGACTTTCCTTTAGTCAAGAACACGAAATGAATATCATTTATAAAGGAACACATATCGGCACAAGACGAGTTGATTTTTTTGTAGAAGGAAGGATAATGGTAGAAATCAAAGCCGTCATTAAACTTGAAGATGTTCACCTCGCACAAGCCATTAATTATATAGAAATTTATAGACTTCCCATCGGTTTACTAATTAACTTTGGCTCAAGAAGCTTAGAATTTAAACGAGTCATGAAACCAAAACCAAAACTATGATTAGGAATGATTAAATGAGGACTATGATTGAGGGATTGATGGGGTGATAAAGTGGTCAAAAAATCTGATACTTGTAGTAAAATCTAATCATAGCCAATCAAAAAATCACATAAATCACAGTACGGGTGGTTAGAAAAATTATGTGACCCGTAGTAAAGTCTAATCATAGCCAATCAAAAAATCACACAAATCACAGTACGGGTGGTTAGAAAAATTATGTGACCCGTAGTAAAGTCTAATCATAGCCAATCAAAAAATCACATAAATCACAGTACAGAGAATGAATAAAATGATAGAATCATCAAAAATTCTGATACTAGCAGCCGAATCTAATCATAATCCATCAAAAAATTAAACAAATTATAGTTATGAATACCGCCTCAATTGTGTCAAAAGTTTGGAGTTTTTGTAACACCCTGCGGGATGATGGGGTCAGTTATGGGGACTACCTTGAACAACTCACCTACCTCCTATTCCTGAAAATGGCTGATGAATACGCCAAACCGCCCTATAATCGCAAAATCGGCATCCCCTTTGAATACGACTGGCAAAGTCTGCGCAGCAAACGAGGGGCCGACCTCGAAGCTCATTACCTCGGCATATTACGCGAATTGGCGCAAAAAAAAGGCTTATTAGGGCAAATCTTCACCAAAGCTCAAAACAAAATCCAAGACCCTGCCAAACTGCTCAAAATCATCACCATGATAGATGAAGAAAACTGGGTGATGATGGAAACGGATGTCAAAGGCGACATATACGAAGGACTTCTAGAAAAAAACGCCGAAGACACCAAAAGCGGCGCCGGCCAATACTTCACCCCCCGGCCCTTGATTTGGGCCATGGTAGAATGCTTGCGTCCCCAACCCATGGCAACTATTGCTGACCCTGCCTGTGGAACCGGCGGCTTTTTTCTGGCAGCCTATAACTTTTTGGTCAAAAATTATCCCTTAGACCGAGAACAGAAAGAATTTCTCAAAAAAAGCACCTTTCACGGTAATGAAATCGTCGCCAATACAAGACGCCTGGCATTGATGAATATGTTTCTGCATAATATCGGCGATATTAACGATGAGCAATGCTTTATCGCCTCCACCGATGCTCTGATTGCTCCTTCTCCCCTTAGCGTCGATTATGTCCTTGCTAATCCCCCTTTCGGCAAAAAAAGCAGCCTAACTTTTACCAATGAAGACGGGGAACAGGACCGAGAAGACTTAACCTATAATCGTCAGGATTTTTGGGCAACCACTTCTAATAAACAACTCAACTTCGTCCAGCATATTCGTTCCATGCTCAAAAGCAGAGGACAAGCTGCCGTCGTTGTCCCCGATAACGTCCTTTTCGAGGGTGGCGCCGGGGAAACCGTCCGCAAACAACTATTATCAACCACCGACCTGCATACTATCCTCAGATTACCCACCGGCGTATTTTATAAACAGGGAGTGAAAGCCAACGTCATCTTTTTTGATAATAAACCCGCCGCTAAAGACCCTTGGACAAAAGCCATCTGGTTTTATGACTTTCGCACCAATATTCACTTTACCCTCAAGAAAAACCCCTTAAAACCCGCCGATTTACAGGACTTCATCACCTGCTATCATCCCCAAAATCGTCATCAACGCAGCGAAACCTATTCAGAACAGAATCCCGAAGGACGTTGGCGAAAATTCACATATAATGAGATTATCGCCAGGGATAAAACCAGCCTCGATATATTTTGGCTCAAAGATAAAAGTTTAACCGACCTTGACAACCTGCCTGACCCCGATGTGCTGGCTTTGGAGATTATGGAAAACCTCGAAGCTGGATTAGAAAGCTTTCGGACAATTGTGGACAGTTTAGAAGTCACCGAGACTTAATGCTTCCAACTTCCATCGGGGAAGGTGAGAAATTCTAGACTAATACACTTGTTCGCACCATTAATTCTATCAAAAACCCCAGAAGGGAACCGTCTATCTGGCCACGGGCGATCGAGATTTTCTGGTATTGTAAAGTTTCAATCCAATTTTGATGGTTTTGCCATTGCTATTTTAGTCCCCCAGACGGGAATCGCCCTGCCTAACCGTGCTAGTGGTTTTAGCCTCGAATTCGGTCATCCTAACCCCATTAACCCCGCTAAACGCCCTTTTCATCTGATTATCCCCAGTTTTCTCCGTTGGGATGATGGTAATTTTGATGGGTGCGCCGATGCAACCCCAAAGCCCCCGATAAATGGCGGTAAACATGGTTGACCATCATTTCAATCCTCAAACCGCCCTTGATGCCCCTAGATGGCGATTTTTACGGGGAAACAGCGTACTTTTAGAAAGGGGTGCAGCCCCCGAATTACTCCCCGGATTAACCCCCAGAGTCCATCAGGTAGCGATCGCAGATTCCTCCCATTTTGGCAAGGGTCAAATTATCCGGCAAATTGCGAACCTCGGTCCGATGGGTTAGCTTTGGGATACTAAACTAAAAAAAAGCTCGTGTTGAACACGAGCTAAATTAACTAACTTCAAGGACTAATTAGCCACCGACCTTAACTACTGGTTTAAAACTGGGGACAACCAGTTCACTATCCTGTTTGGTCAGCTTATTGTATAAGCGTTCCGTATTGGGGAAATTAGCGGCCGGTAGAGTCGGGAAACGACGATAGGGAACCGTATCTTCACCAAATAATTGTAGGTATTCCATGCTATTAACCATGGCACCGATAAAGGCTTTTAACCCCTTAGTTGCCAGAATTTGGTTATATTTCTGGATTTCTTTTTGATTCAAGGGAGCGCGACCTAAGAAGTGCTTGGTTCCCAATTCAATTACTTTCGTATTCGGATAGGGAGCATAGAATTCTTTCAGGTAAAGATCCGAACCACCTAAACCCTCAATAAACTCTTTCACCGTGATCTCAGCATTGCTTAATTTACTCTCTAAAGCGGTAAATTCGGCATTGATGATATAGGGTTCGAGATCCCGTTCAAAAATCTGACGATAGGCAGCGCGAACAGTATTTTGTACGGCAACTTTATCGAGATTAGTTAACAGTTTAAAGATCTTAGTTTGTTCCCGTTGAACCGTGACACCTTGACCGACACGAGATTGAATATCGGGTTCAGTGCGAATCGAGACCGAAGGTGTACCCAATTCAATAAAGCGCGGGGTTTCCTCTTTATCAACTCTTTGGCCGATATCTTCGCGGAGATTACCCAAACGCACCATCCGTAACTGCATCCCTTGGGGAGTTAGATAGCGCTCGTAGGGAACCGTATCTTCGCCAAAAGCTTCCGTATATTCAGGACTATCGATCAGAGCATCGATTAAAGCATAGAAGCCTTTTTTCGAGCAGATATCGAAGTATTGATTCATTTCCTGACGACCGTAGGTGGGACGACCGAGCAGACGACGGTGAATATATTCGATCGCTTTCACCACATAGAGAGGAGTCCAGTAGATTTTCCGGAAAGCCTCGGATTTAGCTAGGGTTTTGATAAACTCGCGCAGAGTAATATCGCCATTTTCTAGCTTAATCTCGGCCACGGATAAACGCTGACCCTCGTAGGGCATTCGACCGAAAACCTGACGATAAGCCGCTAAAATCACTCTTTGGGTGGAACTTTCACCAAATTTAACGCTCACCCCATTGCTAGAACCGGGTAACTCGTTATTGAGACGGAAAACCTTCGGTCCCAAAGTACCCGGGAATTCACCTCGGGCGCCGGGGTTGCTATTTTGGTTATTAGTGGCAGGTCCGCGGTGGATGAGGATACGTTTGCTATCTTTACCGAAGGGAGCGGGACTAGAACTAGGTTCGCGGGTTTCTTTCGGGAAAATTGCCCCAAATTGGATTTCTAGGGGGTCATTTCCGGAACCGTAAACGTGCTGATCTGGTAAGGGGCGATCGTATTTAGCAAAGGTGGTGATAAATTGGGGAACTTTGCGGAAAGGTGCGCTGTAGTTAAACAGGTCGATCTGCATCCCCCAGTTACGACATTCCTGCGCTTCTGCACCCAAACCCCGGAGATAGGGAACGGTTTCTTCGCCGAAATAGTCGGAATATTCCTGAGAATCGACTAAAGCATCGATTAACGCCGCTAAACCCCCGCTAGAGACGATCGAGAAGTATTTCTGCACTTCTTCCCGGGAGGAAGGACCGCGACCGAGGAAATGACGGAAAGCCAATTCTAGGGCGCGACTATTGATAAAAGGTTCAAAGAACTGTTTGCGGTAGAGAGGCGATTTACCGAGACGACGGACGAATTCTTTCATCGAGATGTCGCCGTTTTTCACCTTCGATTCTAGGTCAGAAATGGACTGACTGTAGGCGCGGGTGATGTCCCGTTCAAAAATTTGTCTGTAGGCGGCCTTGATAATCGAAGATTTTTCCGACTCCGATAAACCGGTTTTCATGACAAACTTTTGCCGTTTTTCGGCGGCGTTGTAGTAGCTTTGGGGAAGACTTAAACCCTGTTGGTCACTACTGGGACGCTGACGCAGTTTATTAGAGGGGGTGGGGGCTTTTAATTCCCCCAGTAGGATATTGAAATAGTCACTGATTAAAGTGGCCGCATCCTTGTCTCTTTGGAAATACTCGATCGAAGCGGACCGCATTTCCTGTAGGGCCACGATGGTGGCATCGACGGAACAGGCATTTTCGAGAACTTCCCTTAAACCGCGGGTATTAACGATCAGGATACTGGTATCGCCGGCCACGATCGCGTATGTAATGTAACGCAGGAACCAGGATAAATCCCGGAGGGACTTCTGCATATTGCTCGGACCGTAACGAGAGACGTTAATCGGTCGGAATCCGGGGGGAATCGGGCCGCTAGAGGCGAAAATCCCCTTTAAGCCACCGAGGAAGCCACCACCGCCACCAGAGCCGCTTTCAGCGTAGGTAACGGTTCCTAATTTCATCCCTTCCTGGACGTTGATAACTTTACCCGCACCCACCAGGGCCATTTCTTCCACGGGGGGTTTTTCTAGGTAAGCCATGGGGGAACCACCGGTAAAAATCCGGTTAGCTGCCCGCGAGACGATCAGATCGGAGTTCCGGGTGAGCGTTTGGGCAATATCTAAGCGCTTGCTCCCCGATTGGAAGTAGGCGATCAGTTCATTGAGTTCGGGTTTATCGAGAAAGCGGTCTTGTTGTTCTGCTTGGGTAATGGCAGATACTGGGACGGTTTGATAGAGTTGGGGACGCGCTAAGGAGCTGCCACCGCTTGCCTTAAGACTCATTGGATTTTAACTATCTCCCTTGACGATGTGCTGAGTTCTCCAATCGTGGAGGCGATCGGTCTTAAAACCAGATGTTTAAAAATTTAATCAGCATCTAGATTAAAACTTTTTGCGCTTCCTGAGATAGTTTATTAAGAATTATATAGATTTTTTTCGCTAAAGTTGCCGATTGGTCTATTCTGACACCCCACCTGTATGGGAGGCTAACCAGTCTAAATAGGTCTGAGAACCCGCAACAAGAGGTAAAGCGATGATTTCCGGGACGGCATAGCTATGCAGTTCCTGTATCTTCGCCGATAACTGCTCAAACTGCTTTAAATCGGTTTTGATCGCTAATTGCCATTCGCGCTCGTTTTCAATCTGTCCCTGCCAACGATAAATGGAACGAATCGGGTAAATACTGACACAAGCAGCCAGGCGATCGTTAAGTAAGGCGATCGCTAGGTGTTCCGCTTCCGTTTCGCTGGCCGTTGTCACCAGCACCACTCCAAAACCAGTTAATCTTTCAGTCATAAGTAGTCGTGCAAAATAAATTTCCTAGTGAAGATAGGCAATAGGCAAAAGGCAAAAGGCAAAAGGAGGAATAGATAATCAGTCTTTAATAACTGGATTTAGTATGATAACTGATAACTGATAACTGATCACTGATAACTGATAACTGATAACTGATAACTGATCACTGATCACTGATCACTGATCACTGATCACTGATAACTGATAACTGATAACTGATAACTGAATTTAGGTGATCGCTTTTTCTAAAGCGGCCAGATCGGGAATACAGAGAGATTCCTGCTGTCGTTGGATCAGGCCTTTTTTCTCCAATTTGGTCAAGGATCGGGTCACGGTTTCCCGGGCCAGTCCACTAATACTACTCAATTCCCGGTGAGGTAAATTAGGAATTATCGCACCCTGGCCGCTTTTTTCTCCTTGACCTTCGGCTAAAAAGAGTAAAGTATCGGCGACTCTGGAGAGACTATCGGCCTCGCGCAAACGTAAACGCCGGTTAAGCTGACGCAAACGCTTGGCCATTAACTGAGAAAGACGAATTCCCGCTAAAGGCTCCGATTTGAGCAGATTAACAAAATCTTGGGCGGGAATACTGCTAATTGTGGCCGTGGTTAAGGTGATAGCATCAGTGGAGCGGGGAGATTCTTCTAAAGCGGCCATTTCTCCGACTATTTCCCCTTTACCGATGATATTTAAGGTGACTTCTTTGCCATCCATATTGTAAGTACGAATTTTCACCCAACCATCGAGAATAAAGTAAACCGAACCACCCCAATCATTTTCTAATAGAATTGCCCGATTAGCGGGATGAGTGCGGGTGACAACATGAGAAGTAACTTGATCGAGGGTTTCAGGCGATAAACCGACCAGTAAACTGGCTGTATCCAATAATTTTTGAATTTCTGCTGATTTTTCCGCGGGATAGCGTTTTTCTTCCATGGTTTAATATTTAAATTTTGTTCGTTTTAAGTGGGTGATTCTACAATAGACAGTTGTGGGTATTTTTAGTGATCTAGTGACCGATAAACCGAATTTTTCCTCCCTACTGACCGAGATCGATCTGATTCTTGCCAAGGTGATTTCGTCTCTAGTTAATCCGCAAGAATTTAGTTGCGAGACAATTATCGCCACTCGTCAACATTTAGAATCGGCCAGAGAACTTCTTTCTCCCTTATTGTTGCCCGATCGAACCCCTGAAGTTGCCCGTTGGTCCCTGGGAATGGAGGTACAACCACCAGGGGTGAAAATCGTTTTTTTTCGGGAAAGCCAGGGACTGATCGATTTTTATCCTCTTTCTTGGAGTCTGGCAACGGGAACAAGCGATCTCTTACCCTGCTCTCAGGTGGAAGAATATCTAATTAGCTGGCTATCTAATCGGGATTTTAGCACCGATTCTTGGCTCTGGGAAGCCTTAGAGCGATTAGAAGCTATCATTATTACCGATGACGGAGAAACCCCCACGGATGACCTAAAAAAAGCCCTTCTCAGAGCGCAACTAATACCCCCCGATCGCCTATCTAGTCTAGAAACAGCGATCGCTACTGCTCTGGCCTATATTCCCACTAGCAACCAACCCCAAACCCAAACCCTACTAGTAGTCGAAGGTAAACGAGAGACTACCACTTTAGCGCTGCTGGAAGTCCCACGGCAAACTTGCTCTTTATCCCGTCCGGCAATCGCTCTAAGCCATTTTAACTACGGGGAAAACACCTATGAACGGGCAATAGTCTCTCAGTTAATTTATCCTCTCCTTCGACTTGGCTCAGCTTGCCCTGAGCTAAGTCGAAGGGGGCAAGTCTGGCGTTCTTTTTTGCCGCTTTCGCTTTCGGATCTCACCGATACTAATCCCTTAAAAAAATCTTTACTGGCAGCCGCTAGATTAACCAAATTAATCCTCCAAGAAGAAAGCGAATTTACCTCCTCTCTAGCTGGTCATACTTGGACGGTCAGTCGCACCGATTTAAATAAGAAGGTGATTGCACCATATCTAGATAATTTAAGACAAAAAATTAATGATTTGTTAGAAAAACAGCAAAAAAGTCTTGAGGATATCGATAAAATAATTTTTAGCGGTAATTTTTTCTTGACCATTTGGCCCTATTTCTTAACAGAAATTCAGCAAGAATTTGCTGGCTGCAATCTAGAAGCCCCCAGCCAGGAAACCTTCTCACCAGCAATCTTGGGTTTGGGTCGTCTCTGTTTATTTTCGGCTCTTAGAGGTCAGAATGTAAATAATGCTTAAAAATCCACCTCAGCCTCGGTTAAAAGTCAGAATTTAGGGGTGAATAGAATTTTTAGGGTAATTGGGTCGAATACTCAGCCCGACGCTGGTGATTCGGTAGCAGTGATGGAGGCTTAATGCTTTGCCGGTTGAGCATTGTAGTCATGGATAAAATATCAAAGGGCTACCCAACGAGATTCTCCATTTTTTTAGAGAAAGATAGACTTTCTCTCAGCAACCGATAAATTCTTTGTCGAAAGATATTATTAAGTCTTTTAATAGGATAATTTTGACCAGTTTTTTTCCTCCTAATCGATGATGTTTACTCGTAATTACTGTCTTATATTGCTCCAAAAATTCTGTGTAAGTAACAGCACATTGGTGGCATCCCACATTGGCAGAAATTTTGATAGGTTGAGTTCTGTGTAATCTAGTTCCTTTAAGCGAGGGAGCTTGGGTTATGATTATAGATATGTTTAAACCAGCTTTGTCAAGCGAGATAAGGTTTTTTTCCTGTACGTTTATAATTTTATCCTTTGTATTCTTGTCTAAGTTTTTGTACTCTTTTTGTCTCTTTTTCTATCGGGTGTTGAGTTTTTTTGCGGGTCAGTCTCAATCGTTCGGCTATTCTTGCCACGGTTGCCACAATTAACACTATACCAGTTCTTTCCAGGAATAGTTCCGATAATTCAGCTAGAGTCGCATCATTATTTTCCTCAATTAACTCATCAAGGGTGATCATCTGTTCTTGCGTGAGTTTTGAATAATGATAGCATCGATAAGTCTTCGGTCGAATATCTCCCGTTTCTGGAGATTTTTTCAAAAGCTTTTGTACGAAACTTAAGGCTAGGTAGAATCTTTTCGCTAATTGCCTTAGAGAAATAGGTTTGTTATGATAACAGTCTAGGATTTTCTGACGGAACTCTACTGGATAGGATTTGATTTGGGGGACAATTTAGCTATCGAAAACATTATACTTCATATTTGTGAGAAAGGCTGTATTTTGTTTCTTCTGTGGGAGGTGCGCCATTGGAAGTTCTCAAGTGCTATATTAGGGATCGAGAAAACCCGTCGTTCTACGACGGGTTTAAACCCAGATTTTCGATAAATTTGGCTAATTCTGAATCAAAAATGTTTATGACCACAAACAATACCGAGAGTAACTCGATATATCCGGTACGTTGGCAAGATAACAAAGTCTGGCTGATCGATCAAACCCGTTTACCGAACGAGTATGGGGAAGTTGAGATCACCAGCAGTGAGTCCATGGCCCGGGCGATCGAAACGATGATTGTCCGCGGCGCTCCGGCGATCGGGGTAGCGGCTGCATACGGTATGGTTTTAGGAGCGCAGGAAATTAAAACCGACCAGACAGAGGAATTTCTGGCTGATTTAACTAGAGTAGCCGATCGATTAGCCCAAACCCGGCCGACGGCGGTGAATTTATTCTGGGCGATCGAGCGAATGCTAAAAGTGGCCAGGGAAAGTGGACCAGAAGTGGCAATAATTAGCAAAAATCTCCTTGAAACTGCCCAAAATATCCAAAAAGAAGACGTGGAAACCTGTCGGGCGATCGGTCACCATGGTTTATTGGCGCTGCCGGAGCAGCCGGAAAAACTGACAATTCTAACCCACTGTAATACTGGTTCCCTGGCCACGGCTGGTTATGGCACTGCTTTAGGGGTAATTCGTTCCGCTTGGACGGCTGGTAGATTAATACAAGTGTATGCAGATGAAACCCGGCCACGGCTGCAAGGGGCAAAATTAACTGCCTGGGAATGTGTGCGGGAGGGAATCCCCGTCACCGTGATCACCGATAGCATGGCGGCCCACTGTATGCAGCAAAAACTGATCGATGCGGTGATCGTTGGGGCCGATCGCATTGCGGCCAATGGGGACACGGCCAACAAAATCGGCACCTATTCCCTCGCGGTGCTGGCAAAAGCTCATAATGTGCCTTTTTATGTGGCCGCACCCCTATCGACGGTGGATTTTTCCCTTAAGGATGGTACGGGTATACCGATCGAACAGCGCGATAGTGCCGAAATTTATCAGGTGGGGACAACTACCCTTTCCCCTAGAGATGTTAACTTTTATAACCCCGCTTTCGATGTTACTCCCGCCGCTTTAATCACCGCAATCATCACGGAAAAAGGATCGGTAACACCTGCTGAATTAATTTTTTTACAGGACTCCTAGAGGGTAAGCTTTTTCCCTACTAACACCATTTTTATTTGTTGATATCGACTGGCACAGTGGGGAAAAATTCAGCCTCAATCAGATTGGAGGTGACGGGGAAGGGGTTAAAATCGGTCAGATCGGTATTGACAAATAGACAAAAATAGCTTAGAGCGATAATATCAAGGAAGATAGTAATTTTGAGAAATTATCTACATTTAGATACTATTATTGAGCTAATTAATGCTAATTAAGGTCAAAATTTAGCTTTTTTGTTTATTTAAGAGATTTTTGTTAAGATAAGCTAAAAAATTGATTAAACCAGAACCCAATTCTATATCTATTAAAGTCCAAGTAGATCAAAGATGTATTCTTGTTAAATCTTTACCTAATCGAGATTTAAAGGATGTTATAATGGGGTGGTAAAGACCAAAATCGGAGTGGTAAAGTGTAGATTTGAGGGGAAACTTAAGTATCGTTGGCAGCAGGGCTTTTACTATAGCAGTTATCTTAATGGTGAGGTACGAAGTCTCTTGTTTGAGGAGACCTTGGAACGGGCAACGCCGCACAGTAGCTGGTCGTCTGGAGATGATGCCAAATTCCTTCATATTTCATCCTTATGAGAAATCTTTATGAGCAACGCTGTAAGTGGAAATAAAATCAACTGGGAAAAGAACATGGATAAAGTGCGGGTTATCGTTATAGAAGATCACGATCTAACACGCATGGGCTTGGTGGCAGCCCTCCAGTATCGAGAAGGTATTCAAGTGGTGGGAGAAGCCACCAATGGATTACAGGGACTGAGGCTGCTAGAGGAGGCTAAACCCGATGTTGCGATCATCGATATAGGTTTGCCGACGATCGACGGGATCGAGTTAGTGCGGCGTTTCAAACAAAATTGCGGCGAGGACGGCCGGGCCACGAAGATTCTCATGCTAACCATGCACAAAACCCAAGAACCGGTTTTAGCGGCTTTTACTGCTGGGGCTGATTCTTACTGTATGAAAGATATTAGCGTCGATAAATTAGTCGAGGCGATTCATTCCACCCAGGAAGGCAATCCTTGGATCGATCCCTTAATCGCCAATATTGTCCTGCAACAAGTGCGCCAAAATGTTCCCGTGGGTGCAGCCGCCGAGGCCAAAAAAGTGATAATTGAGGGGGTTGACCCGGAATGTCGCCAATTACTGGAAAATGCTCCCCTAACGGAACGAGAGCTAGAAATTCTGGATTTGATTGTCGCCGGTTGCAGTAACGCCGACATTGCCGACCGACTCTATATCACCATCGGCACGGTGAAAACCCATGTCCGCAATATCTTAAATAAACTCTGTGTCGATGATCGGACTCAAGCGGCAGTGCTGGCCCTGCGATCGGGATTAGTGGGTTAAAAAACCAGCATCCTACCCGGGTAGAATGCTGGCTCCCTCAAAACTAGAAACTAGACTTGGGCTGCCACTTTTGCTTCAGCGGCCATTAGTTTTTCGTAGGTTTCACGCATTTTGAGACCGACCAATACTTGGAATAAACCCGTACCATTGGTAGAACCGGGATAATCTTTGTGTTTGAGCAGTAATTCGGTCATTTCACCGTAGTATTTAGTGCCAGTTTTGCTCAAATGGCTTTCGATGTAGATCATTTCTTCCAGGTTATCGAATTGACCATCTAGTTCCAGAATCGACACTTCATTCCCCAAGAAGCCATCTGGACCATAGTAGAGTTTAATGCCGGGATAAGCGCAGGTCAATTTACGACCACAGGGCCGCCAATCAATGGTGGAACCTTCATCAAACAGATAAGCGGGTTCAAAGTTTTCCACCCCTTCTTTCTGAATTAAACGTACCCGTAGTAATTTACTTTCATGATCTTCAAGTAATTGGGTGGGCAGCACTTGAATCACCACGTCAGCGTACTGTCTTTGGGGATCGATATAGGCACTGAAATCCGGTTTTCTAGAATTAATAGCCGCCATCACATCATCATAGGTGTGACCGCGCTCGGCCATATCCCGTTGAATTTTCCAGTTAACTTTGACTTCATCGCTAATATCGAGATAAACGCTGAAATCTAATAGGTCCCGCACTCGTTCATCATATAAGGGGTGTAGTCCCTCGATCACGATTACCTTATTCGGTTCGATGATTTCGGGGGGATCGATCATCCCCGTTTCATGATTATAAATAGGTTTATTAATGGCTTGACCTTCCTTGAGAGCTTTAATCTGCTCATACATCAGGTCAAAGTTATTCGCTTTCGGATTGAGTGCGGTGACACCCACCTCTTTTCTCTGTTTGCGATCGAGACAATGGTAGTCATCTAAACAGATCACCGTCATAAACTCGGCCCCGAATAAATCCGTCAAACGACGTAAAAAAGTAGACTTCCCACAACCGGAGTCCCCAGCTACACCGATTAGAACCACGCGCTCTGGCTTATTGGCCATAGTTTCCCTCTAAATACACAACTAATTGTTAACCCATAGTATGTAATTAAACCAGACTCTGGATCCAGCAGCACCCCGCCGCCACAAATTTCTGCTGCTGACAGGTTCGGCAAGAGCCTCACGCTAGAATGAGTAGGTATTTAATACTAGATTCTCTGTTCAGATCATACCGGAATCAGTGACCAAAATCAGTGATCAGTAAACAGTAAACAGTGATCAGTGAAAGGACAGCGCTGTTAATGCTATTTAACCCTCCTCACTAAAAACCCACATCTGATACTGGTAACTGATCACTGATTACTGAGAGCGTGCGGTGGATGTGGAGAAATTTAGTCATTTCCTCCACTGCTAGGGGGCAACTGATGCGATTGCCTTGGATTCTCTCACAACCTAATTCTTGCAGGATTTCTAGTTGTTGCTGGGTTTCCACTCCCTTGGCGATCACTATTAAGTTAAAACTTTTCGCTATCGCCAGCAATGACGAGATAAAACGGGTATCTTGGGGAGTAATCGTCAGTTTTTTTGTTAAAGATTGCTCTATTTTCAGTTTTTTCACGGGAAATTGACCGAGATAGGCGATCGAAGCGTAACCGCTGCCAAAATCATCGAGGGTAATACTAATACCCAATTTCTGCAAATCCCCAAGAATTCGACTGGTTTCGCGGCTATTTTCCAGTAAACTTGTCTCGGTTATTTCCATCTCCAGAAAGAAAGTCCCGATTTTGGTTTCAGTCAAGACTTCTTTTAGGGTGGTGAACAACTGGGGATCGCGCAATTGGTGTGGGGACAGATTGATCGAGATGGGAGTGTATAATAATCCCCGCTGCTGCCATATTTGTGCCTGTTGACAGGCATTTTTTAGCACCCAACGATTAAGCTCAAGGATTAACTCGCTTTCTTCGACTAAGGGTAAAAAACGATTGGGAGCGATTAATCCGAATTGAGGGTGTAACCAGCGCAATAATACCTCCAATCCTTCCACTTGCCTCTGAGGGATATTAACTTGCGGTTGATAGTAAAGAGCTAATTCATTATTTCTCATTGCCTGATAGAGAAAATATTCAACTTTAGAACTACGAGTATTTTTGGAGGGAACATTAACTGACTCTATCTGGGGGTTATTATTTGTATTATTCTTGACTGCTACTAAATTTTCCTCCAGTTTCTGTAATATTACTTTCCTGTCTGTGCCGTCGGGGGGATAGATAACTGAACCTAAACTTAATTGCACGACTAGGGAGTGATTTTCGATTTCGTAATTACTTTCTAGGGTTTTAATAATTCTTTGACTAACTTTTTCCAGATCATTAGCATCATTAATTTGTGGCAGCAAGATAATAAATTCATACCCTCTCCAATGGGCGACTATATCTTCTGATCGCAAACTTTTTATTAAACGTTCAATTAAGATTTTTAATAGTTTATCTCTCAGTCGATAACCTAGTTGATTGTTGACATTTCTTAGCCGCTCTAGGTCCAATAATAACAGCCCGATCAGTTTATTATTTTTCTGGGCATTATTAATAGCACTTGAGAGATATTCATTAAAGAGAGAACGGTTAGGTAAATCCGTGAAAACAATAGAAGAATATTCCTCTTGAATCTGGCTATCAAAACTAATGATTTCGGATGGGGATTGATGGATAATTAAGGTACTTTTTGCATGGAGGTCATTCTGGCTAGAATGGGTTTGATTTTCCGTCAGGTTCCCTTGTAACTGTCCTAGACTTTTAACTGGTGCTTGCTCTATTTTTGCTTGACTGGCTATTAAATGAAAACTGGCATTTATATCACAGCCAAAGTTAATTAAATCACCATCTTTTAATTCATGAATTAAGCATTTAGACCCATTGACATAAATGCCATTATGACTTTTATTTCCCTCTAAATCACCATCAAGAATCCAATAGGAAAATTTTTGGCGATCAATACTCTTTTTAATTAAAGTCGCATGATAGCGAGACGCGTGTTTGGAGCGAAGAACAATTTGATTATCGGACTTACGTCCGAGAGAATATTTCATTTCCTCTAGGGTAATTGTTCTTCTCCCCTGAGGATCTTCCACAATGAGGAGATAACGGGTATTGGATGAACCATTAATCATTTTTTCTGCACCTCGACAAAACTAAAAATATAAGTTAATATACTCCCTCAAAAGCCATGGCTTATTCGTCTTTAAGTTAATTTATTTTCTCAATAAAGTGTTGGGGGAATTCGGAACAGTTACTTAACAGTAATTGTGTCACATCTTCTGGGTTCAAAGTCCGAGTCAACCAAAATCCTTGTACTTCTTCACAATCGAGACGTTGGCAAATATCCAACTGTTGTAAACTTTCTCCCCCGACGGCAATAACTCGTAAATTCAAATTCTGTCCTAGGCCGATCATAGTCGATAACATGGCTAAATGCTTGGTTTTTGATTGTAAAGATTGGATAAAGGTTTGATCGATCGATCTTCAAAGTGTCGAAGATGTATTTATAAATATAACTTAATGAGGAATAGTCGGTGGCAAAATTATCTAAAACTAACTGTACCCATAATTCCCGCAGGTCGCTCAAAGCTTAGTTGACAAAGCTCTCATCCTGCATGATGCAGTTTTCATTAATTTAGACCTGCTGCACCTCAGATTTGCAGAAATACCGACTATCAGCAACAAACTAATACAAATGTACGGATAACCGAGTGTAAGCATCCCATTTGCAAAGCTAATGCTTTCTGACCTTTGGGGGAGGCACTTTCTCCACGGACATCTAAAACCACGCGCGTGGGTCGCGAAGTCCTGTCCTCCCTAACGAGGTTTGGGGAGTAGAAACCCTCAAGGGCCCAGATTGAGTGATAAAATCAGAAACAAAGTCCTATTTTAGCAGAGATTTTCCCTTTAAAAATCCCAACTTAGTAAATTGACAAAAATGAGATGTACCACCGAGGAGTTCTCCCTATGGATAGCAACCGATTAACCGAAGAATTAAAAAATCCCGACTTTTATCCTCATTCTGTTAAAATTCCCGTTGAAATTATCCAAACCCATGCTTCAATGATCTTCTTGACAGGAGATTATGCCTATAAAGTCAAGAAACCAGTTAATTATAATTTTTTAGATTTCTCCACTTTAGAAAAGAGGAAATATTATCTAGAACAGGAACTAGAGTTAAATAAAAAAGTTGCCGCCAGTATCTATCTGGAAGTTTTGTCAATTAATGATGAAATGGGTAGCATAAGTTTAAATGGAAAAGGAAAGGCGATTGAATACATTTTAAAAATGAATCAGTTTCCCCAAGAATGTTTACTGAGTAAAATTTTTGAACGGGGAGAACTAACGGAAAAAGCGATAGAGTCTTTGGCTGAAAAGGTGGCACAGTTTCATCGGCAATCTCTGACTAATTCCTATATTAGTCAATTTGGTAATTTAGAAATTATTAAACAAGCTTTTGATGAAAACTATCAACAAACCGAGAAATATATTAATTTTGTCCAAACCCAAAAACAATACGATGAAACGAGAGCTTATACAGATAAATTCTTCGCAGAACATCGAGATTGGTTAGAAGAAAGACAAATAAAAGGGATGATTCGTGAATGTCACGGCGACTTACATTTAAATAATATCTGTCAGTGGCAGGGAGAAATACAATTATTTGATCGCATAGAATTTAATGAATCTTTTCGCTTCGTTGATGTCATGTATGATCTTGCTTTTACCGCCATGGATTTAACCGCTAGAGGGAGAGAAGATTTCGCTAATTTATTTGTCAATACTTATCTAGAACAAACCGCCGACTGGGAGGGTTTAAAAGTCTTGCCTCTCTACCTGACTAGACAAGCGTATGTGAGGGCAAAAGTCAATAGTTTTTTGCTTGATGGTGACAGTTTTTCCGAGAAAATTAAAGCCAATGCACAGGATTATTATCAATTAGCTTGGCAGTACACACAACCGCAGAAACCGAGATTAATTCTGATGTCGGGATTTTCTGCATCGGGTAAGAGTACCATAGGGAAAGTAATTGCTCAAAATCTTAATGCTATTCAGATTCGTTCCGATGCAGTTCGTAAACATTTGGCTGGAATTGACTTAAATCAAACAGGAAGTCTAGATATATATAGTCTCGAAATGAGTCAAAAAACCTTTGCTAGACTGGAGGAATTAGCCCGAATTTTAATAGCTTTAGGTTATCCAGTTATTCTCGATGCACGCTATGATAAATATGCTTGGCGAGAACCCTTATTAACCTATGCAAAAAATTTACAGATTCCTTTTCATATTGTCCATTGTCACGCACCTATAGAAGTTTTAAAACAACGGATTGCCGCTAGAAAAGGCGATATTTCTGACGCTACTATCGAGGTTTTAAATGCCCAAATTGAGAAAACAGAACCTTTTAATGAAAAAGAACAACCCTATCTAATTTCCCTAGACACTACTAACCCCAATTGGTCAGAATTTTTAGAGAGTCAATTAGGTAAATAGGTTGAGATTAATCACGATATAGCCATTCTTATAAAGTAGCAAGAAGGAGAAGCGATTATGGAAACTGTAGTGTTAAATCTCGAGACAGTTAATCTGACTGATGAACAATTTTATCATCTCTGTCAGGACAATCAAACATGGAATTTAGAACGTAATCAAAAAGGAGAATTATTAATTATGCCTCCCGTGGGTGGAAATACTGGTAAACAAGAAGCTAATTTGATTGTTAAAGTGGGGGTATGGAACGAGCAAACTCAACTTGGTGAGGTGTTTAGTTCTTCGACAATTTTTCGTTTACCAAAGGGAGGATATCGTTTTCCTGATGTTGCTTGGATAAAACGGGAGAGATGGAAAGCTTTGAGCGCAGAAGAGCGAGAAAAGTTCCCCCCTTTATGTCCCGATTTTGTGATTGAATTACGTTCTCGTAGCGATTCTTTAACCTCTTTACGCGACAAGATGCGCGAATATTTAGCCAGTGGTTTACGTTTGGGTTGGTTGATTAATCCTCAACAGCAGCAGGTGGAAATCTACCGACTAAATGGCAGTGTGGAAATTATTAATTTACCTGCTACTTTATCTGGGGAAGATGTCTTACCCGGATTTGTTTTGCATTTAACCTAAGAAGGATTGAGTACCCAGACAGAATTAATTACACATATTTTTCCCTGAACTGATAACTGATACAGCAGTTCAGGCGTTCCCTAAAACCAGAGACTTCCCACCTCACCATTAAGATAACTGCTATGAGTTATAGTGTATAAAGTAGCAAAAAGTAGAAGTGATTATGGAAACTGTAGTGTTAAATATCGAGACAGTTAATCTGACCGATGAACAATTTTATCATCTCTGTCAGGACAATCAAACATGGAATTTAGAACGTAATCAGAAAGGAGAATTATTAATTATGCCTCCCGTGGGTGGAAATAGCGGTAATCGAGAAGCTGATTTAATTGCTGATGTAACGATTTGGAATCGTCAAAGTAATTCTGGTAAAGTCTTTAGTTCTTCGACAATTTTTCGTTTACCAAAGGGAGGATATCGTTCTCCTGATGTTGCTTGGATAAAACGGGAGAGATGGGAAGCTTTGAGCGCAGAAGAGCGAGAAAAGTTCCCACCTTTGTGTCCCGATTTTGTGATTGAATTACGTTCTCGTAGCGATTCTTTAACCTCTTTACGCGACAAGATGCGCGAATATTTAGCCAGTGGTTTACGTTTGGGTTGGTTGATTAATCCTCAACAGCAGCAGGTGGAAATCTACCGACTAAATGGCAGTGTGGAAATTATTAATTTACCTGCGATTTTATCTGGGGAAGATGTCTTACCCGGATTTGTTTTGCATTTAACCTAAGAAGGATGACAGGGAATAACAAAGGGAATGAGACAGAATCAGGCTATCTCTATTGTGTCAAAACATTTCCGGAAAAGCGATCGATTGTCAGCTTGAAGGTGTATAATCTCTCAAAAGCCAGCATCAAGCTACAAAGTTCTCAATATCGCCCAAAAAAAACCATCAGGATTTCAGGAACAGATGCTCTGGCTACTTCTTCAAAGAAAGAGGAAACTCTCAGCCACAACATTGATATTTGTCAATAATGTCCCCTAAAATTTTCAATCATCACTTTACTCCCCTTAAATCCCTCTCTCTGGGATTATTTCTCCTGCAAGCTTTCACTCCCCTCACCCTAGCAGCCCCCCCGCGAGAACCGGATCAAACCGTCGGCTGTGATATTCTGGTGGTGGGTGGTGGTTTAGCCGGTGCCGGTGCGGCCTACGAAGCCTTATTATTAGGAAAAACCGTCTGTTTAACCGAGATTACCGACTGGGTGGGGGGACAGATATCTTCTCAGGGAACCTCCGCATTAGATGAAAGACGGACACAAAGAGAAAAATTATTTTTCCCGAAAGGTTATCTAGAATTTAGGGAAAGAATTAGAAAGCATTACGGCAAACAAAACCCCGGGGAATGTTGGGTAAGTGGGTCTTGTTTTTTCCCTTTTGACGGACATAAATTATTATTTCAACAGTTAGAAGACGCTGCCAAAAAAGGTAAAGGAACCCTGAAATGGTTTCCCTCCACGGTAGTCAAAGAATTAAATATTGAAACTTTACCCAATCGCGGCACCGGTCAACAGATTACCAGTGTAATTGCCATTCAACATAGTCCCGCAAAAGGTACTCCTCCCCTAAATACCGAGTTTTTATCGCAAAAAATGGAGGATATCTATCGCTACGAAAATTCTCCCCGTTTTGATAAAAAAATCCTCCGTTTTGTCTCCAAATCCTCCCAACCGAATCAATTAGCAGATTGGTATGTGATTGAAGCGACCGAAACCGGGGAAATCATCGGATTATCAGATATTCCCTACCGTTTAGGGGTCGATAAGCGCAGTTATCTCGAACCTTCTTCCTCTAGCGTCACTGGCGACCCCTACTGTACCCAAGGCTTTACCTATACCTTCGCCATGGAGGAAACAGAAAAACCACAAACCCACGAGAAACCCGTTTATTATGAACGCTATGCCCCCTATTTTAGCTATGAATTGCCGCGATTAGCCGATTTTGACCTAGTTTTCACCTATCGTCGTATCTGGAGTCCACAACTGGGTAAAGAAAAAACCTTTGGGGGAATTACTTTTACCGAACCCGTCCCGGGGGATATTTCCATGCAGAATTGGACCTGGGGAAATGATTATCGTCCGGGGACTGGGAAGGATAACTTTATCTACACGCGTGAACAGTTGCAAGAGTTAGGACAGTTATCTCCCGGGGGATGGATGGGAGGATTACGCACAGAAACCCTCGCAAGGGGCGAAGAACACGCCATTTCCTACTATTATTGGCTAGTAGAAGGAACCACCGATTCCCAGTTAGGGGACGGGGCAAAAGTTCCCCATTTGAATAACCGTTATCTGTCCGGTTTTGATTCTCCCATGGGAACTGCCCACGGTTTGTCAAAATACCCCTATATTCGGGAAGCAAGACGGATTATCGGTCGTCCTTCCCTGACTTTCCCCACTGGTTTTACCGTCACGGAAATCGATATTTCCCGACAAAATTTTCAAAGCGATTTCTATCGTCAGAATCTTTCCCCAGCAGAATATCGGCGCTTAATTGCCACCTTGGCAGGATTAGAGGGATTTTCCGTACTTGATGGCACATTATCCCCCGATCAGGCCGTTAAACGCAAGCGCTCGACCATTTACCCCGATTCCGTCGGTATCGGTCACTATGCGATTGATTTTCATCCCTGCATGACGGAACATCCCCCCGAAAAACCGGGTAATACAGAAAAAGCAGGAGAAAGACAGGGACAGGGCCAAGCTTACCCCTTCGAGATTCCTTTAAGGGCTATAATTCCCCAAAAAATCGATAATTTACTGATATCGGGTAAAAGTATCGCTCTCAGTCATATTGCCGCGGCCGCCTATCGTGTCCATTCCTTCGAGTGGTCCTCTGGGGTAGCTGCTGGCATCACGGCAGTGTATGCTTTAGATAATAATGTACTGCCCTATCAATTAGTAGAAAGTGATTTTCTCATCGGCAATAAACAATTGCGAGAATTACGGCAAAAAATCGACGCTAGTGGTAATCCCACTGTGTTCCCCGATGCCTCAATTTTCCGGTCGATGGATGATTGGTATTAATTAACCAGAATTGGGGGAGTCAGGAGTCTTTAAGCATTCAGCAGTCAGGGACTCGGACTGTGATAATAACTAGAAAACTTTCTAATCAATTGCCAAACAAATGCTGAAAGCTGATAGCGGAAAAGTCTCCCACTCCTTGAGGTAATTGCTAGAGAAAAATTACTGACGAATTTGTACCGGCATCACCAAATAGGTCATCTTTAAACCTCCCAAGGGGGTAAAAATAACCGGTTGGGTACTAGCATTTAACTGCATTTGGATATCATTATTGGGTAAAGCCTTCAAACCGTCCATTAAATATTTAACATTAAAGGCAATATCGCCACTTTCTCCCTGAATTTCCGCCGCCATGGACTCTTTGGCGCTACCTAAATCGGGAGACTCCACCGCTAGGGATAAACGACTATTCTCGCCATCGAGACTAAACTTGACTAAATTATTCTTTTGGTCCGATAAAACCGCCACTAATTCCAAACAACGGATTAATTGTTTGCGGTCTAAAACCAAAGAACGCTCGAAGGATTTAGGAATTAACTGATTATAAGTGGGATAGGCCCCTTCTAACTTACGACTGGTTAACCTCTGTTCCCCCATTTCAAAGATGACTTGAGAATCATCCACATGCAGAGTAATAGTCTCGATATTTTGTTTTGTTGCCATCATTCTTTCCAATTCTCGCAGGGCCCGGGCCGGAATGGTGACATTAAAGCCACCAGAGGCACTTTCCACCTCCTCTAGGGGAGTTTGTACCACCGCTAAACGATGACCGTCTGTGGCGGCAAATTCTAGACAATCGACGGTTTTAGTTAAATGCACCCCCGTCAACACCTGTTTAGTTTCATCGCCACTAGCGGCAAACAAAGCACCTTTTAGTCCCTCTGTCAAGGCAACTACAGGTAAATTAACAATTTCTCCATCGGCCACCGTGGGCAATTCTGGGAACTCATCGGCCTTCATGCCGCGAATTTGAAACTGTGCCGAGGCGGTTTTCAGGAAAGCGAGACTATGCTCCTCATCATTCTCGTTTTCTTCCACAGAGATAGTGATTTCCCCCTCTCCCAAACGAGAGACAATATCGTTAAGCAATTTTGCCGGCAGGGTAATTTTACCCCCTTCCACCACTTCGGCCCGAAAACTGGTGCGAATCCCTAAACTCAAATCAAAAGCAGTCAGGCTAATTTCGCCCTTTTCCTCATCGGCACAAAAGAGAACATTTCCCAACACCGGATGGGTAGGACGACTGGCAACGGCCCGACTAACTAGGGATAAATTGCTGTTGAGTTCGCTTTGACTACTGGTAAATTTCATAGCAGGAATAGTTTTTTTGTACGCTAAAAAATAATAGCAAGAATTCCCCTGTGGAAAATCTGTGGAAAACCTGAGCTTTTTTTGATCGCTCTTTCCGGGCTAAAATCTATCAATAGCAATAACTTCGCCCATTGCTAGGATGTTTTGAGCAATTCTGAAAAGATTGTGGAAAAATTGTCAAAGTGGAAGGAACCACTCCAGACACAGAGGACACAAAGATTGATCGATCATATAGTAAGTTAAACTTATCACACAGAACCCAGAAGAGCCGAGACTTTAGCCGACCAGCGCTTTTCTTAGGGAAAAATTGCGTCAAATGTAGGCCAGTGATCTTTAAAATGGAACAAGCAGCAGGAACTTAACAAAACAAAGCTCTGGGCCTCCCCCGGAATCGATAGACTCAAGTAGACAAGGAGACAGGATTGGTTAGCACATCTTCGTATCAAACAACAAAATCGAAAGAAATCTTTACAGCCGCTCAAAAATTAATGCCGGGGGGTGTAAGTTCCCCCGTGCGAGCCTTTAAATCCGTCGGTGGTCAACCCATCGTTTTTGAAAGCGTCAAAGGGGCCTATATTCGCGACGTGGACGGTAACGAATACATCGACTATGTGGGAACTTGGGGGCCGGCTATCTGTGGTCATGCCCATCCCGAAGTGATTGCCGCCCTGCACGAGGCCCTAGATAAAGGAACCAGTTTCGGCGCTCCCTGTGTCCAGGAAAATATTCTCGCTGAAATGGTGATTGATGCCGTTCCCAGCATTGAAATGGTGCGTTTTGTCAATTCCGGCACCGAAGCCTGTATGTCCGTCCTGCGCTTAATGCGGGCTTTTACCGGCCGGGATAAAATCATCAAATTCGAGGGCTGTTACCACGGTCACGCCGATATGTTCCTCGTTAAAGCTGGCTCTGGTGTAGCGACCCTGGGCCTACCCGACTCGCCGGGGGTTCCCAAAACCACCACTAACAACACTTTAACCGCCCCCTACAATGACCTGGAAGCGGTAAAAGCCCTCTTTGTCGAGAATCCCGACTCTATCGCCGGGGTGATTTTAGAGCCAGTGGTGGGTAATGCTGGCTTTATCGTGCCGGATGCTGGCTTTTTAGAAGGATTGCGGGAATTAACCAAGGAATACGGGTCCCTATTAATGTTTGATGAGGTAATGACCGGATTCCGCATCGCCTACGGTGGCGCTCAGGAAAAATTCGGCATTACCCCCGATTTAACCACCCTCGGCAAAGTTATCGGCGGTGGGCTGCCGGTGGGGGCCTACGGCGGTCGGGCTGATATTATGGCGATGGTGGCTCCGGCTGGCCCGATGTACCAAGCGGGAACCTTATCCGGCAACCCTTTGGCCATGACGGCGGGAATTAAAACCCTCGAGTTACTCCAGCGCCCCGGCACCTACGAATATCTCGATAAAGTGACCAAATCCTTAATTGAAGGGCTGCTGAAAGTGGCCAGAGATGCTGGTCATAGCGTTTCTGGAGGTCATATCAGTGCCATGTTCGGAATGTTTTTCACCGGCTCCCCCGTGCATAACTATGAAGATGCCAAAAAGGCCGATGTGGCTAAATTTGGTCGTTTTCACCGGGGAATGTTGGAAAGAGGCGTTTATCTAGCTCCTTCCCAGTTTGAAGCCGGTTTTACTTCTTTAGCTCACACAGAGGCCGATATCGAACGGACTTTGGCCGCAGCTAAAGAGGTTTTAGCAAGTTTATAGTCAATGCTGCTTCGGCCGGGAAAATTGATTGATAGAGTCCCAAGTATTGATGAGTTGACATCTCCCCGCTTGTAAAAGACGGGGATTCTTGTCGGTGAGATCGAGTGCGGTTTTAACCTGGCTCGATCTCGGTTACAATCTATTTTAGAAGGCCTGTCTAGTAGCTTTTCTGACTGCTATTTTTCAATTTTATTGGTGAGAGTTCCCACTACATCAATACCGAGGGTTTGATGGACACTGGCGAGGAATTGATTGACGATTTCGGGATAGACTTTGATCAGGGTAGCCAGGGATTTACCATCACCATTATCAACGATATTAACTCGATCGAGGTGTAAGCGTCTAGGAATTTTAATCGCCTCCTCTAGGATAGTTTCTAACTGTTGAATCAAGAAAATTGCTTCTGCTTCGCTGCCGGTGTTTTGCCAGACTTCCGCGAATAATTCGTTAACCAAGGCTTCAGCTTTAGCATTTTCTTCAAAAATTGCCGCTTCTCCTCTAGCGCGGAAAGTTTCGGCTTCCTGCTGCGCTTCTGCGGGTAAAACTTGATCTGCTTGGAGACGTAATCTTTCCAATTCTGCCCTAACCTGTTGCAATTTTTCCTCAACTATAGCACGTTTTTCCTTAGCGGCAGCGATAGTTATTTCTTCTTCCGATTTTGCCTGTTGTTCCAGTTTTGCCTTTAACTTTCTCAACTCATTTTCTTGCTCTAAAATGATAATTTGATCGCGGGTTTTAGCTACGGTTGCTTGTTCCTCACATTCCGCGACTATTTGTTCAGCTTCATTGAGGGCATTTGATTCGGCAATTTCAGCATCACGCATGACTAAAGCGATTCTTTCCCGTCCGAGGGAGTTAAGATAATCCACGTCATCGGCAACATTTTGAATTTTGAGAGTATCAATTTCTAAACCGAGTTTAAACAGGTCTTGACTGACGTTACTGGTAATACTTTCGGCAAATTTTAGGCGATCTTCGTTCACTTGTTCGGGGGTCATTGTTGCGACTACACCCCGCAAGTTTCCTTCTAAAGTTTCTTTAGCTACGCGAATAATTTCTTCTCGATCTCGATCTAAAAAACGTTCGATCGCATTGCCGACTATTTCAGGTTTAGAACTAACTTTCACGTTAGCAATTGCCACTATATTCAGGGGAATATTGCCCTTAGAATAGGCATTTTTAATCTCAATTCTGATCGGGGTTGTGGTGACATCCATGCGTTTAACGGTTTCTAAAATTGGAATACGAATCGCCCGACCCCCCGATATCACTCGATACCCCACATCTTGTCTATCTTTTGATTTGCGTTTCATCCCACTCAGGATTACTACTTCATTGGGTTTACAAATACACAGAAAAGAATTGATAAACCAAACCGCACCGATACCCAGAAATATCAATAAAGCAATGGGAACACTATTCAATAATAAATTGGCGGCACTGTTGTTATTATTGTTGTCGTCGTATTGATTGGGATTGATTTGGATGAGATAGGAATTATTTTGACTATTCATAGTTAGTTACCCTTTGGTTTAGAAAAAATTAAAAATCGCCTCTGATATACTTTTCCGCAATGACTAAAACCTTATTGTCTCGGCAACTGAGAATAAATGCTTGATCACCGATATTAAATTGTTCTTCCCCTTCCGTTATCGCGACTATATCGATCAGACTATCTCCGACATTAACTCGCACTTTCCCCTTGCTATTTTTATCGAAGGGGATTTGAACAACTCCGATTAAACCGATGAGAGAGTGATAATCGACAATACTATTTACCTGTTGATTGAAGCGTCTTAACTTGACTAAAATTAGGAGTAGGATGGCTAAACCAATACCTACCCCTAAAGAAATTAAAACGATTGTGAGCAGTTGAGCATTCATAAGTTTAGTTATTTACCGTTATAGTTGCCCCCAATCTAATTAACGTTAACTAATTCGAGACTTCGGCCATTTCAATCACGCGATCAGCATGATCTTTGACCAAAAAATTTAAAGGTTTATTGCGACGAACTTTATACTTTAAGCGTCGTGATTCCACCCGCATCAGAATTTGTTCTAAACAATCGTGATCAAAACAAACGTGACGATGACGATCCTTATAACCCGCAGTTGCCCCAGCAACGATGTGCAGTTGGGTATTTTTCTTTAACTGATACCATAAACCCTGGGGTTGATCTCCCAAAGAAGGGTTGGCAGTAGTCACAGCCGGATTACTAGACATATAAAATGGGTCAATCATATTATTGCCCATCGTCTGCTCATAATTGTAATAGTAATGGAGGGGGACATCGGCCGTGGGCAAATTTAAAAGTCCTTCATAAAATTGTCGGGCTGTCTCCAAATCTGTCACCATGATTGTATGAACTTTTGGGGCGCTAGTTAGAAACATCCACATGGCTAAAGCATAAGCGGCCAGAAGCATAACCATAATCCCCTGGGTGGACAGGAGAGTATCAAGGGGTAGGAAAGCGCCGAAGAAAAGATGATTTATCAACACTGATGTGATCCTATTGCCTAAGAATTTCTATCATTCCCTAATTATAATCATGGCGCTGAAACTTAAGTGAACAGGGTGGGGAGTTACCGAGTTCTGTACATTTGTATTAAAATGCTCCCTACCCAGTTTAAATACAGTACAATCTGCCTCAAATTCTCCTATGGGATGAATAAGTAGCTGGTTATAATTAAATTAAAAATGGATTTTAGGTTCGATCCCCCCTTAGTACTAGGGTTGATTCATAGTAGGGTTGATTCATGAATCAACCCTACCCTATAGTCCCCCCTTGATAAGGGTGGTGTCTGATAATTTTTAACGCCTACCTACTTAAATGATGAGATGATGACATTGCGGAGGGAAGTATGAGGAATTGGCGGAGATGAAAGCCTATATTGGGGGGTAGAGCCATCCCTGGAAAAGTGAGCTACTGTTATGAATTCTTTTGCACTCCCCGTCTTTCTGCAATCAGGTTTAACCCTACTGGCATTTTTAGTGCTGGTTATCCTGATGGCCTAAATCTTAATCTGTCTGTGACTTCGAGCGAGCAGGGGACGATCGATAGCTCAGACCAGATTTTGATAGACGGTTAACAGCTGTTCGGCGATCGCTGACCAACTGTATTGATTTAAGACTAAATCTCTGGCATTTTTCCCTTTTTGTTGGCGAATTTCAGGATTAGTGATAGCCGCTTCTAAAGTATTAGTTAAATCCTCAAGCTGACAAGCTGTCACCCATCCCGCGGCCGCTGCTGCCACCGCAGGATGCAGATCCACCCGGTCCGAGATGACCACAGGAATTCCGGCAGCCATAGCTTCGGCAACCGCGATGCCAAAATTTTCATAGTAGGAAGGTAAAACAAATAAATCGGCCCTAGCGAGGAGGCTATTTTTTACTTCTCCGGTGACAAATCCGGTAATTGTCGTATTTTTGCCCAATATTGACCGCTCGATCTGATTTTTAATCCGATTTTCGTACTCCCGGTCTTGGGGATTACCTCCTGCTAAGACAAAATGAAAATCTAGGCCTTTTTCTAACAACCTTTCTAAACTGGGCAGCAATAAATCTAGACCTTTTTTCGGGTCAAGACGGGACATATAGAGAATGATCGGTTTATTTTCGGGAAGATCAAAACCCTTTACTGGTAAAGCTTGTGGGTTAAAAAAATCTACCCCTAGGGGGATGACAATATCCTTAGTTTTTATATTAAATCTTTCGGCGATTTGGCACTCCTGCTGACTGGTGAAATGAACTGCCGCCGCCGCCGCTAAATTGGGTTTTTCCAGAAAATTGGCGTATATTTGTTTAAGTTGCCGTTTTTTTTGCAAATCTGCTGGATCGAGGGTGCCTAGGGGACGGAGAATATAGGGCAGTTGACGGTAACGAGCGATCAAAGCCGATATACTGCTTACCGGGGAGAATAAAGCATGAATATGGGCGATATCGTAATCTTTTGCCCTATTTGCCAACCAAGTAAACAGATCAAGGGAAAATTTATAGCGCCGAAAGGGAGAACAGGGAAAATAATAGATTTGATAGCCATTTTGACTAACAGGGACCCCCAAAGGCACATCTAGGGGTGCTTGTCCCGTGTCACCATTGGAATCGGTGGTAATAATAGTCACCTCTTGGCCTAGTTGTGCCAAGGCCGCTGACAAACCGAGTACCATTTGACTAGGACCCCCGTAAACAAGGGAAATCGAAGGAACAATCTGAAGAATTTTCATCTTTTTGGTGCAAGGGTCAAGACTTGTTAAGATCGATCAAGCCGTTCGCTCAAATTTACCACTTCTGTGGCTCTCATTTATGGTAATCGACTTTCTGCCCTTCACTATCAATATTTCCCCGGCTTTTATTGCCGGTAGTTGTCTCTGGTCTTTAGCATTATATTTGGGGTTAGCTGGGGTGCGAAATTGGTTTATAGAAATTTTCTATCGCTGGTTTAATTTTGCCGAGCGTTTCCTCTATACTTCCCTAGAGGAGTTTGAAAAAACTCGCGTCGCCAGAGAATCCCAAAATGCTTTTTATGCCTCTATCTTTAGTATTATTCCCTTTCTCATTCTCGGTGGTTTCTCCGATTGGTTAATTGAGATTAGTTTGGGAAAAAGTTGGCCGATTAGTGTCGGTATTCTCGCTTGTGTTGCCTCCGGTGTCTATGAATTAGGACGGCAGGACGGCAGTGGCAATCAGTAAATTAAGCTGTTAACCATCTCAATTATTACTTGGGACTGCACGGGAGGGGCAAGTTAGTAGATTTTAACCCCTGACTAGCGCTCAATCTTTTCCTTCCAGACGATTTTTATGTTTATTAAGAGTCTTTTGTAGTAAATTCAAAACCTCATTGGCAATCTCAATAACTTCATGGGTTCCAAAACCGGCCTGAGTTAATTCTTTAAAAAAAGCCTTAGCAACAATTTTGGCTAATTTCGGGGGATAAGGATGGACAGCGATCGAATGTTCGGACTGAATTTCTGCTATTTCTCTAGTCACTGCCATAGCCACAAAACGAGATTTTAACATCCCTTGCAAATGAAAAATTTGCAGGGATTGGGCAGCCTGTTGAGCGAATAACTGCAAGATTTCTAAATCTAATGGTTCAAAATGTTTTTTGTCTAGGGGAAAACTGAGATTAATTACTCCGATTACCTGCTGATTCAGAATAATCGGTACGGATATAAAACTATTATTATTTGCTCTTTTGGGATAACTGGCTGCACTGGCAAATGGCGATCTAGTTATATCCTTAATTAGTAAAGGTTTCCCTGTCGCTGCTACAGTGCTGGCAATAGCTTGATCAAGTCTAATTATTTCTTGATCAGCCAAAGGTGATAGAGCATCATAATGGGCAAAAACTTCTAGATAATCGGTAATTTCCCCTTTTAATTCCTGTGGAGAGCTTAACAGGATTGAACAGTGCCGCGCTCGCAATTGATGAGCGCTCATACTAGCTATTTTCTGAAAAATATCTTCGAGATTTTCCTCAACATTCAAGACAAGAGCCAGAGTAGTCAATTTGGGGTTAAAATTATTCATGTATTCAATCACTTATTCAGTCCGAGTTTAGACTTTCAGGGTGAGGGTGACATTCCCCATCTCCTTGTTTGTCTGAGTCTATAGCTTGCCATAGCATCTCATGGAAGGGCTTTTTTTACTCGTTAACTGCTCTATTGTAGATGTGCTGAAAAACTTCTGTCTGTCTCTTGTTTTTTGTCTTCCCTCTAGCTACTCTGATCTAGTGGTTCAGACAAGTTTAACCTGACTGGAATGAAAGATGGTGCGTTTTCTCTGGGCAATTTTGGCTGGTGTGGGGATGGGGATAACAGTAGCGCCGGTTTCTTGGTGGTTACTCGCTTGGATTTCTCTCGTCCCCCTGTGGATGGTTGTGAGATTAGCGGAAAAATCCCTAAAAAAACAGCTTTTATACGGTTTTGGCTGGGGTTTTGCCTACCATGGTCTCGCTTTATTCTGGATCACGGGAATTCACCCGATGACGTGGATGGGTGTCCCCTGGTTAGCGAGTTTGTTAATTGCTCTGTTTTGTTGGTTGTTTATTACTTTTTGGGGAACGGCGATCGTGCTAACTTGGACGTTAGTTATGTTTTATGTCAACAAAAGTGTTAATCAGTCATCTTTTGGGGATGCTCTCCTGCGGGTTTTCATCGGTACTGCCCTCTGGTGTGGGTTAGAATCTCTCTGGAGTCAATCCCCTCTCTGGTGGACTACCCTTGCTTATAGTCAAAGTCCCCATAATTTATTGATTCTGCAATTGGGCAAATTATCGGGTTTTACGACGGTAACGGCGGCAATTGTCGCAATTAACGGTTTAATCGCCGAAAGCTTGCTCCTAATCCGTCAATCGCGGCAAAATCTCGCTTTTCTCTCTTTACCCCTCCTCATTTGTTTTAGCCTCCATCTCTGGGGATGGAACACATACCATAAACCGATCGAAAAGTCAAGGGATTTAGGGATAAAAATTGGCGTAATTCAGGGCAATATTCCCAACACGATTAAACTTTCACCCCGGGGATTTCAAAAGGCACTCGAAGGTTACACCTCTGGTTATCAAATTCTCGCCGATCAAGGAGTAGATGCCGTCTTAACTCCTGAAACCGCCTTACCCTATTATTGGGAGAACTTAGTCAATAATAGCTCGATTTATTCGGCAATTTTAGCCAAAAAAACGCCGATCTGGTTGGGTGCATTTGGCAAGGTGGACAAGGGTTATAACAATAGTCTCTTGACCATTGATGGCGAGGGACAGGTGATTAGTCGCTATGATAAAGTAATTCTCGTGCCTTTAGGCGAATACGTTCCTTTTCAGGAAATTTTAGGCGGAATTGTTGATCGCCTTTCTCCCTTGCAAGCGCATTTAATCCAGGGAGATCCCGATCAAATTATTGACAGTCCTTTCGGTAAAATAATTGTGGGCATTTGTTACGAGTCGGCTTTTTCCGAACATTTTCGCCGTCAAACTGCTAGGGGAGGCGAATTTATTATTACTGCTTCTAATAACGCCCATTATAGCCACGCCATGCCCGCTCAACACCATGCTCAGGATACCATGCGAGCGATCGAAACCGATCGATGGATGGCCCGGGCCACCAATACAGGTTATTCTGCTTTTGTCGATCCCCACGGTAATCACCTTTGGCTATCGGATTTAGATAAATATCAAATCCATAGCGAAACAATTTATCGACGAGATACGAGGACTTTATATGTGCGCTGGGGAGATTGGTTAACCAAAGTTTTAATCATTACTGCCGGACTAGCTTGGCTCTGGAGAGCTTGGGATTAAGGTGACAGTGCTATACTTTTTCGTGAATAAACTGTATAAATAACCTAAGTTTTTGATGCAATGAAAGAGCAATTTGTCAAGTGGTTGAATAGAATCTTAATATTTGATGTGTTTTTAGTGATAGCGGGTTTTCTCTGGTTTGCCGTGGCTGTTATCGGTGAATCCACGGGAATTCCCCTAGGATTTAAACTTTTTCAGCGTCTTTGGCTGCCCCTATTCAATCCTGCTATTAGTATTTTAATTGCGGGGGCGATTTTAAGCTGGGCGATTAATAAAATTCAAGAACGCTTGTCCCCTAAATAGGGTCTGCTGAATTCAGTTATCAGTTATCAGTTATCAGTTATCAGTTATCAGTTATCAGTTCACTGTTTACTGAAAAAACTTCCCTACTTCCCCACTTCCCCACTTAATAATTCATAATTTATAATTTATAATTCCCCCCCTCCTATAGTTTTTAAAGTCGTCTTTGCCAAGCAACAACTAATTTAATTTCCTCATAACTATAATTATCTCCCAGATTTTCTTTGAGAGTTTTTAGGGATTGATCGCCCACTTTTTTAATCGCTAAACGAATATATTCCTGTTTATTCTTAGAAACTAACTGATTAATATCAATTTTGTAACCAGCTTCCAGCAATTTAGCTAAATGTTCATAGATTGTTGAGACTTTTAAGCTTCTTTTGCGAGCGATTTCTTCCACATTCAAACCATCTTGATAGTATTGGAGAGTCAGGAATTGAGTAGAGGGAAGACTATCCTGACAAAAATCATTAATTGCCGCTATAAATATATCCCCATACTGTTGGACTTTGCTGTGTACTACTCCAGAAATTTGACGAAACTCCCCTAAACTCCGGGGTTTTGATTGGGCCATCAAACGCAGACTAGAATCATGGAAAATAACGTAGGGAGGAACCCCTTGACTATCGGCAATTTTTTTCCGCAGTTGCCGCAAGCGCTCGAATAATAAATCACTTTCCACCATATTGGGATTGTCGTCTCCCAAGATTGGACCGTTAGCTTTTTGGGGGACGGCAATAAAGACGGAACGTTGTTTCCGCATCACTTCCCAACTGTGTTGATTAAGTTTCAAGATTCTAAAATTGTCTTCTGTTTCTACCAGTAGATTTTGCTGGACAAGGGAACGACTTAAACGTTTCCACTCCCCCACAGTTTTATCTTTACCGATGCCATAAGTGGATAATAAATGATGTTGATATTGGGTGATTCTTTCACCTTTTCCTCCCCTGAGTACGTTGATTATGTGCATCATACCGAATTTCTGTCCCGTCCGCGCCACACAGGATAAAAATTTTTGTGCTTCGATCGTCCAATCCTGGTTATTTGTTCCATTCCGACAGTTATCACAGTTACCACAGTTACCCGCAAAACTTTCTCCAAAGTAGCCTAGTACACTAGATCTTCTACATTCAGTCCCCTCGGCATAATCTAACACCTGTCGCAATTGTTGACGAGCTTTCTGTTGTTCATTTTGCTCAGTTTTTTGGTTAATAAAATACTCAATTTTTCTGGCATCTGCAAAGCTAAAAAAGAGGGTACATTTAGCCGGTTCTCCGTCCCTACCGGCGCGGCCCGATTCTTGATAATATCCCTCTAAATTGCGGGGTAAATCGTAATGAACGACAAAGCGCACATCCGGTTTATTAATCCCCATACCGAAGGCAATTGTCGCCACCATAATCTGCACATCATCCCGAATAAAACGGGTTTGATTCTCGCTTCTTTCCCGATCGTCCATACCCGCATGATAGGGTAGGGCATTAATACCATCTTTTTGTAACTGTTCGGCAACTTGATCGACGGTTTTGCGGCTGATACAATAAACAATACCAGACCCTTTTTGTCCTTTAATATATTGATACAATTGCTGATAAGATTTACTGGTTTTAGGTTGAACTTCATAATAAAGATTAGGACGATTAAAACTAGCAATATGAGTGGAAGTATCTCGCAATCCTAATTGTTGGATAATATCTTCCCTAACCTGTTGAGTTGCGGTGGCAGTTAAAGCCAGAATTGGCACGGAGGGAAAGCGTTGACGGACTTGTTTAATTTGTCGATATTCAGGGCGGAAATCATGACCCCAATCGGAGACACAGTGTGCCTCATCCACTGCTAAACAGGCTAAACCGAGGTAATTATCAATAACAGCTAAAAAGTCTAAAAAACTAGGCGATAATAATCTTTCTGGCGCAACATATAACAGTTTAATTTTTCCTTGCAGGATTAAAGATTCTCTGTCTCTAACTTGTTTAGCGTTTAAAGTGCTATTGAGAAATGTTGCCCCGATACCATTATCAGCTAAAGCAGTTACTTGATCCTGCATTAAAGCAATTAAGGGAGAAACCACCACCGTCACCCCTTTTTTGATCAAAGCAGGTAGCTGAAAACAGAGAGATTTACCGCCTCCGGTGGGCATAATTACTAATAAATCCTGATTATTTAAAGCAGCCTCAATTATTTGGCGTTGATTCGGTCGAAATTGATCGTAGCCAAAGTAATATTTTAAGGCTTTTTCTAAAGAGTCAATTGCAGCCATTGAGCAAGGGGGAAAATATTTTTATAGTAGTTATTTTAGGGTTAGGGATTTAAGTGATCAGTGATCGGTAATCGGTAAAAAGAAAGCTGATAGCCAAAACAACTGACTTTAAGATTGTCTCACCTGATCGGGAACACCAACAAAGGAGAGATTGGCTAATTTTTTCAGATTTTGACAGCGCAATAACTCGTTAAAATTGAGACTCGATCGCCCCTCAATTTCGGCTATAGTCTCAATAGCTGATAATAAACTTTTGGCGGCCTCGGTTTCCGTGTAACCGCGTCTAACGGCCACTTTTAGGGCCGCTTCATCCGCGTCTAATTCCCGTTGGGGGCTGCGTTTTTCCCGCCAAATCCGGTTAATTGCCAAGGCAGTTAAACCCCCAGCCACTGCCATACCGACAGCATCGGTTTGCAGAGTTTCCACGGTTAAACCGATCATACCAGCCAGAGCAATTGCTCGATCGATATCGGGTTTAAACCATTTTACTGCCGTTAAAACAGAGACAGCCCTTAACAAGACTAAATCCCGTTGGGATCTTGATAATTGCCGCCAGAGGTCAAAATTAATTGGAATCGGTCTGACTCCTCTTTGCCAGGGCAGGGGAAAATTAGTTTCGATTACCTTGGGGCTTTCGGGTTTGCTGACAATGCGCGTCATCATCCTTCCCGAAGCGGGCATGAGGTCTAGTAAATGACTAATCTCGTTGTCTTGGTTCATCGATCACCAGCCAATAGTCTTTAATCATCGAAAATTTTGGGTCTGAAACCCCGTCGTTCTACGACGGCTTTACTGTTAAATATTAGCACATTTACGAAATATATGCTAAAATGTGAGGTATGGAAAAAGCCTATTCGTTTCGATTTTACCCCACACCCGAACAAGAGTCGCTATTGCGACGCACTTTGGGCTGTGTAAGATTAGTTTACAACAAAGCTCTCCACGAACGAACACAAGCATGGTACGAAAGACAAGAAAGAGTAGGCTACGTTCAAACTTCTTCAATGCTAACCGAGTGGAAAAAGCAAGAAGAATTAGACTTTCTCAATGAGGTAAGCTGTGTACCCTTACAACAAGGGTTAAGACACCTACAAACAGCTTTTACTAATTTCTTGGCTGGTCGTACTAAGTATCCTAACTTTAAGAAAAAACATCAGGGAGGAAGTGCCGAATTTACCAAATCTGCTTTTAAATTTAAAGACAGACAAATCTATTTAGCCAAATGCACAGAACCTTTACCTATTCGATGGTCAAGACAAATACCAGAAAGCTGTGAACCAAGTACAGTAACAGTCAGATTACATCCTTCTGGACGTTGGCATATTTCAATTAGATTTGATGACCCAACAATTAAGCCATTACCAGTAACAGATAAAGCCATTGGAATTGACTTAGGAATTAGTAGCCTAGTAATTACCAGCGACGGCGATAAAGTATCTAATCCCAAGCATTTTAAAAAGCATTATCGGAGACTGCGAAAGGCACAAAAAAGCCTTTCTCGAAAACAGAAAGGCTCAAAGAATCGAGAAAAAGCAAGAATCAAAGTAGCCAGAATTCACGCTCAAATTACTGATAACAGAAAAGACCATTTACATAAGCTAACGACTCAATTAGTTCGTGAAAACCAAACGATTGTGGTTGAGAATTTAGCCGTCAAGAATATGGTCAAAAACCCCAAGTTATCTCAGGCAATATCTGATGTAAGCTGGGGTGAAATCACTAGACAATTAGCCTATAAATGCCGTTGGTATGGGAGAAATTACATCGAAATAGATAGATGGTTTCCTAGCTCTAAAAGGTGTAGTAATTGCGGGTATATTGCTGAGAAAATGCCGTTAAATGTTCGAGAATGGGACTGTCCAGACTGTGGGACTCACCATGACCGAGATATTAACGCCAGTAAAAACATTTTGGCCGCAGGGCTTGCGGTGTCAGTCTGTAGAGCGACCTGATGACCAGAACAGAGTAAATCTGTTAAGGCAGGTGCGAAAAATCCTTCGGAAAAGAAGCAGAAGCCTAAATCGTGAGGTTTGGGAATCACCGTCCGTTTACGGCGGTGAGGATGTCAATGAGTATAATCGCTTTCTGAGTTAAGTAGGTAGGCGTTAAAAATTATCAGACACCCCCCTTATCAAGGCTATCCATTAGTCGGATCTTTCTTAACAAAAAGAGAAGAAACTTAAAAAAAAGGGAAACGATTAATAGGTATAGTTTTGAAAGAAGGAATTAACCTCAGTTCGGGATAAGCTAAAACCCTGATGCTACCGTAGCCTGAAACTCCTATTCTTTCGTGGAAGCTATGGCAAAATTCCCTTAAACCGAACTGGCGTTAAACTGAAAACTTACATCTGATAACTGATAACTGATTACTGATTTGACATTTGGGCGGTGATTACGGTGAGATCGAGCGCCCTTTCACCCCTTCTGATTCTTAGGGGTAAAGATTGACCGATCCCAGTTTTTTCCACCATTTCCTGTAACTGAGCGCCATCGCTAACCGGTTGATTATTAGCTTTGACAATCACATCCCCGCGACGGATCCCGGCTTTTTCGGCGGGGGTATTGGGTAGAACTTTCACCACCAAAATTCCCGACACTTCCGGCACGATCATGGCAGAATTGGGGTTTTGATTATTAGCCCGGGCTAAATCGGGAGTTAGATTAATCATCTGCACACCGATATAGGGATGGGCCACCTTTTGACCTGATTCTAGGGTCGCTTGTAACTGCTTGGCCCGGTCGATGGGAATGGCAAAACCGATGCCCATGGCATCAGCACGAATCGCCGTATTGATGCCGATGACTTCCCCTTGGGCGTTGAGTAAAGGACCGCCGGAATTACCCGGGTTAATAGCGGCATCAGTTTGGATAAAATCAATGCGTTTATCGGGAATACCCGCCTTAGCCGCCGAGCGCCCGATCGTGCTAATAATTCCTAAAGTTACCGTATTATCTAGACCGACGGGATTGCCTACAGCGATCGCCCAGTCCCCCACTTGTATGGATGAGGAATTGCCCAGGACGGCTACAGGTAAATTTTCCCCTTGGGGATTAATTTTGACTACGGCTAAATCAGTGATCTCATCAGTACCGCGTACTTCTCCCTTGAAGCTACGACCATCTTTTAAAGTTACCGTTACCTTATCGGCATTATCGACCACATGGGCATTAGTTAAGATTAAACCACTGCCATCGATAATAAAACCCGATCCCTGGCCCGCCACTCGCTGCTGGGTGGGAACACGAAACTGTTCCCCAAAAAACTCCTGAAAAAAAGGATCATCAAAAAAGGGGCTATTGGGACGAGTAATGATCGCTTCGGTGTCAATTCGCACCACTGCCGCACCCGTGCGGGCCACTGCCTTAGCGACAAAACTTTCCGCCGTCATCTCCGGGGGGATTCTGACCAGATCGGCGGCAGTGCTGGGCAGATTTTGAGCATTTACCGCCGCTAAACTGCTAAAACCGAGCATAACTCCCAGAAAAGTTGCCAAAGCGTGGGTAATAGTTCGCCGTAACCCTGTAGGAAGTTTCATACTTTGATCTCTGATTCTGATGTTTTGACTGTTTCTGTCTATTGGTTGACAGACGGACTATTAAAAATCTAACAAATCGATCGCTCCGTTTAAATCGATGGTTGACACCAAATCCGCCAGCAGACCCTAACTAATCTCTGATCACTAGGGGCGATTGCAGGGTAATATTTAAATCTCGATCGGGGTTAACAGAGTATAACTGCACGGAACTACCACCGACTATTCCCGCCGTCGGTAAACCCCATCCTGCAAGGGTTCCCACGGCTGCCCCCGCTAAAACGTCGAGAACTTCGATCTTGCGATCGCCCGTAAGAGCAGCAATCGCTGTGGCTGCCCCCGCACCGGCGACGGTTCCCGCTAAGATATCTTGAGTTTTTGCCCCTTTACGCACGGTTTCAGTGGTAGTAATTAATCGCGAAGTGCCATTGAGGGGAATAGTACGATTACCCCCATCGAGGGCAATTTCATTGGCAATAAAGCGCACACCTTGGCCCACCGCTTGTAAAGTACCCTTGACTTCACTTCCTGCCGCAATCACCACACTCCCATTCCGGTTACGAATATCTCTGGCTACGGTTAAAGTCAGAGGAATAACATCACTTTTAGAAACTAAAATTTTATCGGCTTTCTCGTAATTCAAAGGGATAACTGTTCCTGCCGGAATCGAGATTTGTTGAGCGATGAGACGTGGCCGATTAATATTACTTTGAGCGAGGACGGGAAAAGTGCCGGACATCGACCCCATCAGCAGGGTAATCAGTAAAGCTGTGCTGGCTCTAGTAACAGGATTGATAGACATAGCGGTTATCCTCTCAAAAAACAACAGTGAACTTTCTCTATTTCTAGATTATTTTCTTCTGCCTGTCATGTCAGTCCCCTCAACAGGGAATTTTTTCCCTCTCTATAGGGAAAAAAGTAGAATGGCAGAATTTACCCATTTTGTCCATCGACCGCAAAGGAGAGCCGAAAAGCCTAGAATAGTAAAAAACCTCGGATTGCCATCGTCTATGGAACTCGCTGCCGGAAAAATCCTTAGTCATCGCTACCAAATTATCCGTCAATTGGGAAAAGGGGGATTCGGACAGACTTTCTTGGCCTGCGATCGCCAGTTACCCAATCAAAATCGCTGTGTGATCAAACAATTTCAACCCCAGTGCCGGGATGCGGAAACTGTAGCCATCGCTAGACGACTCTTTGAAACCGAGGCGAAAATCCTGCAAGAATTGGGCATTAATCGTCATATTCCCCGTTTATTTGCTTATTTTGAGGAAAATGGTCAATTTTTCCTCGTGCAAGAATACATTGAGGGGGAAGATTTAGCCACAGAAATTACTGCCGGTGTCTATAGGCAAAATGAAGAGAAAGTAGTAGTTTTATTAACAGAAATTCTCTCAATTCTGGAATTTGTCCATCACAAACAGGTGATCCATCGCGATGTTAATCCCTTCAATCTTATTCGTCGCCGTCAAGATGATCAATTGGTTTTAATTGATTTTGGTGCTGTCAAACAAATTAGCACTCAAGTAGTTAAAGAAGGTAAAACCGTTTCTACAGTCGCTATCGGAACCCCCGGTTATTTCCCCAGTGAACAGGCCCAGGGTTATCCCCGTTTTAGTAGCGATATCTATGCCACTGGTATGATTGGATTACAAGCTTTAACCGGTAAAGCTCCCGAAGATATTCCATTGGATGCTCGCACGGGGGAAATTCTCTGGCAACATTTGGCCATGACTAGCGCCGAGTTTAGCTATATTATTGATCGGATGATCCGCTATGATTTTCGTCAGCGTTATACCAGTGCCAGTGAAGCATTAATCGCTCTGAGAAAATTAGGTAAAATTCATCATCTCGATCCGAAAACTACCCAGGCGGTGAAACCCCAAGGTCGAGTTGCTCGTCAAGGGAAATCTTGGCTAACAAAAATCTTGTTTGTCTTTGGGACAATTGGCTTAATAGCTGGTGCTTATCTGGGTTTTGACTATTGGCAAAATTCTCGTAATTCTCTTAGTTACTATCAACAAGGTCAGACTTTTTATCAACTTAAACGCTATACTGATGCCATTAATTCCTATGGTAAAGCCTTAAAAATTAATCCCGATTATCTTGAGGCATTGCAAGGACAAGCCGATGCTTTATTAGCTTTAAAAAGATACTCGGAAGCTTTAAATACCTACGAAAAAGCTATTCAAATTAACCCGGATTCCGCTTGGCAAGCTTGGCTCGGTCGCGGAGAAGCTTTAGATAAATTAGATAAAAATCAGGAGGCTTTAGAAAGTTTTGAGCGGGTCTTATCTATTAATGCTGCTGCTAGTCAAGCTTGGCAAGGTAAAGCCGATATCTATCTAGAACTGCAACAATATTCCGCCGCCCAAAAAGCTCTGGAAAAATTGTTAACTTTTCAAAAAAATGATGCCAAAATATGGTATAAAAAAGGCTGGGCATTACAAAATCTTGAGGATTATGAAGGGGCAGTTAAAGCCTACGATCAGGCTCTAGCGATCGAGTCAGATAATGCCTTAATTTGGTATCAAAAAGGTAATAGTTTCTATCAATTAAATAAAATTAATGATGCCTTAGAAAGTTATAGCAAAGCCGGACAATTTAATCCCCAATTTTCCCAAGCTCACTATAGTCAAGGGATTATTTTGCAAAAATTAGGCCGCAACTCAGAAGCTTTGCAGGCATTTACGCAAGCAACTGAGGCCAATTCTAATTATTATCAAGCTTGGTTAAATCAAGGGGCATTACTTCATCAACTGGAAAGATTTCAAGAAGCGATATCATCCTACGAAAAAGCTCGCCGTATTTCTTCCCGAAAAGCCGAAGTTTTTATCGGTATCGGTAACGCTTGGTATCGTTTAGGCGACTATTCTCAAGCCATAATCGCCTATCAACAGGCGATTCAAAGACAAAAAGATAACCCAGAAACCTGGAAAAGTTTAGGCAATAGTTGCTTTAAACTCGGTCAATACGAGCGAGCGATTCAAGCTTATCAAGAATCACTTCGTTATCGTTCCAATGACCGAGAAGTGCAAACACAAAAACAACTGGCAGAAACTCGCTGGCAAGAACTTCAGCAATCTCTCCAAAACCAAACCCCGAAAATGGATAATGAGGAACCTGTTCCCTAACTTCCGCTCTTTTCCTGTAGCTTTAGCGCTTTTTACCAGTATTTCTCGGCAATAGTTCCCGTCCTTGATAAAACTGTTTTATCAGTTCTCCCAAGCGCCAATAAACTGCCACCATAATGACAGTTAATGCTGTCAGCACTGTCACGGGAACAAGGGCCGATTGAGCGAAAATTAGGGCTAAAAGTGGTAAAGATAGACCAAGAATAATAGCGATCGCTAATGTTAACCCCCGGAGACGATTAATATTTTTTAAAGCCCCTTGACAAACAGCACAATTTTTGGTATGGGAGTGATAGCGTTCGAGGAGAATCTCTTTTGATTGTAGGGGGGGGAAAGGTTGACCGGCAAAAGGATCAGCTTGGTATTGATTAACCCAATTGCGATACTCGAACACGAATAAATCCGCTTTCGTGGGGAGATAACAAGCTTGACTAAAATTCCGACTATCCCCCCGAGCTTGCAGATAACGCTCTTGATAGTAGAGAAAAATCTGATCATCTTCGAGAATAGCGTTTTGATTGATGTGGGAATACCAAGTGGGAGTAAGCTTAATGAAGAATTTCGGCAGCTTAGAGTTAAATTTAAAGGGAAAACGAGCAAAGAGACGACATTCTCCCTGACGGATGGGGGTTGCATAGACTGCTGTTAAAGTCCGTCCGAACTTTTCCGAGGTGAGATCGTGGTAAATTAATCCGGGGGCGATAAAATTGCTGTATTGCTGACCTAATTGACCTTTACGCGGTCCTTCGGGCCAAATTCCCTTAAATCCCTGACGATTGGACTCGATAATTTCTAACTCCATAGGAGCGGCATTGGCCCGATTACCGATGGTGAGATGATGGGTATAGGGAACATGACTAGAATCGATAATATTTTCGATTAAAGTGACGGCCGAGTAGGGTAGATCTCGGAAGGTATCCAAACAAATCCAAGCATCGGCATCCTCCTCCATGGGTTCAATAATTGGAATCGCAGTCAGGGGAGCATTTTCGGGATTACCCGCATAAACGAATAATAATCCCTGACGGATAGCCGTGGGAAAAGACCGCACACAAGCGCGTCGAGAGGTGTTAGCTTGACTGTTTTCTGGTTGTTGGGGAATAAATTCACAGTCTCCCCCTCCGGAAAAAGACCAACCGTGATAGGGACATTCTAGATGTCCGCTTTCGTTAAGACGACCTTCTGAGAGAGGAGCCAAGCGATGGGGACATTTATCCTCAAAAACTCGCCATTCTTGCTGATTTTTGTCCCACCAAATCACTAAATCCTCTTCTAGTAGGGTAAAGCGTTGGGGCTGCTTTTTGTCTAAATCTTTGACGTAGTAGATAGGATACCAAACTTGACGACAATCAAAGCGATCGATAGCTGTTCCCCCGACGGGATGGGTAGCAGTGCTGGTCAGCATAAATTTTAAGATAAGTTAACATTTCTACTACAAAATCTAACAAATTTAATCCACAAAAGGGGACAGATGCCGGTATATGCTGGGGAAACAAACACCAGAGCTATTTGAAAAAATCCGCGTGTAAAGTCGGACTGGATGACAAAAAAATTGTCACTCACTGCGGCCGCCGTTCTTGTATCACCGAATTGTCACGCCGGGGAACCGACCTTAAAACAATTCAAGCGGTGAGCGGACACGCTTCGATCGCGAATTTACAGCGCTATATTGAATTAGATCCCGATCGCACAAAAAACGCGCTTGAAAAGATTTTTAGTTAATTGAGTGGGGTATCATGCTAAACTACTTTTGTACTATAGCAGAGAGACTAGCTGTATCATCATTAGACATCTCCGAAAACGTAGGAACAATTTATGAATTGTACTCCGAAAATGTAGGGACAATTCATGATTTATACTCCAAAAATGTAGGGACAATTCATGATTTATACTCCAAAAATGTAGGGACAATTCATGATTTATACTCCAAAAATGTAGGGACAATTCATGATTTATACTCCAAAAATGTAGGGACAATTCATGAATTGTCCCTACCAAGTGTTTCAGGTTACGCATATTTAATTTTCGGAAATATCTATTCTCTATCATCTGGGATTATTGGCATATCTGTAGTGATTTGATGGCATCGAACACAAGCCTTAACCCCTTGTTCCAAACGCCATCGACAGAAATTGAAAATCGAATCTTCTATGCAAACCCTAATTAAGTCTTCAACTGTTCATCTGAGATATTAACAGTAATGGAAGCCATTAAAAATCTCAAAAAAAAAATCGACCCGCCTAGCGGCGGGAAAAAGAGAAAAAGAGAAAAAGGGTAAAAAAGAGAAAAAGGGTTACAGAGTCCTCCCAGCACCGCACACCACCCGAAAACCGATGGTGAGGTCGATGTAGTCGCGGCGGTCGTTACTGCTGCGGTAAGCGGAACGGCAGTCATTGGGATTAAAAGACCAAGAACCGCCCCGCACTATTTGATAATCAGTATCATTTGTCAGCCAAGCACTGCCATCCTTTGGCGCATTCTCATAGCTATTATGCCAATCGTCCTCGCACCACTCGAAAACATTGCCGCTCATGTCATAGAGTCCCCAAGCATTGGGCTTTTTCTCACCAACAGGATGAGTCTTATACCGAGAATTTCCTTTATACCAAGCGTAATCTCCTAACTGATTAGCATCATCACCGAAATAATAGCGAGTAGTGGTCCCCGCACGACAAGCATATTCCCATTCCGCTTCCGTCGGTAGGCGATAGGTTTTCCCTGTTATTTGACTCAATTTTTGACAAAAAGCTTGAGCATTGTTCCAACTAACCCTTTCTACCGGATTTTGCGGATTGTTTTTAAACCGAGAGGGATTGGTTCCCATTACCGCTTCATATTGTGCCTGAGTCACTGGATATTTCCCAATCGCAAAACTGTTGACTTTAACTTGGTGTGGAGGCTTTTCAGAATCCCAAGCATCAGAATCACTGTCAGGAGATCCCATGAGAAATTTACCTGCTGGTAAGCTCACCATCTCTAGTGTTACTCCGTTGGGTAGTTTTTCGGTAAAGTTTGTCAGTGGAGTTGGCGATTCTTTAGGTAGGGGTGTAGATGTTACAGTAGCGATACTTTTCCCCCCAGCACCGCACACTACCCGAAAACCGTAGTTGATGTAGTCGCCGAGGGGGTTGCCCCCGCTGCGGTTGGCAGAACGACAGAGATTAGGGTAGTCGTACCAAGAACCGCCCCGCAGACACTTAAGAGACTGAGAACGATTATCGTTCTTGATAAGCCACGCCGATCCATCCTTTGGCGCTCCGATATAGTTATCGTGCCAATCGTCTTCGCACCACTCCCAAACATTGCCAATCATGTCATACAGTCCCCAAGCATTGGGTTTTTTCTGTCCCACAGGATGAGTTTTACTCTGAGAATTTGCGCTATACCAAGCGTAATCTCCTAACTGACTAGCATCATCACCGAAATAATAGCGAGTAGTGGTCCCCGCACGACAAGCATATTCCCATTCCGCTTCCGTCGGTAGGCGATAGGTTTTCCCTGTTATTTGACTCAATTTTTGACAAAAAGCTTGAGCATTGTTCCAACTAACCCTTTCTACCGGATTTTGCGGATTGTTTTTAAACCGAGAGGGATTGGTTCCCATTACCGCTTCATATTGTGCCTGAGTCACTGGATATTTCCCAATCGCAAAACTGTTGACTTTAACTTGGTGTGGAGGCTTTTCAGAATCCCAAGCATCAGAATCACTGTCAGGAGATCCCATGAGAAATTTACCTGCTGGTAAGCTCACCATCTCTAGTGTTACTCCGTTGGGTAGTTTTTCGGTAAATGGAGTAGGTGAAGCAATTAGGGGTATTGGTGAAACAGGCTTTTTGACTGCTGCCGGTGCTGGTGGAGGTGACGGGGGAGAAGTCCATCCCAGAGGTTGTAAGGCATTTAAAACCTGTTGTGCTGTCCATCTTTGTTTTCTATCTTTTTGCAAACACCCTTCAATAATCTGTTTAAACTCTTTCGGTAAACTAGGGATTTGTAGCTCACAATTCATCACCTTCGCCATTAACTGGTGAATATCATTATTAAACTTATAGGGAAGTTGATTAGTGGTCATTTCGATTAACATAATACCCAATGACCACAGATCCCAGGCTGAGGAAATATCCCCCCTAAAGGCTTCGGGAGGCATATAAATAATTGTACCGCTATTGTGGACTGTTTGAGTGTGACTTTTGTTATTTAAGGTTCTAATTAAGCCAAAATCTGCTAACTTGTATTGTTGATTAACCTTGAGGATATTACCCGGTTTTAAATCTCGATGGACTTTATTTTGTCCATGAAGATAATTTAAACCTTGGGCGACTTGAGCAGTAATATTTTTAATCTCATCCGCTGACAAACCGCCTTTAGCGATGTGATTTTCTAGGCTACCCTGTGCCAATTCCATCACTAAATAAAGCATCTCCGTATTGAGAAAAGTAAATTCCCCCACTGAATAAGCCTTAATTAAATTAGAATGTTCTAACTTTCTGGCATTTGTTAATTCAATTAATTTATCATCGCTACTTTCGGGAATAACTTTAATAGCAACTTCTTGGACCGATGTATTTCTGACCATTTCACTAGCATGAAATACACCCCCAAAACCACCGGCACCGAGAAACTTATTAAGACGATAGGGGCCTATTTGTTGCCCTTCCAACATCTTCATCATTTGGTCTAGCATAATAATAACTCCTGAATTAGCCAATTTTTACGTTGTGTAACTATCCTATTAAGTGGGTGGTTATAATTATTAAATTGAAGATAGATTGTGCCTTTGATCCCCCCTTGATCCCCCCTTGATAAGGGGGCGCCGATAGGCGGGAGGATATGAAAACTTTTAACACCTACCTACTTAGGTACTTATTAAAGTATAAGATAGATTGTGCCTTTGATTGGGTGCATCTCATTTTTGTAAATCTACTAATTTGGAATTTTTCATGGGAAACTTTCTCCTAAAATTGGGCGTTACTTTCGGTTTTATCACTCAATCTAAGGAGCTTCTAGGTTCTGTGTGATAAGTTTAACTTACTCTATGATCGATCAATCTTTGTGTTCTTTGTGTCTTTGTGGTTCCTTCCACTCCCTCGCTAGGAGGAATGTATCTTAGAATACATTTTACCCACCAAACCTAAGAGATCCGAACAGCTTACTAAGAGCTAATTTCACGGCCGAGGTACTCAAGCTTATCTAGAACAGATTGAAGCAAAGATCGCCGCTGCTCGACGACAATATCTAAGTTAGCCAACATATACTTTACGTCTTTGTAGGCATTATCCAGCAAGGCCAGTAATAATTCGCGATCGCCAGCGCTCTCTTTTTCTGATGGGGTGCGGGTCCGTTGGGGTAATAAGTCCGCTGGTGGGGAAGGAAGGGAGGGCGATCGCTCGGACTCTAGCTGTTGAATGGTTTGTTGTAAATTTTCAATCACCCCATACATTTCCATCGGGTCAAAAACCCTTAACAGACTGGTTTGTGTAACAATGCCCAACCCCCGACCCCAGTTCCAAGAAACCACCAAACGCCCCACCCGCCGTTTTTGCATTTCCTGATGGGCCGTCCACAGGGAATCCTCGGGGCTGAGGAGAAATAAGGGCGTACTCATCACCGTCTGGGCCCTAGTTTTGTGCAGATCAATTTGAACTGCTTGAAACTGAACAAGATCTCGCTCTGTCACAATACCCACCGGGCAGTCATTGTCCTCTGAATCTCGTTGGGTGATCACCACACAACTGACACGATGTTCCGCCATTAACTGGGCCAATTGCAAGACTGTGGCGGTGAGTGGGGCCTGTACCACTTGACTGGTCATCACATCCGATACGCGACGAAACCGCAACAGATTGGCCGGACGCAATATCTGGCGAATACTTTCATGGGAAATCACCCCGATTAAGTGTCCTTGGTCATCCACAATCGGCAAATGGCGAATGCGGTAGCGACGAAACAAAAACAGGGCAGCAAAAATGTCTTGAGCAGATTGCTGGGGTAAGGTGATCAGGGGATGCACCATCACATCGGCAACGGTTGTCTCGGTCAGGTTAATTCCTTGGGCGGTGAGTCGCACCACATCGCGTTCTGTCAAAATTCCTAATAACTCTTGTCCTTGCACCACCAGCAGACAGCTAACACGCGCTTCTCCGGCCGGAGCAGCTAGAGGGTATAGGTCATCGGTGAGTAAACACAGACGGCTATGGGCCTGACCGATCATGGCGATCGCATCTGCCAGAGAAGTGGTTGGCGGCACCGTCAAGGGTTGGCGATTGATCGCCTTTTCCAGATCGGGGGCCCAACTCAGAGGTGTATCAAAGGACATCAGCGCCATCCTGCAATCGCAAAGGCCAAGATAGACAGAACAGCCACTGGGCAAAGAACCCAGACTCTCAGAGTTGCCAAAACCCGTTCTAAAACTATCTCAAAGTGTAGCGTCATTTAACTTTTTCCTAAAAGATGTAACGTTTTGTTACAATTTTTATTAAACTCGTAAAGATTTTAGACCCACTTCGGTGTATCATAGAGGGATGTAACAGGTTAAAGCCTGAAACTTTTTATTTAGGGGTTATTCAGCCTCTAATGGTTTCAGGAGCGGCATCACGAGACGCTGGGGTGAGTACTTCCGGGTTCTGGTCGGCCTGAAGGGTTACTCCGGAAATTCTGGACACCTTTCCATAAAGTCGATCCAGCACCCGCTTTACGGAAATACGCTGCCATGGTTGACCACGTTTGGTGGTGTAGCCTTGTTCATTAAGCCAATCGGCGATCTTCTGCAAGGATTTCCCCGATTTGTGATGACGGCGAATCAGTTCAATGACCCGGCACTCTTCCGGATCATCCACTAATTCCCCATCGATCGATCGTTGTCCAAAGGCAGGGGAGCCGTAGCCCGCATAACCACCGTTGCTTGCTTTTGCTTGTCTACCTTGTTCTAGCCGCTCCCAGGCAGATAAATCGTTTGAAGGGGTCGCTGTCATAGGGGATGTCAATGCAATAACTTGCAAAACCATATTACCGTAACTTAACGTCGCAAATTTGTTTTGATTGGGAGCAGCCGATGACGACTTACAAAGTAAAACCCGTGCATGAGCAGGGACTAGATGTCACCATCGATGTCTGGGACGACCAAACTATAGACGATACCCCCGGGAGGTGGATCTTGACTTATGCCTTTTTGCTTTACTCATAGCCCTCAGCGTCAACCCCTTTCCCTTTTTGGGAGAAAGTTTCGGGGCCAGGGTTGGGCATTTTTAGATGAGGAGCGGGTCAAGGCTGGATTTCTATTGTAAAACGCAGCGATCAGAGAATTTGTACTAAGTTACACAAAATCAATCTGGAGATATAAACATGGGTACGGCTACATTTATTCAAGATGAAACTGAATTCGATTCCCTCTTAAAGAGTGAATCACTGTTGGTGGTAGATTGCACAGCAACCTGGTGTGGACCTTGCAAACTGGTGGCACCGTTGATCGATCGATTGGCCGATGACTATCGCGATCGCGCCAAAGTCTTCAAACTTGACCTGGACAGTAACAAACCCGTAGCCAAACGCTTTGGAATTAAAAGTATTCCGGCTGTCATGGTATTTAAACAGGGGAAATTGATAGAAACATTAGTTGGGGTTAAACCCTATGAAGAATTTACGGCTGCGGTAGAACGACAATTATAAGTCTTCCACTCTGGGCAAACGTCCGACGTTGACCCTTTCCTTCTCACATCACTATTCAATTTTGAGGTATGGCGATGAACAAGCTTATAGAAATCCGGTGTCCCAACTGTGGCAGCGTAGCTCAAAGACTCTTGAGCGATCGCCTGCCCGCAGGATATAAGTGTCCGGCCCGGCAAGTTGCTCAGACGGAATGCCCAGTGTGTGATTATTTCATCGCCATGTGTTGGCAAAATGGCGCTGTGCTGGAGGCCTATGCTCCAGGCACTCAGAGGAACACAGCTGCGGCCGTGCCGCCCCAAGCCCAACCAGCGATCGCTCATTGGCCCTTGTCATCTGTGTTCAAAGTGGCACTCAGCCCACAAGAGTCTAGGAAATTGCTATCGGGCCAACCCTAGTCAACTTTTGCATTTATACCAGTTCTTTAATTTAACAACACCATCCAACTCCTATGCTGCAAGCTCAAGAAATTATGACCCAAAACGTTGTCACCATTCGTGGTTCGGCAACGGTTGCCGATGCCGTGAAATTGATGAAAGAAAAACAACTGCGGGGATTGATTGTCGAACCGCGCCATGAACAGGACCCCTATGGAATTGTCACCGAAACTGACATCGTTTACAAAGTGGCGGCCTTTGGCCACGATCCTAAAACTATGCGGGTCTATGAAATTATGGCCAAGCCCTGTGTGGTTGTCAATCCCGAACTGGGGGTGGAATATGTGGCCCGGTTATTTGCTCAAACCCGCATTCGCCGCGCACCAGTGATTCAGGGCAAAACTTTGCTGGGCATTATTTCTGTGAGTGATATTCTCTTCAAGAGCGATTTTGTTGAAAAGCCCAAGCGGTTGTTCATTGAAGATGAAATTGAAGCAGCCCGGGAAGACGCACGGGCAATTTGTGCGGCCAAGGGTGAAACCTCTCCCGATTGCGCCGCAGCCTGGGATGTGGTGGAGGAACTCCAAGCCGAAGCCTCCCATCAACGGGCTAAAAAACAGGGGACTAACTCACTTCAGTCCTACTGCGAAGCCAATCCCGATGCCTTAGAGTGCCGCATTTATGAGGATTAAATCCTGGCGGGTTTTGGGAGAATCGATCGCCTTGAGGATATTGCCGATCGATTTCCCCAGGCGATCGAGTTCTCGAACATTCTCCACCTTTTCGGATCGGAGATAGATCGATCGCTTGCGCTTACCGAATTCGACTTGATCGGGGGTCTGTGGGTACTTAGAGTCTGCTGAATAAATCTAAAAACCTTGTTGGATAAGAATTTTAGACTTTTTTCCCATCAAAAAGTGCCAGACATTGGGGGGATCGGGGGGGAAATTTAGGCACTTTTTCCCTGAAAATTAGGTAATTGACCCTCTGAAAATGGGTAAAACCCTACACCCCACACCCCACACCCCACACCCTGCCCCCACGAAAAACTTTTTCAGCAGACCCTACTTATGCCCCTAATTCCCCTGAGAGGAGATAATCAAGAAAAGTCTTGGCGATCACGGATAGTTTTTTATCCTTGGGATAAACCACATACCAATGGCGTTGGATGGGAAAGTCTTCCACGTCAAGGATGGTAAATTCCCCATTGGGAGGATCTAAATTTAAGACGTGCTGAGACAGAACCGAGATTCCTAAACCACCGGCGACTGCTTGTTTAATGGCTTCATTATTGCCGATTTCCAAACGCAGAGATAAAGTGATGCCGTGGTCGAGAAAAATTTGCTGTACTGCCCGTCTAATTCCCGATCCCATTTCCCGCATAATAAAAGGTTCCCCTTGCAGCCGTTTAATCGGAATTTTTTTCTGTCCCGCTAGGGGGTGATCTTTGCGTGCAATGACCACAAGGGGATTTTCCAGAAACGGTTGAATCTCCAGGTTTAGATCTTCGGGAGGTTCGCTTAAAATATATAGGTCATCAACATTATTGATGATCCTTGCTTCTAGGTCTTGGTGATTGGTCAATTCTAGGGACACATCCACCCCTTGGTACTGTTGACAAAAAGGACCTAGGATCTGAGGGATTAAATATTGGGCTGTGGATACCGCCGCTAAACGCAGTTTACCCTGTTTAATGCCCTTGATATCAGCGATCGCCATCTCAAAGTTATCAAGATCCTTGAGGACTGCCTGACAGGTTACTAATAAACTGCGTCCGGCCTCGGTTAAATACAAACGTTTGCCTATCTGTTCAAATAAGGGTAAACCCACTGCTTTAGTCAGTTGTTTCATCTGGGTGGAAACGGTGGGTTGGGTGATCGATAGTTCTTCAGCAGCCCTGGTGAAACTGCCATGACGAGCGGTCGCTTCAAAGACAATCAGTTGATGTAAAGTGGCGTGAATCAAGAGAGGCCTCTAGAGAGCTACACTTCTGTTACTGCCTTGAGGAGCTTTGCTAAACAGAAGCAGGAATGGAGGGGAACGAGTGAAAACCTCCCCACCCCGCTTATATCATAGGTTTAAATCAATACTTTTGTAAAGATATATCGATTTAAACTCAATTTATAAAAATTTGCTTGTCAAGATATCCGTTCTAGTATAGATTTATAACAATCGATCTTTAAAAACCATAAACTTTTGTCTATCAAGGCTGGTCTCTCAACCGCCGGCTTTGTTGTGGCAAAAAACCCTTTGCTCAGTTGGATTCTCATGGAAATAACCAATCGTATTCATTTTGACAATTTGCGGGGTGATATCTTCGGTGGTCTAACAGCTGCCATCGTTTCTCTCCCTCTAGCTCTCGCTTTCGGGGTAGCTTCTGGGGCTGGTGCGATCTCTGGTTTGTACGGTGCTGTCTGTGTGGGTTTTTTTGCTGCCCTTTTTGGTGGCACCCCCACGTTAATTTCGGAACCGACGGGGCCGATGACGGTAGTAATGACGGCGATCGTGGCCAGTTTAACCGCCAGAAATCCCGAATTAGGCCTACCCATGGCCTTTACGGTAGTCATGTTAGCGGGCATTTTCCAGATTCTGTTCGGTATCTTCAAAATGGGTAAATACATTACCCTGATGCCCTATAGCGTTATTTCCGGCTTTATGTCTGGGATCGGGGTAATCCTGATTATTCTGCAAATTCCGCCCTTTTTAGGGCAAGCCGCTCCCAAAGGAGGGGTTTTAGGCACAGTGCAGAAAATCCCAGAACTACTCTCTAATATCAATCCCCCTGAAGCCATTCTGGGGGCGATCACCTTGGCGATCATCTTCCTGATGCCCTCGAAATTCAAGCGTTTTGTCCCCCCTCAGTTATTAGCTTTGGTGATAGGAACTCTGATTTCGCTGTTTTTCTTCCAAGGTGTTGAAATTCGCCGGATTGGGGATATTCCCGTGGGTTTACCCACCTTGCAAATGCCCACCTTTAGTGCTGCCCAAATGATCACAATGTTGGTGGATGGGGCAGTTTTAGGGATGTTGGGTTGTATTGATACCCTATTAACGGCGGTAATTGCCGATAGTTTGACCCGTACCGAACACAAATCGAATAAAGAATTGATCGGTCAAGGTATTGGTAACTTAGTATCAGGAATCTGTGGCGGTTTACCCGGTGCCGGGGCCACGATGGGAACTGTCGTCAATATTCAAACCGGTGCGACCACTGCTCTTTCTGGCATTACTCGCGCTTTAATTTTATTAGTCGTCGTTCTCTGGGCCGCAGGTTTAACTAAGAGTATCCCCATGGCGGTATTAGCGGGGATTGCCCTAAAAGTGGGGATCGATATTCTCGACTGGAGTTTCCTGAAACGCTCTCACAAGATTTCTCTGAAAGGGACGCTAATCATGTACGGTGTACTGTTATTAACAGTATTCGTCGATCTGATCGTTGCTGTGGGTGTGGGGGTCTTTATTGCTAATATTCTCACCATCGATCGCCTCAGTGAACTGCAAGCGCAGGAAGTGAAAACGATCACCGATAACGATGACGAGATTCTCCTAAGTCCAGAAGAAAAACGGTTACTCAACCAAGCTAACGGTCGCATCATCCTATTTTATCTCAGTGGTCCGATGATCTTTGGAGTCTCGAAAGCGATCGCCAGAGAACACACAGCCATGAAGGAAGCGGATGTTTTAATCTTGGACTTGAGTGATGTGCCTTTGTTAGGGGTGACAGCTTCTTTAGCGATCGAAAATGCGATTAAAGATGCGATCGATAAAGGTTTACAAGTCTTCATCGTTGGTGCCACCAGCAAAATCCAGCATCGTTTGGAACGTCTTGGCATTTTAGCCCAAATCCCCCCCGATCATGTGCTAATGGACAGAACCATCGCCCTACAACAAGCGGTAACTTTTGTCAAGACCCATCCTCACCAAGAACCGGAGGATTTTGAGGTTAATCAAGGGGTTTACCCGACATAAATTTAACCGCATTGGGAAGTACGCCTGCTGTTGGGGTGAATCACCTGACCCTTATTTTCTTTAACTCTTGAAAGTTCATTTGTATTAATACTCCTCATCAGGGGAGGCGTAAGGAGGTATTCGTGGATTTTTTCTCATTGTTTGTCATGGACTTTATCCAGCAGTTGCAGTCGCCAACGCTGGCCTTTTTGATTGGTGGGATGATCATTGCTGCTCTCGGGAGTGAATTGGTCATTCCAGAGTCGATTTGTACGATCATCGTCTTCATGCTGCTGACCAAAATCGGTCTGACCGGCGGGATTGCCATCCGCAATTCCAACCTGACGGAAATGGTATTACCAATGATCTTTGCCGTCATAGTAGGGATTATTGTGGTCTTCGTCGCCCGCTATACCTTAGCCAATCTGCCCAAGGTGAAAGTGGTAGATGCGATCGCTACTGGGGGATTATTTGGAGCCGTGAGTGGCTCGACTATGGCCGCCGGTCTGACGGTACTCGAAGAACAAAAGATCCCCTACGAGGCTTGGGCCGGCGCACTCTATCCTTTTATGGATATCCCGGCGCTGGTAACGGCGATCGTGGTGGCTAACATTTATCTTAACAAGAAGAAGCAGAAAGAAGCGGCCCACGACCACGAGTCTTTTAGCAAGCAGCCGGTGGCGGCCGGGGATTATTCCGATCAGCAGGATTATCCCAGCAGTCGGCAGGAATATCTCAGCCTACAGCAGCCAGCGGATAATCGGGTCAAGATCTGGCCGATCATTGAAGAAAGCCTGCGCGGACCGGCCCTATCGGCCATGTTATTAGGTTTGGCTTTGGGCATATTCACCCAGCCGGAAACTGTCTATAAAAGCTTCTACGATCCCCTCTTTCGTGGCTTGCTTTCGATCTTGATGCTAGTCATGGGGATGGAGGCTTGGTCAAGGGTGGGTGAACTGCGTAAGGTGGCCCAGTGGTATGTCGTCTATAGCGTCCTAGCACCCTTTGTGCATGGTCTAATCGCCTTCGGTCTCGGCATGGTTGCCCACTACGCCACCGGGTTCAGCTGGGGCGGTGTCGTGGTTCTGGCCGTCATCGCTTCCTCTAGTTCCGACATCTCTGGGCCGCCCACGTTGCGGGCCGGTATCCCCTCGGCTAATCCCTCCGCCTATATAGGCGCGTCCACGGCCATCGGTACGCCCGTAGCGATCGGCTTATGTATCCCGTTCTTCCTTGGTCTTGCCCAGGCCCTCAGCGGCGGCTAGGATTGTGGTCTGTGGGCGCTCCCTTGACGGGGCCGACCAAGCAAATAAATGTACATATTTTAAGGAGATAATCAACATGGCCAAACCAGCCAAAAAGCTCGTCATCGTCACAGAAAAGATTTTGCTGAAAAAAGTCGCCAAGATCATCGAAGAATGCGGGGCGACCGGTTACACGGTGATGGATACTGGCGGTAAGGGCAGCCGCAACGTGCGCTCTTCGGGACAACCCCACGTTTCCGAAACCGACACGAATGTCAAGTTCGAGGTACTCACCCCCGATCGAATTATGGCCCAAAATATTGCCAAGCAGGTTGCCGATCAGTTTTTCCTCAATTTTGCGGGCATGATCTATATCTGTGATGCGGAGGTTCTGTACGGACAGAGTTTCTGTGGACCAGAGGGCTGTGAAATCTAGACAACTAAGCTTGTCTTGATCTGGGCAACCCCATCTGCAGCCTGACTGTCCTTGAGCGGTGGACCTTTTTCCTATCCCCCAGTTTTATGACCTCCTAAAACCTTTAACCCTCATCCCTTTAAACTCATGATTTTGTCCCCTATTCTGCCTCCTTCGATCGGGGAGATAGCAGCCCCCATGGCTCCGCTCCCCTTGCTCGCCACCGTTGTGGCCGAGGATTCACCGATTATTCTCTCTGGCGTATTGCTGACACTGGTGGTGATTTATCTGGCCAGCAAGCTCGGCGCAGAGGCCGCCAGACGATTAGATTTTCCTCCCGTACTGGGAGAACTGGTGGCCGGTGTGATTGTCGGCGTTTCGGCCTTGCATCTGCTCATCTTTCCCGAAGGGGGACTATCGGCCTCCGATTCGCTGATTATGACGGTACTGCAAGGATTGAATCAATTGGCCCCGGCTGCCGTGGACCGGATCTTTGAGTCCCAAAGTGAAGTGATTTCGGTTCTAGCTGAAATCGGTGTGATTATTCTGCTGTTTGAAATTGGCCTAGAATCCGACCTGCGGCAACTCAAGGAAGTGGGAATTCAAGCCACGGTTGTGGCCTGTGTGGGGGTTGCGGCACCTTTTGCGGCAGGTACGGCCGGGTTAATGCTCGTCTTTCATGTGGCGGCTATCCCGGCGATTTTTGCAGGGGCTGCCTTGACAGCAACCAGTATCGGTATTACCTCGAAGGTGTTGTCCGAGTTAGGTCAACTCAAATCCAAAGAAGGGCAAATTATTGTCGGTGCAGCGGTGATCGATGATGTCCTCGGTATTATTGTTCTGGCTGTGGTCGCTAGTTTAGCCAAAACCGGTGAGATCGATGTGGTCAATGTTATTTATTTGATCGTCAGCGCTACGGCCTTTTTGATCGGATCAATTTTGTTGGGAGGTGTTTTTAACAAAAGTTTTGTGGCGATCGTGGAGCGGCTGAAAACTCGTGGAAATATTGTTATTCCCGCATTTGTCTTCGCTTTCTTTATGGCATTTTTAGGCAATGCTATTCATCTTGAAGCGATTTTAGGGGCCTTTGCCGCCGGTTTGGTTCTTGATGAAACCGATACCCGCAACGAGTTGGATGAGTTAATTAAACCGATCGCCGATTTGCTTGTACCGATTTTCTTTGTGACGGTGGGAGCGCGTGCCGATCTCGGTGTTTTAAACCCAACGGTACCGGAGAATCGGGCCGGACTTTTGATCGCTGTCTTTTTGATGGTTGTGGCGATTATCGGTAAACTGGTGACGGGCTGGGCAGTTTTTGGCATATCCGGAATCAATCGTCTCGCCATCGGTGTGGGTATGATTCCCCGGGGTGAGGTGGGTCTAGTTTTTGCTGGGATTGGTTCGGCCAGCGGAATTTTGGATAAGCCTTTGGAGGTGTCGATTATTATTATGGTAATCCTGACCACTTTCCTCGCACCTCCCTTCCTCAGAATTGCTTTTGGTAAGACGGAAGCTGTTCCCGAAACCCTAGAAAGCAAGGAACCAGCTAATCCTATTACTTAATTTTGCGGGTAAAATCTGATTTTTTAGACGAGGCTGAAGCATTTTCAGCCTTTTTACAAATCTATGCTCAGGATAAGGGAGCGATCGAGGTAAGATTTGAGAGTATCTAATCTTTTTCCTATGTTCGAGCAGACATTTAAGAATATCGACGATATTCTCCGAAAAGAGGCGGGATGCGCCACGGAGTTGGATTACGCAGAACAGATCTCCTGGATTCTCTTTTTGAAATATCTCGACGATCGGTCAGTCGATCGCCAGAATCGGGCATTATTGACGGGGGAAGACTACGATCCGTTACTAGACGAACCCTATCGCTGGTCGAATTGGGCCTACCCCAAGGACGCAAGGGGTGAACTGCTGAAAACCGCCAAGGTAGGGGACGATCTGATCGAGTTCGTCAATAGCGAGCTATTTCCCTACTTTCAGGGATTCAAGCAATACGCAGAACCGGGGACGTTCGGGGCTAAGATCGGGGAAATTTTTGCGGGGGTGCGGAATAAGTTTCAGAGCGGGTACAACCTGCGGGAAGTTCTCGAAAGTATCGACCGGCTTCAGTTTCGCACACAACAGCAGAAACACGAGCTTTCGGATCTCTACGAAACCCGGATCAAAAATATGGGCAATGCGGGGCGAAACGGGGGCGAATATTACACCCCGCGGCCCCTGATCCGGGCGATGATTCAAGTGATTAAACCGCAATTAGGGGAGACGATTTATGACGGGGCCTGCGGTTCGGCGGGGTTTCTCTGCGAGGCCTACGAGTATTTACGCCACAGTAAGGCCGATCTGAGTACGAAAGAGCTAGAAACGCTACAGACGAGGACTTTTTTCGGCAAGGAGAAAAAGGCTTTAGCCTATATAGCGGGTTTCAGTTGAATGAGGTACAGCATGGATGACTAGGTAGGCTCTTTAAAAGGGGTATCGCAATAGCAACAATGGGTAAACCAGTGATGGATGTCTCGCAATGTAATCTGACTAAAGGCTTGAACGATCGCTTTTTCTAGATCAGCATAGGTACGAGGTGACATAGAACGAATCAGTATTTTCACTTTCGACCAACAGTTTTCAATGGGAGAAAAATCGGGAGAATAGGGAGGTAAAAACTCCAGTCTAGCACCGACTTCTTGAAGAATTGGTTCGGTTCTTCCGAACTTACCATGTAAAATCAACTAGCAAAATGCCAATTTAATAAACATCTAAGACTAAAGTTTTTAAAGTTTCTAAATCCATAGCCTCTCCTTTTAATCACCTTCAGTTTATTATTAATTCCTTCAACTGTTCCCTGGGTTGTTCGGTTATCAAAATAGGCAGTTATTTCGTCAATCCACCGCCGAATTGTCTGGCAGCTTTTAGGAAAGTAAGCCATCGCCTTTTTGAGCCAATCACTCAAGGCAAATAATCCCTCATTCCCCTCCGTATTTTTCTCAAATACTTCTCTAAATTCCTCTTTTAATTTGTGCATTTCCCCAAGTTTTGGAGACACTTTATATATTTCTTCCAATTTTTTCCTTTCTTTCTCTACTAAGTCTCCTTCATTCTTTAATAAGGCATATTTGCTCTTGGCTATTCCTGCTAAGATATTTTCTTTATTTTTCTTGTTTTTTATCTTAGCTGCCTCTCTTTTTACCTCCTTTCTTGCTTCATCTAGCTCGTTATTTACTTGTTTCATTACATGGAATCTATCCCCTACTATTTGAGCTTGAGGCATTAGTTTTTCTGCCACATTTTTATACCCTATCCACAGGTTTATACTTACTTCCTCTATTTGGCTCAAAACCTCTTCTCCCCAGTGTTTCAGATATTCTGTTAATGCTTCTTCTGTTCTTTTTTCCCCTAAGCCTATAATTTTTCCTGTGTCTATATTTACTAACACAGCATAGTAATTTCCTTTTCCCTTTATCATGGCTATTTCATCTATTCCTAGTTTTTTTAGCCCTTGAGGTTTTGCGGTTATTAACTCTTCTCCTAAGTCTTTGAGCATCGTCTCTATTTCTTGTTCGCTTACTCCATTTCTTTCTGCCGTATTTTTGAGATCACTATTCAGGACTTCGGCCACTATTTTTTTTCTAAATCTGTCTGTGTAGGTTCTTTTCTTCGGCAAATAATTTAGTTCTTCTGTGAATTTTTTCCCACATTTCTCGCATCTCATCTGACGACGATTGATTCTCAGATATAATGCCTGTTCTCCAAAGGGTAAATCTCGGATTGTTAATTCATTGTTTTGATGAACTTTTTCCGTTTTACTTCCACAATGAATGCACTGGCTTTCTCTTGACATATTTTCTAAATGTAAAACAATTCCTATATCGGTAATAATTTGATAATTGGTAACGACAACTCCTTCTAGGTGAAGTAGCTCGGTCATTAACTTTAATTGTGGATTTGATGGCATAAGTATAGCTTGTGTCTAAAATTGCTGGTCTTGGCTGTCTATATTTTAAACAATAAATTGCTGTATTGCAAGCATAGTCAGCTTTTAAAGATAAATTATTGTTTTATTGGTCAGCAATAATTGTCTGTTTTTTTTTAATTTTACATGACAAGTTCGGAAGAGCCATTGGTTCGAGGGTTTCTTTTTGATGAATCGAAGCATTATCCATTAATACACAAGCTCCTTTCCACAAGTTTGGAACTAATAATGTAGCAATAAATGCTTCAAATATTAAACCATTTGCGGCTCCAAATACATTGATAAAAGCCAGCAAGCCTTTGAGCGCTATCGCTCCAATTATCGTGACGTTTTTTCCTCGGTTTAACGGAACTGAATCATACACTCTCTGACCTTTTTCAGCCCTGCCATAAAGTCTTGTCATCCCTAGATTAGAGCCAGACTCGTCAACGAAAACCAAATCTTCCGCTCTAACATCTCGGATTTTCTCCCAATATTCTTCTCTTAATTTTTGCACTCTTTCCGTGTCTCTTTCCCTAGCGTGTAAGCTTTTTTTTTTGAGTTAAATTTAGCCGTTTTAAAATTCTACTGATTGTTGAGTTACTCACCACCGTCTGTGTTTTTTCCTCAATTTGTTTTCTTAACTCGTCTAAGGTGGCATCTTTCTTTTCTTGGACTAAATCGCCCAGCAAGATAATTTCGTCGCTCTTAAGCTTGAGTTTTTGTCCTCCACCATGCGGTCGGGGATTTAGATTTCCTGTTTCACGCCACTGCTTGATTAGTTTCTGGATAAAGCTTAAAGCTACTCTAAATCTTTTGGCTAACTCACGTTGTGAGAGGTTATTCTCCTCGTAGGTCTCGATGATCTTTTGTCGCAAGTCTAAAGAATAGGGCTTCATCGGGTCGTGGCTCCTGCCTAGGTCTATAATTTATTGTCCTCTTCTATTGTACCTCATGCAAGTGCATACCGCTATATCGTTACTGCCACCTAAAGCTAAGGGAATTATATGATCTATGGAAAGTTGGGTAAAGTTTTCGGGTTTACCGCAACTCTGACATTGATAATTATCCCTTTGATAAACATATTTTCTCACTTCGATCGGAATCGGTATTCTCGGAGTTTTTGCCATGATAATTACAGCAGGCGACAGGATAGAGGTGATTGCTTTAATTTATTTTCCTCATTACCTAATTAGGTTTTCAGGAATTGAAGTTAGTTTTTTCTGGATTTTCTCGCAACATTTGCCGAATTTCCTCTAGAGGTGATTCTGGTTCTTGCTCAATTGTGCTTTCTTCGGGAATAAATTCTAGAGTAATTTTTATTTGACGAATTTCATCGAAATCCTTAAAGCCTTGATTTGTCATTTCTTTCCAGAAAATTTCATTTTGAATATCACTCAAAGTACTGCTTGACCTGTTTGAAAGTTTTTCTAAAACATTAGAAAAAGTACATTCTCCATAAGTTTTAACTTTTCCTGTTCTCCAGTCTTTATCACCCAGTATTAATAATTTACAATCCTTCTCAATCGGATAATGAACCCATTCAATTTTACTAATTTGACCAAAGATAGAATATATATCTTGCAGATCTTTTCTTAGTCTTCCATAGGAAGTAAAGTTGGCGATATACTTCAAAAAATCTGCTTGGATTTTTTCTTTAAATTTTCTCACTAAAATAACTTTTTCTTTTTCAAACATCAATACAATATTATCATCTTCGATAATGATTTTCCGAGAGTTGTTAAAAGTATTAATATTAATTCTTTTGCTCCTTAATGACTCAAAGACAAATTACTCGTACTCAACTAAACTAGCGTAGTTATTACCGTCGGTAAACTTGCCAGCGATAGTTATCTTTCCTGAACCAACTTTAACATTACCGAAAAATAAATTACCTGACTTAGTTAAAGGAGTCCAGTTACCCGATGATTGATCGATGATAACCACAGCTAAAGCATTAGGTACTTCTATTTTAAAATTTGCCAATTGATTCTTAGTTAATTTGGCTATTGTGGGACTATAAAGATAGGTATTATTTTCTTCAAAAGTAGCAAAGGTTTTCGGGATAGGGACACCCCTAGCATTGCTGGTAATTCGATAAGATAAAGCATGATTAAAGTGGTTTTGATCGGATTTATTTTTAGAGAAAACCATCAAATCATAAGTACCAGTTTGGGGAAAGGAAACTTTAATTATTGCTTGTCCATTGACTCTTTGAATTAAGGGTAAATGGCCATTGATAGGTAAATTATTTTGCTGCAATTGAGCAGAAATCTGGGTGTGAGTAGGAACTTGTAAAATAACTTCTGTCATCCCTGAAGACTGGATATTATAACTCTTGTAATTGACTAATTTTATCCCATCTCGAAAAAATTGTGATGTCACAATCGGCCAAGAATCAAATTGTTGTTTTCTATAAACTTTCGGTAATAATTGCCACTGGGTTTGTTCGGGAAAATGACTATAAATTAATTGTGCGGGTGGAGTAGCAAAATAATGAGGATTAAATTGCCGTTGAAATTGATTGTTATTGACTACTCCCGCACCCCAAGTTGCATCAATTAGATACCAAGCATTATTAATTCTGACAGTATTCCAAGCATGGTTAGCATCACTACCATTGCCCACTAGATAGCCTAATCCTTTTGCATAACCGATAACAACTGCTGATTTTAATCCCATTTTTTCTGCTAAAGCTTGATAAAGATTGGCATAACCTGAACAGACAGCTAAACGATTTTTGAGGACAGTATAAGCACTAGCATCACCGTAATTACCCCTGAAAAAACTTGCCACATCGTAGGTAATATTATGGGTTATCCAAACGTAAATAATGCGGGCTTTTTCTGCTTCTGTTTTGGCATATTTAGATAGAATTGTTGCTAATTCTGATAGAGAATTCCCTGAATAATTGATGCTGCGAGCTAGAGGATCAATGTTTTGATAATTTCCCTGTCTAACTTGGGGATCATTCCCCGGAATAATTGGCTGAGAAAGTTGCAGATTATTAGTATTATAAATTAAGTCATTTGCCGGTTTAAATGATTGAAAATTCCTGAGCAGTTGAGAACTTTGGTTTTTAAATGCCATCCCAAAGGAGATTAAAACTAAAAAGATGAAAATCCCTGGAATTGTCCTTCCCGATTGCCGATTCTTGCGGCGGCGATAATTTCTTTTATAAGCCATAGTTGCTGCTAATAAAAAGTAAAGATTGCCAGTCTTAGTCTGCTCTGCTCCTATTATCTCTCAACGCTAACTATTTTTTTGAGATTTTCCTGTGATCTTAATTACTGACAATTAAAATATTGGCTCTCTTATTCTTTGTGTCATAAGTTTAACTTATATAGTAGCGATCAATCTTTGTGTCCTTTCTGTCTGGAGTGGTTCGTTCCACTCCCTCGCCCGCAAGACTGTATCTTAGAATACATTTTACCCACCAAACCTGGGAGAGCCAAATATTAATCTAGCTAAAGTAATAAGTGTGTTAGCAAAAACTAACACACCCAAAATTAAGATTAAAGTTTTTACCCCTCTCTAACCGTAAACTTTCCCATAATACTCTTGATATTCTTTGGATAACAAAGGTTGCCACCAATCCCGATGATCGAGATACCATTGAATGGTTTTTCTTAATCCCCCCTCTACGGTTTCTTGAGGTTGCCAACCTAATTCGGTGCGAATTTTAGTGGCATCAATAGCATACCGGCGATCATGTCCGGGACGATCCTTAACAAAAGTAATTAAATTCTGAGCGGGTTGCACGGGTAAATCGGGGGCCAATTCATCCATTAACTCACATAACATCCTGACTAAATCGATATTTTTTACCTCGTTATTGCCGCCAATATTATAGGTTTCTCCCACTTTTCCCTTGTGAATAACTGTATCTAAAGCTTGACAATGATCACGCACATATAACCAATCTCGAACATTTTGACCATCACCATAAACGGGTAAAGGTTTCCCCAAAAGAATATTAATACACATCAAAGGAATTAACTTTTCGGGAAAATGATAGGAACCATAATTATTAGAGCAATTAGTAATAATTGTCGGCATTCCGTAGGTGTGAAAATAAGCTCTCGCTAGATGATCACTCCCCGCTTTTGAGGCAGAATAGGGACTATTAGGAGCATAGGGAGTAGTTTCGGTAAAAGCCGGATCATCTACTCCTAAACTGCCATAAACCTCATCGGTGGAAACGTGCAGAAAACGATAGTTATCCGGTTGATGATTACTTAACCAATGTTGCCGAAAACTTTCTAATAGAGTAAAAGTTCCCACCACATTAGTCTGCACAAAAGCCCCAGGACCGAGAATCGATCGATCCACATGGGATTCGGCGGCAAAATGGGCAACTGTATCGATATTTTCACCGGCAAATAATTGATCAACTAACGCTCGATCGCAGATATCCCCTTGCAGAAAACGGAAATTCTTTCTATCTTTCAGTGTCGCTAAATTATTCAAATTGCCTGCGTAGGTAAGAGCATCGAGAACAATGACACGATCCTCGGGATAATTCTCGCACCAATGATGAACAAAATTCGAGCCGATAAATCCTGCTCCACCAGTAATTACTATGTTTCTAGCTTGATTTTCTGTCGCCATGGCCACCTCTAGCAAAAGTTCGCTACTTATTCTAGGCCTTTTTGCCTTACAATTCCTGCTCGAAAGTGATCTGATCGGAGCGATAATCCGGCGGTTCAACGTGAATTAAAATTCTCACAGGGCTAAATTGTTGGGTTAATCTTGCTTCTACCGCTTCCGTGATCCTGTGAGCAGTTTCCACATCTTGAGCGGAGACAACTAGGTGCATTTCTATAAATACCTGTCTTCCCACCACTCCCCGAGATGCGATCGCATGACAATTAAGCACCCCCGGCACCCCCATGACAATTTGATGAATCACTTCAGGAGCGATCGCCATTTCATCCACTAACAAAGGTAAATTCTCCATCAGGACTTTCCAACCACTGCTAAACACCAAAAAAGCGACGGGAAAGGACAAAATCACATCTAACCATTGTAATTGGGGAATATTAGCCGTATTGCCCACCCAAACCCCGACTAAACCCAATAAAACCGTAATTGTCACCCACACATCACTCATGGTATGACGAGCATCGGCAATCAAAATCGCACTACCGACACGCTGCCCCACGGATCTTTCATAATAGGTGACAAAAATATTCACCCCTAAAACGATAATTAATAGCCATAACTCAGGACCGGCAATCTCGACGGGTTTTCCTCCTTTGATAATACGCATGACCGCCCCTTGCAAGATTTCAAAACAGGCAATCCCCAAAAAGGCGGCGATCGCTAAAGCTCCGATCGCTTCGTATTTCAGATGTCCGTAGGGATGATCTCGATCGGGATAGGGAGAAGAAAACCGCATCGCTACCAATCCCAAGACATTATTCGCACTATCGGTGACACTATGGAGAGCATCCGCTTGCAGACTTAAAGCACCAATCCTCAAACCCAACCCCGCTTTGATCGCCATAACCAAAATGTTCAGCAGCAGGGTGATCCAAAGAACCTTTTGGACGGTAGCCCGATTATCTCTTAAAACAGCCACAGGATTATCAGTTATCAGTTATCAGTTATCAGTTATCAGTTATCAGGGAAATTTTAACTAAAACCCCAAAAAACCCAACTATTTGAGGGTTTAAAAACGGCAAAAATAAGGATTAAATTGCATAAAATCTGTAAATAGACCATTTAATTGATTATTATTCATTTTTAATTCTCCTGACTACTGACTACTGGCTACTGACTCCTGACCCTAACAACAATTTTTGATTTTTGCAAGAGGTCTGGTCATCAACAATTGATCAACTCCCGAAATAATAGACTACCATCGGTCAAATTGAGCAGCGGATCGGCGGCCCGTTCGGGATGAGGCATCATTCCTAGCACATTTCCTGCTTTATTGGTAATTCCCGCAATATTATTTAACGATCCGTTGGGATTTCCTGACTCATTTACCTCTCCTGTGGGAGTGCAGTAACGAAAGAGAATTTGACCGTTATCCTCCAGAGATTTTAACGTATCTTCTGCGGCATAATAACGCCCTTCCCCGTGAGCAATGGGCAAATTAAGCACCTGTTGTGGTTGATAGCCTCGCGTCCAGACAGATTGATTATTTTCCACTTTTACTGGCACTCGATCGCAGATAAAATGTAAATCCCGATTGCGAATTAACGCACCGGGTAGCAGTCCAATTTCCGTTAATACCTGAAAACCGTTACAGATGCCTAAAACTAATTTACCTTTTTCGGCTTCTTCTCGGACAGTTTTCATTGCTGGTGAAAATCGAGCGATCGCACCACAGCGCAAATAATCGCCGTAACTAAATCCCCCCGGCACCACAATCACATCCACATCCCCTAGATCCGTCTCTTGATGCCAAACATAGCGGGTAGGTTGCTGAAAAATCCCCTCCGTCACCGTTGCCACATCTCGATCGCAATTCGATCCGGGGAAAACAATAATCCCAAACTTCATAATTTTTAACTTAATTAAGTTTTTTAGCAGAAGGTGACAGGCAAATTTTAATTATTTGCCCTACCTCCCGTCTCCTGACTCCTGACTTCTGTCTACTGACAATGCAAATCAAAGCGATAATTTTCAATTACAGGATTAGCCAATAGTTGATCGCACATTTGATCCAATTGTGCGCGGGCGCTGGTTTCATCCTCTGCTGCCACGGTAAGCTCAATATACTTACCAATTCGCACCCCGGCTACAGTATCATAACCTAATTGCTTTAATCCCGACTCTACCGCCGTACCCGCCGGATCGAGAACCGAAGGGCGCAGGGTAACATAAATAAAGCACTGATAATTTTTTGGCATAGAATTAAATTTGATCGCTGACCTTTTTGATATGAAATCCCAACGCACCCGATCGCAAGAGCGCATTATCCACTTACTCAAAACCTTAAATCGGGCAGTATCCGCTCAAGAATTGTTTGTGGAACTCCGTCAGCGTGACCAAAATATGGGGTTAGCCACTGTTTACCGCGCCCTAGAATCCCTAAAGCTACAGGGTGCGGTGCAGGTGAGAACCCTAGCCACAGGAGAATCCCTCTACAGTTCCGTTCAGCAGGACCAACACCATCTTACCTGTATTCATTGCGGCCGGTCTATCGTCTTTAATGAGTGTCCCGTTCATGAATTGGAAGAAAAACTCGAAAAATCCCACCAATTCAAGGTTTATTACCATACTCTCGAATTTTTTGGACTTTGCGATCGCTGTCAACCCGGTTAAGTAGGGTTGGCGGCAAAAAGCTTTGCCTTGGTGTGGGGTGTGGGATGCACTACATTTAAACTGTCTATTGAGTCAATTTAGTACAAATGCTCAGACTCTCAACTCCAGCCCTGCCAACTCCAGCGCCGTCCTACAAAGATTAAACTGTTGTTTGACCTTGGGCTGTTTTCACAGGGATTAACTCCGGCTGACTGTAGTGATGATGACTGTTGAGGGGGGATAACAAGGGGAAAAAGGGCTGATGTAAACTAATTAATTGGGCCAGGGTTTTCTTGAGATGGGGACGAGGAATGATCGCATCGACAAACCCATGTTTTAACAAATATTCCGATGTTTGGAAACCTTCCGGCAATTTCTCGCGCAAAGTCTGTTCAATTACCCGTTTACCAGCAAAACCGATAGTAGCCTTCGGTTCAGCGATAATAATATCTCCCAACATGGCAAAACTGGCCGTGACTCCCCCCGTGGTGGGATTAGTCAAGACAGGAATATAGAGTAATTTTGCTTCCCGATGCCGGTTAAGAGCGCCAGAAATCTTGGCCATCTGCATTAAACTTAACATTCCTTCCTGCATTCTCGCCCCACCGGAAGCGCAGATGATCACGAGGGGTAAACGTTCATCGGTAGCGTGTTCCGTCAAACGACAGAGTTTTTCTCCCACCACCGATCCCATGCTACCCCCCATAAAACGGAAGTCCATCACCCCTAAAGCTACGGGTAAACCATCGATTGTCCCCGTTCCCGTTCGGACAGCATCCGTCAGACCCGTTTTTTCTTGGGTTTCCCGCAGGCGATCGCTATAACTTTTCCGATCGCGAAATTTGAGCGGATCCGTCGGTCGAATCTGTTCATCGAGGCAAGTCCAAGTATTAGCATCCACTAACTGGCGAATTCTTTCTTCACTTTCCACCCGATTATGATGACCGCAATCGAGACAAACCAATTGATTAGCTAATAAATCCTTCGTATAGGCCAAAACGCCGCAATTTGGGCATTTTGTCCACAAACCATCGGCTATTTCTCGTTCCTGTTGTTGTTGAACCTTGGGTTCTGTTTTTTGGCGATTTGCAAACCAATCAAATAGAGACATAGTTTAAAATAAAGACAATTTATAGACTTTCCTCTAGAGGACTTAATAACAAAAGTGCTGTCCAGCGATCTTGGGGACGCACTTGTAGGGCGGCCTGATGCCCCTGGCCGCAATAAATACCAAGGCCAATAGCGATAACGTGACTGGGGATGTCCTGAGCTTTGAGCATTTCCTGTAGCCAATCGGCTTACCCTAGACTGGGGGTTGTTCTAATGGTGATCCAAGACACAGAAGACTATTGTATCAAGATTTAATTACAAGATAGCTTTTTTACAACAAAGGCAAAAAAATGGTTTGATAGGCTGAGATGATCTTATCACTCCAAAAGACACTCATCAGAGCGCCGAGGGCAAGAAATGGCCCGAAGGGTATAGCTTGTCTTTTTCCCATTTTACCGAGAAAAATGCCCGTCATACCGATCACCGCCCCGATAGCACAGGCCAGAAAAGCGGTGACTAATAATGCTTGCCATCCTAACCAAGCACCGATCATGGCCGCTAATTTCGCGTCTCCTCCCCCCATGGCCTGCTGTCTGAGGGCAAAACTTCCCCCCCACCGCGTCAGATCAAATAACCAGACTCCTAAAACCGCACTAGCGATCGCTGAAAAGAGATAGATAACAGTTTGATTATTTTGCCAACCCAAGAGAGTCTGAAAAACTATCCCTAAAACTAATCCCGATTGGGTGAGGGAGTTAGGAAGCGTCATCGTGTCAAAATCGATCAAAGCTAAAGCTAATAACCAACTTAGCAGAATCCAATGGCCGAGGGTCTGCCAAGAAAAGCTAAAATCTCCTAAAACCAGACAAAATAATAAACCGGTAAAAGTTTCGACCGCTGGATAACGGACAGAAATCGGGGTTTTGCACCAGCGACAGCGACCCCCTAGCCATAACCAGCCTAAAACGGGTATATTCTCGCTTTTACCTAACCTGTGGTGACATTTCGGACAGTGGGAAGGGGGATAAACTAGAGATATCCCTTTCGGTAATCTATAGATGACCACGTTTAAAAAACTGCCCACCGAGGCACCAAAAGCGAAGACAAAGGCAAAAGTAACTAGATGAAAGAGGGTTTCCATAGATTCAAGGCTGAAATCCGATCACTTTCCTAGAATACCCAGTTATAGCAGTTATCTTAATAGTGAGATAGGAAGTTTTCCTTTTGGGGAGTCAGTCCTCGATACCAAATTAAGTTACACTTCATCTATTACGGGTCGGGAATGTCGCCTTCATCCCCTCCCATTCAGACCCGTGGGTTAGACTTTCACCTCTCGCGGCCTCTAGTTTGACTGTTCCATTCTTTACAGCTTATCTTAGCCACTCACTATATCTTCTTGTGGAGCTTAAAAACCTATGGTTGAACTTTCGCCTGATTGATACGTTTCCATACATTCGTGGTCCCAATAATTACCAGTTTCCCGCATCCTTTAGTTTATAAATATGAAGACCGCCATAATCGGCATTCATCTCTGTTTGATCGCTTGTCAGTTCAATCAAAGTGCTTATCATGGGAAGTTTATTCAATTTTTACTTGCCTTACAAAGACGAAAGCGGAAACAATCTTTCCGCATTTGATCAAGCTCTCGCTATTATTGCTGAAGCACAAAAGCTGATCAGTATAGGATCCCCTGGTGTTGCTATCACCTACTCGGCTAACTATGCTCAAACTGTCACAATTCACCAGACCTATGAATCCGGTCATTGGAATACTAATACATCAGGAGCCAATCAAGCAGCGGTCATGCAAGCGATGGAGTCTCTGATGGGAGGTAAATACTCCACATTACAAAGGCGTTTGCAAATTGCTCCCATTACTACAATGACTTACAGTGATTATGGCGGACGTACTCACCAACAAGTTGTTGAATCTGACTTGGAATATATAAAGTTTCTGCTTGATCAGGGATGGGATGTTTTAGGATGGCAAAATCAAAGCTCAATACCAGGTTATGCAATTGGCGGAGGTATTGCAACACTTCCTCGGGAAATTAATACACTTATCCAAACAACTCTAGCGAAGTATGCTATCGACTATACAAGCGACGCTCTGAGTGAGCCTATTAAGTTTTACCATTTAAATAAGCCTTACGGGTTTTTCTCGAACTTTGCACCATACCCAATCCATCTAAAAGATAGAATATGGCCTACCTCAGAACATTACTTTCAGGCTCAGAAGTTTGTTAATACTCCTCATGAAGAAGAAATTCGACAAGCCAAAACAGCACGAGAAGCGGCCGAGATGGGACGGGATCGTCGCAGACCACTGCGTCGAGATTGGGAAATCATAAAAGATGATGTGATGCGAGAGGCTCTATATGCCAAATTTACACAACATCCTGACTTAACTGAAAAGATACTTTCAACCGGTGATCTAACGCTGATTGAGCATACAAAAAATGATAGATACTGGGGTGATGGTGGAGATGGAACTGGATTGAATATGCTCGGTCAGCTATTAATGGAAACCCGTGAACGAATACGTTACAATTTTTCCAGCGGCCAGTAGATGACTGGCGAGCTAACCAACGCCTGGACGGGAAAAGATGCCCCTATCTCCCTTCTTAATCATCCAGTAATAATACTTCAGGCTCATCCCTAAAGGTGAATTTTCTTCGGGGCATTTTTTTTGATTAATTAGCGGGGATAACCCTACATAATGGGGGGTAAAACCCCACTATCAGCCCCAAGGAGAACCTGACAAAATTAAATTATCCCAGTCAACGAGGAAAAATTAATGAAACCGATTGTTGAATCTTTTTACAACTGGTACAGCAGCAAAATCACTCACCCCCAATATCGTTGGATTATCATTCTGGGAACTATGGTTTATCTTTTTAGTCCCCTCGATATTTCTCCCGACGTTTTCCCGATTATTGGTTGGATTGATGATGGTATTGTCCTCACCCTTTTAACCACGGAATTATCACGATTAGTTCTTGATTATCGCAATCGCCGTCCCGGGAAAGTAAATAATCAAACCGAAGTTTCTTCCCCAACCAATACCGTTGATACCGATGCTGTGGAATTATGAATTCAGAATTTAGGAGATTACTTTTATTTATTCTCCCCCCGCAACGCGCACGAAGTGGTCTCCCTTTTCCCCACTTCCTAATTCATAATTCATAATTCATGATTCCCTCTCCCCTCTTCCCTAAACTGGAATCAAAGAACTATCGACGCTGGCCAAAAGTGTTTGCACTTCCTCATCACTGGTTTGGGAAAAGTCCTCGTACCACAGAGAAATCGATCTCAATTCGTAGGGTTTATGTAGGCAAATTACTCGATCGACTAATTTTTCTAATTGATCACAGACTTCCACTGGGGCAATAGGAACAGCAATAATAATAGCAGCGGGATTTCTAGCTTTAAGGGTCAGAATCGCCGCTTTAATCGTTGCTCCCGTAGCGATACCATCATCTACTAGAATAATCGTTTTTCCCGTCAAGCCAGGAAAGGGCCGCTCCCCTCGATACAAGCGATTGCGTCGCTCTAATTCGATCTTTTCTTCCTTTGCTACCCGTTCCATCATCGCCTGCGATAGGTGCAAGTCTTCAACGATACCTTCATTGATTACCCGCACACCATTCTGACCGATCGCGCCAAAAGCTAACTCTTTTTGCCCAGGTACACCTAATTTTCGCACTAAACACAGATCTAGGGGTAAATGTAACCTTTGGGCAATTTCAAAGGCGATCGGAACCCCGCCCCGGGGCAAAGCCAACACTAGCGCCCTAGCACTATTGGTATATTCTGTCAAGTAACTAGCTAATAGTCTCCCAGCCGATCGTCGATCTTTGAGCAGATAAGTCATAATGCCCTCCTAGGGGTTAATCCCCGTGGGGATCCCTAGTTTCCCCTGCCTTTATTCTATATTTCTCGGCTCATCTCTAGCTGAAATGTTAAGAAATTTAGCAAAGGCTTGACATTTTTTCGGCTAACCGCAGTTTTTCCGGGTCGGAGATCGGCTAAAATCTTAGGCAAAAGGGTTTTGTAAAGTTAGGTAACAAAGATGAATCAAAGTTTAAGTGATGCGCTAGAGCCGATCGCCGCTGCCTTTCGCAGTCTCGGAACTCCCGAACCAATCGTTCATTGGGGACATCCAGTCATGATGGGGATCGTGGTTTTAGTTATGGGTAGTTATACTGCCTATGCCGGTTGGCAAAGCCGTTTAAGCCAAGATGGGGAAGTAGTGGACAAAAATCGGGCTGATCACCGCAAACTCGCCCCTTGGCTGTTTTTATTTATCGCTCTCGGTTACACCGGCGGTATTTTATCCCTAGTCATGCAGAAACATCCGATCCTCGAAAGCAGCCATTTCTGGACAGGATCGATCGCGATTGGTTTATTAGCTTTCAATGGATTATTGTCCCTCACGGGCTTCGCTGGCGGTAAAAAAGAACTTTTCCGGACTATTCACGCCTATATCGGCAGTATTGCCCTGATTTTACTGCTAGTTCACGGTGTTTTCGGTCTTCAGTTAGGATTATCTCTCTAGTTGGTTTATTTATGGCTTCGGGTGGGCTAATTCCCACCCTGGAGATTTTTCATGACGGAAGACTTTGGCCAAGGCCAATAATTGAAGAAATCATGACTTTAAGCGCTATTGTCGGGATTCTGCGTTTAGAATTAACAGTTAATTCACCAAGAAGGTATCGTCACGCAACGAGGAGATAGATATTTTGAAGAAAGTAGAAGCGATTATCCGACCCTTTAAACTGGAAGAGGTGAAAATCGCCCTAGTTAACGCGGGCATTGTCGGCATGACTGTCTCCGAAGTTAGAGGTTTCGGTCGTCAGAAAGGTCAATCGGAACGTTATCGCGGTTCCGAGTATACCGTCGAATTTCTCCAAAAACTCAAGATCGAGATCGTCGTCGAAGATAAGCAAGTCGATATGGTCGTCGATAAGCTGATTTCGGCAGCCCGTACCGGTGAAATCGGAGACGGTAAAATCTTCATCTCCCCCGTGGAACAGATCGTCCGCATCCGTACCGGAGAAAAAGATCTCGAAGCGATTTAACCTCCAAACAAGGGATGATAGTACCCTGCTGTCATCCCCCCCCATTGACGGTATTTCCCCTCAATAAGCGTAACCTAATTTGCTATCGACCACCAACGACCGATTCCCCAAAACCAAAACTTTCTACCTCACCATTAAGATAATCACCATAATTAAACCTATTGGCTCTTGGCTCGGTCTGCCCCCATCGCTGCGGAAGACCGCTCACAGGTAATTTGACCAGACTAGATATTATCATTTCTGGTGACTGAAAAAACCTCTTGCCTAAAAAGTCATAAATATTATATGATGTTTGATTGTGGCCAAAATCGGTTTTAGGTGGTGCTGAAGGCACTGCCCAGCAGAACCGCCTTGGTCAATCGGTCTTCGCCGGGATACTGAAGATAAACCCTTTAAGTCCTCAAGAAACAAAGACCAGCAACAATCTAGGCAGAACCAGCAACCCTGTCTAGTCTTACTTACGAATTTAACGGGATGCCAGCTTAAATAACTCCAAAAAAGTCATTCAAGTTGGGCAGGCTGATAAAGCGGGAAAAATATTTTCCGCTCCTATAGCCACGGCCACGTTATTTTTGATTGTCGTCTAGTAAAGATAAAGAGAACAATCCGTGTCTATCGGTATCCTCGGTACAAAACTGGGCATGACCCAAATCTTCGACAACAAAACGGGAGTCGCCATTCCCGTCACCGTCGTTCAGGCCGGTCCCTGTCCCGTCACCCAAGTCAAAACTAAAAAAACCGACGGTTATGAATCCATCCAAGTGGGATACAAAACCGTCAAAGAAAAAGCCCTCAATAAACCGCTGCTCGGTCATTTAGCCAAAGCTGGAGTCTCCCCCCTGCGGCATTTAATCGAATACCGCCTTGAGGACGCATCCGCTTACACTTTAGGCCAAGAAATTACCGCCGCCATCTTCCAGGAAGGCGATTTGGTCGATGTGGCTGGAACCACCATCGGACGAGGTTTCTCCGGCTATCAAAAACGTCATAACTTCAAACGCGGTAACATGACCCACGGTTCCAAAAACCACCGTCTCCCCGGTTCCACCGGTGCCGGTACTACCCCTGGCCGGGTTTTCCCGGGTAAGAGAATGGCTGGACAATACGGATCCACCCAAGTGACCATCCGCAAATTGTCCGTGGTCAAAATCGATAGCGAACGCAACCTGATCCTGATCAAAGGAGCCGTCCCGGGTAAACCAGGAACCCTGTTAAACATCACCCCCGCCAAGAAGTTTGGTAAATAGGGCAAGGAAAGATTAAAGCCATGGTTAACTACACAGTCAAAAATTGGCAAGGGGAAGAAGCGGGAACAGGCACACTGGAACTGAAAACCGCTAAACCCGAAACCGCCAAACACCTAATTCACCGCGTCGTCATCAGCCATCTAGCGGCGGCCCGTCAAGGTAACGCCTCCACCAAAACCCGCTCGGAAGTGCGCGGCGGTGGTCGCAAACCCTGGCGGCAAAAAGGCACCGGTCGGGCCCGGGCTGGTTCGATCCGTTCTCCCCTCTGGCGTGGTGGCGGTGTCATCTTCGGACCAAAACCCAGAGATTTTGAAGTTAAGGTCAACCGCAAGGAGAAAAGATTAGCCCTGAGAACCGCTTTGATCGGCCAGGCCGATAACTTTATTGTGGTGGAAAGCTTCGCCGAACAATTCTCCCAACCCAAAACCAAAGAACTCACCGCTGCCTTAGCTCGCTGGGGAGCCAGTCCAGAGGAAAAAATTCTGCTGATTCTGACGGAAATTCCCGAAAATGTCTATTTATCGGGACGTAATATCTGCAATCTCAAAATTATTCGCGCCGATAGTCTCAACGTCTATGATGTCATCCTAGCCGATCGAGTTATCGCCACCGCCGCAGCCCTAGCCAAAATTGAGGAGGTCTATGGTGCTTAAAACTGAAGCCAGGCAACTCGCCGATCTGATCCTAAAGCCGATCGTGACCGAGAAAGCCACCCTGCTCCTAGAACAAAATAAATACGTCTTCGATGTCGCCTTGAAAGCGACCAAGCCGGAAATTCAAGCGGCGATCGAACTGCTGTTTGACGTGAAAGTAACGAAAGTGAACACCAGCCGCCCCTCTCGTCAGAAAAAACGCGTCGGCCGTTTCCTCGGTTACAAACCCCAATACAAACGCGCGATCGTCACCCTGGCAGCAGGCGACTCGATCGCTCTCTATCCCGACGTATAACCACCAAGAAACCCGATAACGGAAAACTAAACTATGGGTATTCGTTCTTTTAGACCTTTAACCCCCGGGACAAGGCAGGCGGCCATCTCCGACTTTAAAGAGATCACCAAAACCGAACCGGAAAAGTCCCTAACTTACCACAAACACAGTCAACAGGGGCGTAATAATCGCGGTGTCGTCACCAGTCGTCACCGGGGCGGCGGCCATAAGCGCCTCTACCGGATGATCGATTTTCGTCGCGATAAACGGGATATTCCCGCCACAGTAGCGGCGATCGAGTACGATCCTAACCGTAACGCCCGCATTGCCCTGCTTTTCTACAAAGACGGGGAAAAACGCTACATCATCGCCCCCGCCGGTTTAGGCGTTGGTGATACCGTCATCGCCGGAGAAAACGCTCCTTTCGAGGTGGGTAATGCCCTCCCTTTAAGTCGCATCCCCCTAGGGACAGAAGTTCATAACATCGAACTCGTCCCCGGTCGCGGTGGTCAAATGGTGCGGGCCGCTGGTGGTTTCGCCCAAGTGGTAGCCAAAGAAGGCGATTATGTTACCATCCGCCTCCCCTCCAAAGAAGTCCGCATGATCCGGCGTGAATGCTACGCCACCATCGGAAAAGTCGGTAACGCCGAAGCGAGAAACATCAGTCTCGGTAAAGCCGGCCGTACCCGTCACCGCGGTCAACGGCCTCATGTTCGGGGTAGCGTCATGAACCCAGTGGATCACCCGCATGGAGGTGGAGAGGGTCGCGCTCCCATCGGACGTTCCGGCCCGATGACTCCCTGGGGTAAACCCGCCCTCGGTCGCAAAACTCGCAACAAGAAAAAACGCAGTAGCGATCTGATCGTGCGCCGTCGTAACCAGGGTTAGAAATTATTACTTTACTTTTGACTGAAAATTATGGGTCGTTCACTGAAAAAGGGGCCATTTGTCGCTGGCCACCTGATGGAAAAAATCGAAAAACTCAACGCCCAGGGCAGTAAACAAGTGATTAAAACTTGGTCCCGGGCCTCGACAATCATTCCCGATATGGTCGGTCACACGATCGCCGTTCACAACGGCAAACAGCACGTTCCCGTCTACGTTTCCGAGCAGATGGTCGGTCATAAACTCGGTGAATTCGCTCCCACCCGCACCTTCCGCGGCCACGCCAAGAGCGATAAAAAAGCAGGACGGAAATAGATCGGTGGGCGGTTATCTTAAAACCGTCAGCCCCCGGTCAGCGTTCAGATAACCATGAGATGGTGGGTTACGGCGACTAGATAAATTAATAACTAAGTCTTATAAGTTGTCGTCGCCTAACCCACCCTACCTAACTGATAACTGATAACTGATAACTGATAACTGAAATGACCATCGATACCTCTAACGAAGTCAAAGCGATCGCCCGCTATATTCGGATGTCACCCCTGAAAGTCAGACGGGTACTCGATCAGATCCGCGGTCGCTCCTATCGGGAAGCCCTAATTATTCTCGAATTCATGCCCTACCGGGCCTGTGACCCGATCCTGAAGGTCCTGCGTTCCGCCGTTGCCAACGCCGAAAATAACGAAGGACTCGATCCCGCCACTTTGGTGGTTAGCCAAGCCTTTGCCGATGGCGGACCGACCCTAAAACGTTTTCGACCCCGGGCCCAAGGCCGCGCCTACCAAATTCGCAAACCCACCTGTCATATCACCGTCGCCGTCGCTCCTAGCAACAAAGACTAATCACCTTAACTAAAAAAACCACAATGGGACAAAAAATCCATCCCCTCGGTTTTCGTCTCGGCGTTATCAAAGATCATAAATCTTGCTGGTATGCCGACGCGAAACGTTACCCCGAATTAGTGCAAGAAGATCGCCGCATTCGTGAATACGTCGAAAAAAACCTCGCTAATGCCGGTATCGCCGATATTCGCATCGAACGCAAGGCCGATCAAGTAGATATTTCCATCCACACCGCTCGCCCCGGGGTCGTCGTCGGTCGTGGTGGCACGGGAATCGAACAGCTGCGCCTAGGTTTACAAAAAGCCCTCGGTGGCCAGCGTCAAATTCGCATTAACGTCATCGAAGTGGCTCGCGTTGATGCCGATGCCAACCTGATCGCCGAATACATCGCCCAACAACTAGAAAGACGGGTTTCCTTCCGTCGTGTGGTCCGCCAGGCCATCCAACGGGCGCAAAGGGCCGAAGTCAAAGGGATCAAAATTCAAGTTAGCGGCCGTCTCAACGGGGCAGAAATCGCTCGGACTGAATGGGTGCGGGAAGGACGAGTTCCCCTGCATACCCTGCGGGCCGATATCGATTACTCCTACAAAACCGCCAGCACCATCTACGGGATTCTAGGCGTGAAAGTTTGGATCTTTAAGGGCGAAATTATCCCCGGCCAAGAAGAAATTGCCGCCGCCGTTCCCGCTCAAGCACCGCGCCGTCAACAGCGTCGCCGTCAACAGTTTGAAGATCGCTCCAGCGAAGGCTGATCCCTCATATTTATCATCGCTAAATAGCTCATGTTAAGTCCCAAAAGAACAAAATTCCGCAAACAACAGCGCGGACGGATGCGCGGGCTGGCCACTGGCGGAAATACGATTAATTTCGGCGATTTCGCCCTGCAAGCCACCGAACCCTGTTGGATTACTTCCCGTCAAATCGAAGCCGCCAGACGGGCAATGACTCGTTATATCCGTCGGGGTGGCAAAATCTGGATTCGCGTTTTTCCCGATAAACCCGTCACCCAAAGGGCTGCAGAAACTCGGATGGGTTCAGGGAAAGGTTCCCCCGAATTCTGGGTAGCCGTGGTTAAACCGGGGTTCATTATGTTTGAAATTGCCGGGGTAGCCGAACCGGTAGCCCGGGAAGCAATGCGCCTAGCGGCTCAAAAATTACCAATTAAGACCAAATTTATCACTCGCGAGGAGGATTTTGTCTAATGGCTCTACCAAAAATCGCCGAAGTCAGGAAGATGAGCGATGAGGAAATCGCCGATGCTATCCTCAATGCCAAAAAGAAACTGTTTGAATTGCGTTTGCAGCAGGCCACCCGCCGCTTGGAAAAAACCCACGAATTTAAACACACCCGCCACCGTCTCGGCCAATTATTGACCGTAGAACGGGAGCGCCAACTAGCCCAGTCCACCCCGGAGGCATAACCCGCTATGGCAGTTAAAGAAAGAGTTGGGGTAGTAGTCAGCGACAAAATGGATAAAACCGTAGTGGTAGCCATTGAAAACCGCTCTCCTCACCCTAAATACGGCAAAATCGTCGTGAAAACCCAGAAATTTAAGGCTCACGACCCAGAAAATCAAGCCAAACAAGGCGATCGAGTTCGTATTCGTGAAACCCGCCCCCTCAGTAAAACCAAACGTTGGCAAGTGGCGGAAATATTAACCGATAATTAAATTTCACCTAGGTAAAAACCGTGATTCAACAACAAACCTACTTAAATGTCGCTGACAATAGCGGGGCGCGGAAACTGATGTGTCTGCGGGTTCTGGGAACAGGTAACTGTACCTACGGTGGCATCGGTGACAAAATTATCGCCGTGGTTAAGGACGCTATCCCCAATATGCCCGTGAAAAAATCCGATGTGGTCACTGCGGTGATCGTGCGGACCCGTCAAACTGTCCGTCGCGATAGCGGTATGAGCATCCGTTTTGATGATAACGCCGCCGTGATTATTAATAATGACGGTAATCCCAAAGGTACGCGGGTTTTTGGTCCGGTCGCTCGGGAATTGCGCGATAAAAATTACACCAAAATTGTTTCCTTAGCCCCAGAAGTTCTCTGATCAAAGTGAAAAGAACCAAGGCAATTGGCTGATGGCTAGTCTAAAACTTTTCACACTTTGAGGTCAAAAAAAATGAGTAAGAAAAACATTCAAACCCCGCCCCAAAGGCAAAAAATGCACGTTAAAAAAGGGGATGTGGTTCAGGTAATCGCTGGTTCCGATAAGGGCAAAGTGGGCGAAATTTTACGGGCCCTACCCCAAGAAAGCACCGTGGTGGTCAAGGGAGTTAATATCCGCACCAAACATACTAAACCCCAACAGGAAGGGGAATCGGGTCAAATCGTTACCTACGAAGCACCGATTCACAGTTCCAAAGTGATGCTCTATTCCGAGAAGAAAAAAATCGCCAGTCGGGTGGGTTATACCTTTACCGAAGACGGTCGGAAAGTGCGGATACTGAAGAAAACTGGCGAAATTATCGATTAGTTTCCCATCAATTCTAGTTCCTGACCAAGCCCAGGAAAAGTAAGCAGCAAAACTATGAGCCAAAGACTAAAAACCACCTATCAAGAAACCATTGTTCCGAAACTGAAAGAACAATTTGGTTATACCAATATCCACCAAGTACCTAAAGTTATCAAAATTACTGTTAACCGCGGTCTTGGGGAAGCTTCACAAAATGCCAAAGCTTTGGAGTCTTCCAAGGAAGAACTGTCCACCATCACCGGACAACAACCGGTAGTGACTAGAGCTAAAAAAGCGATCGCTGGCTTCAAAATTCGCGAAGGAATGCCCGTGGGTGTCATGGTGACATTGCGCGGCGATCGAATGTACGCTTTTTTAGACCGTCTCATTAATCTGGCCTTACCACGCATTCGCGACTTTCGCGGTATCAGTGGTAACAGTTTTGATGGTCGTGGTAACTACAGTTTAGGCATTCGTGAACAGTTGATCTTCCCTGAAATTGAATACGACAAAATCGATCAAATTCGCGGGATGGACATCTCAATCATCACCACCGCTAAAAACGACGAAGAAGGACGCGCCCTCCTCAAAGAGATGGGAATGCCCTTTAGATAAATCAATCAAGAGAAAAGTAAACAGTGACCGGTAAATAAGTGAACAGTGAACAGTCAACAGTAAACAGTAAACAGTGATTGAGTGAAAAGACAGCAGGAACCTGCTATTTAATACTACTCACTTAATACTCAAATCTGATAACTGACCCACTGATAACTGATAACTGACCACTGATGTTGATCCCAATTTAGGAGAAAAACAGGTAATTCATGTCTGCTAACGATACCATCTCGGATATGCTGACCCGCATCCGTAACGCTTGCGCGGTTCGGCAGACCACTACTCAAATCCCCACCACGCGGATGACGCGCAGTATTGCCCAAGTTCTCAAAGACGAAGGCTTTATTGCTGACTTTGAGGAAGTGGGTGAGGGGATTAAATCTCAATTAGTGCTTTCCCTCAAATATAAAGGCAAAAACCGTCAACCGATCATTACTACCCTCACCAGAGTCAGTAAACCGGGCCTGCGAGTTTATTCCAATAGTAAAGACTTACCTCGCGTCCTCGGTGGCATTGGCATCGCCATTGTTTCCACCTCTAAAGGCATTATGACCGATCGCGAGGCCCGTAAACAAAACGTTGGCGGCGAAGTCCTTTGCTACATCTGGTAAACAAGGATAAGCTATCAGCCGTCAGCCTTTCCAAGTTTAAACCCGATAGCTGACCCACTGATAACTCTTCCCTGATAACTGATAACTGATAACTGATAACTGTTATGTCTCGTATTGGCAAACGCCCGATCCCTATTCCCAATAAAGTCACCGTCGATATCGATGGTGCTACCGTGACGGTGAAGGGGCCTAAAGGAACTCTCCAGAGAACCCTACCCACCGCCGTCGCCATCGATAAAGATGGCGAAACCCTGCTCGTTACCCGTCAAGACGATTCGCGTACTGCCAGAGAACGCCACGGACTCTGTAGAACTCTAGTGGCCAACATGGTAGAAGGAGTCGCGACTGGCTTTCAAAAACGCCTCGATATCCAAGGGGTGGGCTACCGCGCCCAAGCGCAGGGTAGTAAATTAGTTCTTACTGTTGGTTACAGTAAACAGGTGGAAATGGAGATGCCCGATGGTGTTTCCGTCGCCGTAGAAAACAACACCCAAGTTATCGTCAGTGGCATCGACAAAGAAGCCGTCGGTAACATTGCCGCTAAAATCCGCGAAGTTCGTCCCCCCGAACCTTATAAAGGAAAAGGGATTCGCTATCTTGGTGAAGTTGTCCGTCGCAAAGTTGGTAAAGCTGGCGGTAAAGGCGCTAAAGGCGGTAAAGGAGGTAAAAAATAAACCATGAAACTTAGTCGCAAAGAATCAGTCCGTCGTCGTCACCAGCGTGTGCGTCGCAAAATTAATGGCACTGCTGAACGGCCGCGTTTATCCGTATTTCGTTCTAATAACCACATCTACGCCCAAATTATCGACGACGTAGCCCAACACACCCTCGCGGCCGCTTCTACCCTAGAGGCCACCTTGCGCGGGGAATTGGAATCCACCGCTACCCAAGAAGCCTCGGCTGCCGTGGGTAAACTGGTGGCCCAACGGGCCCTAGAAAGAGGCATCGAACAAGTGGTTTTTGATCGCGGTGGCAATCTCTATCACGGTCGCGTCAAAGCCTTAGCAGAAGCGGCTCGGTCAGCCGGCTTAAACTTCTAAAATATCCTTTCAACACTGATAAAACTATGGCAAAACGTCGCAAAGGCAACCGCGAAAAAGAAAAAGAAACCACTTGGCAAGAGCGGGTCATCCAGATCCGCCGGGTTAGTAAAGTGGTTAAGGGTGGTAAAAAACTCAGCTTCCGGGCCATCGTCGTGGTCGGTAATGAAAACGGCCAGGTGGGAGTGGGAGTCGGCAAAGCAGGAGACGTTATCGGGGCCGTCCGTAAAGGCGTGGCCGATGGTAAAAAACAACTAATTGAAGTCTCCTTAACTAAGGCTAGTTCCATCACTCACCTCACCCGGGGCGCTTCCGGTGGCGCTCAGGTGCTTATGCGTCCGGCGGCTCCGGGGACTGGGGTTATTGCCGGGGGTGCTGTCCGTACCGTTTTAGAATTAGCTGGGGTGAAAAATATCCTCGCTAAACAACTCGGTAGCGATAACCCCCTCAATAACGCTAGAGCCGCCGTTAACGCCCTGGAAACTCTCCGCACTTTCTCGGAAGTGGCCAAGGATCGAGGCGTATCTGTAGAACATTTGTACACATAAAGAAATCACCATGAAACTCCACGAAATCGCCCCCCAACCGGGGTCCACTAAACGCCGTCGTCGTGTGGGACGGGGTGTCTCGGCCGGCCAGGGCGCTAGTTGCGGTCTGGGAATGCGCGGACAAAAATCTCGCTCTGGGACGGGGACTCGTCCCGGTTTTGAGGGGGGACAAATGCCCCTCTATCGTCGGGTTCCCAAATTAAAGCATTTTCCTTTGGTTAACCCCCGTCAATACACGATTGTTAATCTGAAAAAATTAGCTTCTTTACCCGCTAATACGGAAGTTACCCTAGAAAGTCTGCTAAAAGCTAACATTCTCACCAGCAACGACGGTCCTTTAAAAGTTTTGGGTGATGGTGAAATTACCGTTCCCCTCAAGGTGAAGGCCGCCGCTTTTAGCAATAGTGCTAAAGAGAAAATTACCGCCGCTCAAGGTACTTGGGAAGAAATTTAACGGAGACAGGAGATAAAAGGCAAAAGGCAAAAGGCAAAAGGCAAAAGGCAAAAGGTAAAGGGCAGCTTTGTTCTCCCCACACCCTACACCCCACACCCTACACCCCACACCCTACACCCTACACCCAACCCCTAACACCCAATCCCCAAGACCGGATTGCTATATCATAATAAACACAGGGGAAATCTTAAAAAAATCGAGAAAGTTTTCCCCCTCGATTACTTTTTCCCATAAAAAAACTGCACTAGAGGTAACTGTTAATGGTCGTTAGTCGTGATAAGGCTCCCACGGCACAGGAAACGTTTATGCAAATGGCACAGGCGGCCGGTTTACGCGGTCGCTTGTTGATTACATTGGGTTTACTGATTCTGCTCCGTTTTGGGATGTTTGTACCGATACCCGGTTTGGATCGGGCAAGATTAGCAGAAATTATTCAAAGTAACGCCGCTTTGGGAATCCTTGACCTGTTCACCGGGGGAGGATTATCGACGTTAGGGATTTTTGCCCTCGGCATTCTTCCCTATATCAACGCCTCAATTATCGTGCAACTGCTCACCGCTGCCCTTCCTTCTTTGGAAGATTTACAGAAAAATGAAGGAGAGGCAGGACGGCGAAAAATTGCCCAAATTACCCGTTATATTGCCTTTGGTTGGTCAATTATTCAAAGTATCGGTATTACTCTCGGTTTATTGGTGGCTAACGGCGTTGTGGCCGGAACTTTACCCTCGATCGCTGCTACGGTTCTCGCTTTAGTGGCGGGTTCTATGTTCGTGATGTGGATTTCGGAACTGATCACAGAACGCGGTCTGGGAAATGGAGCATCTTTGCTGATTTTTGTCAACATTGTCGCTGTTTTACCAAAAACCCTCGGTGATACAATTACTTTTGCCCAACAGGGTGGCCGACAAGCGATCGCTCAAGTGGTGATTCTCTTGCTGGTTTTCTTGGTGATGATTATCGGCATTGTTTTTGTTCAGGAAGGAACCCGTCGGATTCCTATTGTTTCTGCCCGTCGTCAGGTGGGTCGTCGTCTCTATCGGGAAAGAACCAGTTATCTACCCCTACGACTCAATCAAGGGGGCGTGATGCCGATTATTTTCGCCTCGGCAGTGTTGGTCTTACCTTTCCAATTGGTGCAAGCTTTACCCACGGATAACCCGGTCGGTCAGGTTTTAGTTCAGTTGGTTAATGCCCTGCGTCCCGATAGTTGGGGTTATGTGGCTTTTTATAGCTTACTAATTCTCGGTTTTAGTTTCTTCTACGCTTCCCTGATCGTTAACCCCAAGGATATGTCCCAAAACCTGAAAAAAATGGGGACCAGTATTCCGGGGATTCGACCGGGGACCGCTACTACTAATTATCTGGAAGGGGTGCTGAATCGTCTCACCCTTTTGGGCGCTCTCTTTTTAAGTTTGGTGGCTACTGTGCCGACTGTAGTAGAAAGCGCCACCGGTGTCACCACTTTTCGCGGTTTGGGGGCAACTTCCCTGTTAATTCTGGTGGGGGTGGCGATCGATACGGCGAAACAAATTCAAACCTATGTCATCTCTCAACGCTATGAGGGCATGATTAAACAGTAGTTAGATAGTTAGCCAGTGACCTTTTAGCGGTTACTGGTTATTTTTTCCCTTAAAACCCTATATTTAATCCCATGAGCAAACGGATCGGTGTGATATTTTTGGGACCGCCCGGATCGGGAAAAGGTACCCAAGCGGCAAAATTAGCGGAATCTCTGACGATTCCCCATATTTCTACCGGTGAAATTTTACGTCAAGCAATTACAGAGAAGACAGAACTTGGTCAACAAGCACAAGCTTATGTGGAAAAGGGCGAATTAGTCCCCGATGAGTTGTTATTAGGTTTAATTCAGGAACGTTTAAAACAGCCTGACAGTGCTAAGGGTTGGATTCTTGATGGGTTTCCCCGCACGGTGGCACAGGCGAGCTTTTTAGACGCATTACTGGAAGAATTGGCCGATAGTTACACATTTGTGGTTAATTTGGCTGTACCAGATACGGTCTTAATTGAGCGTCTCATGCAACGGGGTCGTCAAGATGATACTAAAGAAACCATCGCCCGTCGCCTACAGGTTTATATCGACCAAACTGCCCCCGTTTTAGATTATTACGGTCAAAAGGGGACTCTTAACCATATCGACGGTAATCAACCGATGGACGCGGTTACTGCCGCTTTAACAGCAGTTGTCATTCCTGTGTAAAGTTTGTCTCAGTAATCAGTTATCAGTCAGTAAAAATTACCACTTTTTATAAGTTTTTTATATCAAACAAGCGTTAATAGTTGAGCATATTTAAATTTACATTTCGCAATATTTATCTTTGTCTTAAGAATTTATTGAAAATAATTCTCATTTGTTTACGAGGTTGCAATACTTCCAGCGATTATGGTATAATTTCGCAGTATGAAGTGATGGTATGTTCTGTGCTTTTTTGGCTTTTTAGCTGTCTGGTGATCCTGAAAACCCTTGCTAAATCTACACTCACCTATTCAGCAACAGCAACAACTGGCAGTTAAAGAGCCTTTTTTAAGCCAACCCGTTGATCAATTAATTGTGTAGTTTTGTTGCAAAGAGAAAGTTTTTTTGACAAAAAGAAAAAAGTGTGCTGCCACTGGATTTAAAATAAACTCAATTGTCCTTCTTGTTTTAAGCGCCAGTTATCATCACCAACTCTCTGGGCAATATCTTCGAGGACGCTTAGAATCGTCTGATTTTCGGGAGTTGTGCCATTTTTTAACAGAGGTAATATATTAAAAACAATATCATCAAAACTAGAGCTTTTATTATCTCTTTCCATCCTTCTCAAATAGCTAATCAAATAGTATTTAATTCTCAATTTAACATCGATTTTTGACTTAAACTTACTATCTTTTTTGATGGTATATAATTCAGTCTTTTCCTCATAATCAAAATTATCTAACAAAATTGGAGTCAAGTCTGAATACTCCTTGGCTAGTAAATCTAAAAACCCTAATTCCAAACCTTTAATAATCAATTCATCGTTAATTTGTTCTAGGGTTGCCCCATCATTTTTAGCAATAATTCCTTCAACAGTTTGCATGACAATCTCGGTGATATCCATGCCTAAGTTAGCTTTCATTACCGCTTTGGGAGTGGGAACTTTCCGAAAATTAATAATTAACTGTCCTGATAAAACTGTAAAGGGATTTTGCCGCTTTTTAAAGCTCGTTTGTCCATTTTTTTGTGGCACTGCTCCCACATACTCAAATCCGCAACTTTCTGCCGTATCTAAAATTAAATGCCAAAACTCAGGATCTTTGTGAGCAAAGACAAAGGATAACCATCGCTCAAATTTTAAAACCCGATACATTTCTCGAATACTTTGGGCAATTAATTGATTATATTCCTGTTTACTTTTTTGGATTGTTCCACCTTCAATAGCTTCTAATTGATAGTCCTTTTCCGTCACTTCTAAATCTAACCAAGCATTCCACATTATTGATAAATCTAAGTAGGGAATTTTCTTTCCGTAGGGAGGATCGGTATAAATATAATCAACGCTTTCATTTTCAATAAAATTTAAGTCTGTCGCTGTTCCTTTAACAATTTTGGCATAGTTGATGGTGTTTTTATTAACATAAAACTCCATTTCTTGTTTAGCTGCAACAAGTTTTTTAAATTTAGTTTCATAAATTTTTATTAAGGGCATTTCTCCAGGTTCATGAGCAATTCTATAGCGATAATATCTAAATACAGAACTATCACCCCCCGCCGCACTTCTTGTGTAATGAAAAGTCAAATTATACTTATTGATTGTACTGGAAAAAACTAACAATAAAGACTCTCTAACATTCTCGTTTAGTTCTTGTTTAATCAAATGTTTTAATAAACTTAGTTGAGCTAATTGTTTGTTACTAAATAACTGTTCAACAGTAGCCACATCAGAACCTTTAGGCAGTTTCAAACCTTGGGGATAAGGATAGGTATTGAGAATCTTTGTTATTTCCTCTTTGGTTTGCGGTTCTCGCTCTTGGTAGGCTAATTTAACTCGTTCAAAAGCCTGACTTAAATCATCAAAATCAACGGGACTAATTAAAGAATTAACAAGAAAAATAGCCAGAGGGTTAATATCAATACTAATCGCTTTGCGGTTATTCATTAAAGCTTCAATTGCCGTCACTCCACTACCGCCAAAAGGATCAAGAATGACATCTCCCGGTTGACTAAAGTTTTTAATATATTCTGCCACCACATTCCATGCTTGTTTAGTAAAATATCCATGAACACCAAAATGTCTTTTAGCTTGTTGTTTTTTTACCTCAATTGGTTCTAATAAGGGACGACTTGAGTAGTCAAAAGTTTTGCGACTGATTGGGGAATGGCTTTGATAACTAAAACTTTTCCCCACTTGAAATCTATCTGGGGCTAAATACTGGGTCAACTCTTGCCAACTATCGGCAATTGCATCAAGAGAAAAATATAAGATAGGTGTACTGGTATCGAGGGTCTTAAATAAACTAAATTCTAGGCCATTACAAAGAGCAAAATAATTACTTCTGATTTCAGGATGAGTGGCATAACTATAGACCTGTTCTACTGAATCACCTTCGTAGATATTTTCCGTTGGTTTTTTAGCCTCTAATACCCAAGCATAACTTTGATTAACTTTGAGAACATAGTCAGGAATTAAATTTATCGGACGTTTTTTACTGCCAACCTTTAAAAAGGGATGCCGTAGGGTTTTACTTCTTTCGATATTATCCTCTTGGTAGCCCAAACTTGTTAAAAGAGGTAAAATAATCACTTCTCTAACGCTGTCTTCCTTAAAGTTAGGGTGATTTTTAATTGCCTGAAAATCAATAGCAGAAAAAATATGATTCATGGGTTAGCACTGTTTGTGATAGTTTCGATAAATCTTCCTTACTCAGGGGAAAATCAGACCGATTAACTTTGAATACTTACCATTAACCTGCCGTGAAGTTGGGTAGGTAGGCACAATTATTTGTAGGATGGGTTAGCGGTAGCGTAACCCGTGCGGGGGTTGGGTTTCATGCTTCAACCCAACCTACGTTCTACGTTCATCTTATATTTAATTCCACCCACCTACTTAATTATCTTTTATAAGTTTTTTATATCAAACAAGCGTTAATAGTTGAGAATATTTGAATTTACATTTCGCAATATTTACCTTTTCTTAAGAATTTATTGAAAATAATTCTCATTTGTTTACGAGGTTGCAATACTTCCAGCGATTATGGTATAATTTCGCGGTATGAAATGATGGGTTTTTCTGTGCTTTTTAGGGTTTTTAGCTGTCTGGTGATCCTGAAAACCCTTGCTAAATCTACACTCACCTATTCAGCAACAGCAATAAATGGCAGTTAAAGAGCCTTTTTTAAGCCAACCCGTTGATCAATTAATTGTGTAGTTTTGTTGCAAAGAGAAAGTTTTTTTGACAAAAAGAACAAAGTGTGCTGCTGAGTGATCTATATTGCTTTTATTTATTCTCCCCACACCCCACTCTCCTATAGGGGAAACTTTACCCTTACCCCTGCGTCTTTAGGCTCTAAGCAAACAAGCGCCACGCTTGCGATAGAATAGATCGGACTTAGCCTAAATGGGGTGAGCGAAAGAATGTGCGGAATTGTTGGCTATATCGGAACCCAAACAGCGATCGATATTCTCCTAGCTGGTTTGGAACGTTTGGAATATCGGGGTTATGATTCGGCAGGGATTGCCACAATTCTCGAAGGTGAATTACATCGAGTCCGCGCCCAGGGAAAACTCTACAATCTGCGGGAAAAATTAGAACAGGAAGTTAATCCCTCCCAAATTGGCATCGGTCACACCCGTTGGGCAACCCACGGCAAACCCGTAGAAAGTAATGCCCATCCCCACACCGATAACAGTCAACGGGTGGCAGTGGTACAGAATGGCATTATCGAAAACTTTCAGGCATTAAGAACAGAATTAAAGGAAAAAGGCTGTATATTTGACTCAGAAACCGACACAGAAGTTATTCCCCATCTAATCGCCAGTTATTTACCCAAACCTAGCGATGAAGAAGACTTGGGGGTGAGTCCTTTCCTCAAGGCAGTTTTAAAGGCAATTGAACGTTTAGAGGGTGCTTTTGCCCTAGCGGTAATTAGTCCCGATTATCCCGATGAATTGATTGTCGTGCGGCAACACGCCCCTTTAATCATCGGTTTTGGTCAGGGGGAGTTTTTCTGTGCCTCCGATGTCAGTGCTTTGGTTCCCCATACCCGGGCGGTGCTGTCCTTGGATAATGGCGAAATCGCTCGCTTAACACCCTTGGGAGTAGAAATTTATAATTTTGAGGGAAAAAGAGTCCGTAAAAGCCCCAGAGTCCTCGATTGGAGTCCGACCACCGTAGAAAAACAGGGTTATCGTCACTTCATGCTCAAGGAAATCTACGAACAACCAGGAGTGGTGCGCGACTGTTTAGGGACCTATCTGCATCCCCATTGGACAGCACAAAATGGGGATAATGTCAACCCGATAAATATTAATTTTTCTGAAGAAATTTACGATAATTTAGAACATATTCAGATTTTAGCCTGTGGAACCAGTTGGCACGCCAGTTTAGTCGGTAAATACTTGATTGAGCAGTTGGCAGGTATTCCCACAAGAGTACAGTACGCCTCGGAATTTCGCTATGCACCCACCCCCCTGATGCCCAATACTTTAACCATCGGGGTGACGCAATCGGGGGAAACAGCCGACACTTTAGCGGCGTTGGAAACAGAAAAACAGCGTCGTTTAGGATTAGGAAAAAAATATCAGGCCCGGATTATCGGGATTACTAATCGCCCCGAAAGTACCCTAGCACAAATGGTCGATCAGATTATTAATACCCAAGCGGGGATCGAAATCGGGGTGGCCGCAACTAAGAGTTTTACCGCCCAGTTATTGGGTTTTTATCTCTTAGCTTTGGATTTATCCTATCGTCGTCAAACTTTGTCTTTAGAGAGAATCGAGCAAATTATTAATCAAATGCGATCGCTGCCAAGGTTGATCGAAACTGTCTTAGAAAAACAGGAAAAAGCGATCGAAGAATTGGCCCATGAATTTAATGACACCCAAGACTTTATTTTCTTGGGACGGGGGATTAATTTCCCCATTGCCTTAGAAGGGGCCTTAAAACTCAAAGAAATCAGTTATATTCATGCCGAAGGCTATCCAGCCGGAGAAATGAAACACGGACCAATCGCGCTTTTAGATGCAAAAGTTCCCGTAGTAGCGATTGCGATGCCGGGGGTAGTTTATGATAAAGTTCTCTCCAATGCACAGGAAGCAAAAGCAAGGGATGCGCGATTATTGGGAGTAGTTGCCGATAGCGATACGGAAGCACCAAAAGTCTTTAATGATTTGTTGTATGTGCCAGAAGTTGAGGAATTATTATCGCCAATTTTAACGGTAATTCCCCTACAATTGCTCTCCTATCATATCGCGGCTCGTCGCGGTTTAGACGTGGATCAGCCGCGCAATTTAGCCAAAAGTGTCACGGTGGAATAAGGTTCATCAGGTTGAAAGTGTGGTTTAAAGGTCTATTTGCACTAAATCGGAACCTATGAATCTCCATACAACTTCTCAGAATGGGGTTTTAATTCGTCTGACAGAGGAGAGATGGAAACACATTATCAGTGGACATAGTGAATTAGTATCGTATCAAGCGGAGATATTGGAAACCATCCGCTATCCTGAGAAAATCCTAGTAGGAAACCAGCAGGAATTGTTGGCAGTTAAACAAATAGTTTCTGGAAAATATCTAATCGTTGTTTATCGAGAATTATTAGATGAGGGATTTATTATTACTGCTTATTTAACCCGTCTTCTTTGTGAATTAACCAAGAGGAAACAAATATGGCCATAACTAGCATTAATATTCAATCTTATCTTAACTTCGCCAAGATGATTCACGCTCTGCCTCAGCAAGATTTTTGGACAGCTTATGATGCAAAAGCAGATATTTTGTATATTAATTTTTATCAACCATCTTTACCTGCGGATGATAGCGAATTAACAGATAATGATGTGATTATTCGTTATCAAGCGGATAAGATCATTGGTTTAAGTATTCTCAATGTTAGTAAAATCCAATCATCCCAGTAATGCTAGTATATTTGAATAATACCCACAAATTTCGATGATGTAATTGTAATAACTGATCACTGATCACTGAGCAGCCATTCCGATGCCCTTTCACCTAGGTCTAGGGGCAGACTAACCGCTTTACCGAGACGGGGACGCTCGCGGGTTTCGCGGATAAAAGCTTGAAATTGACTAACACCACCCCATTCGTGGAGATAATTAGCGATCGCATTGAGATGTTCCAGATATTCAGACTCGGAGAGGGGAAAAGAAGCTTGTTCGAGATATTTCCACATTACCTGGACATGAACCTTATCTTTGATGCGTCGTAGCTGGATATCGTAGGAACGACCCCATTTTTCTAGTAATAATTGCTGTAAGTCCACACCCGTCATGGTTGATATCGCTTCTCAGATGTCAGTCAGTCAATTAATTCTAACTTACTTTTAGCTGCTGCCCCTAGGTTAGTCCACCGCGCTTCAATTCAGACAAATTCCCATAAAAAAGTTTTTTTCGGTACGGCGAGTATGTAAAATGGAATGTTGATCTTTCTTGGCCTAAACAGCATTTCATGATTTCGAGTAACGACTTTCGGAGTGGCACAACCATCCAGATCGATGGCTCTGTCTGGCGGGTGGTGGAATTCCTGCACGTCAAACCGGGTAAGGGATCGGCCTTCGTGCGAACCAAGTTAAAAAATGTCCAGACCGGCAACGTGGTAGAACGGACGTTCCGGGCGGGGGAAACCTTGCCCTCAGCCACGATCGAAAAGCGCACCATGCAGCACACCTACAAAGAAGGCGATCAGTTTGTCTTTATGGACATGGAGACTTTTGAGGAAGCAACTCTCACCCCGGCACAGATGGGCGATCAAGCCAAGTATCTGAAAGAGGGAATGGAAGTTAATATTCTCTTTTGGAATGAGCAAGTGTTAGATGTGGAATTGCCCACCTCGGTAATCTTGGAAATCACCGATACGGATCCGGGAGTCAAGGGAGATACGGCCACCGGTGGCACGAAACCGGCGATCGTAGAAACGGGAGCGCAGGTGATGGTTCCCCTGTTTATTTCCATCGGTGAAAGGATTAAAGTGGATACCAGGGATGGTTCCTATCTGGGACGGGAATAATTGTGATGAGAAGCCCAGAAATGAGGGCTTAGGGACGGGTTTAGGACTAAAGCCAGTGTTTCTGAGCCTGTTTCCCAAAACTTAGCCGCTAGATGGGAAAAATCGGCGGTTTGGTGGGTGCGAATTTGGATTTGTTGCTTTTTATTTGCGAGGGGATTTCAGAGCGGTGACTATTGATTACAACGAAATTCGAGAACTGATCAAAACATTGGCAGCAACGGATATCAGTGAATTTAGCCTAAAAAGTGCAGATTTGGAGCTAAATATCCGCAAAGAAACCGTTAATACTGCCCTTGGGCCTCTCCCCGCTCCCTTGCCGGTGGTGACGGCCCCGGTCGCCCCTCCAGTGGTAGCCGCCAGTCCCACCCCGGCCCCAGAAACCCCCACTCCCGAACCCGCGGCCGCCGCTATTGATAAAAAATGGCTGGCGATTACCTCTCCCATGGTCGGCACTTTTTATCGCGCTCCCGCTCCCGATGAACCCTCTTTCGTGGAAAAAAACGATCGAGTCCGGGTCGGACAAACGGTCTGTATCATCGAAGCGATGAAGTTGATGAACGAAATCGAAGCGGAAGTGGCCGGGCAAATCGTCGAAATCGCCGTCGCTAACGGTGAACCGGTAGAATTTGGCCAGACGTTAATGTGGGTTAATCCCGAATAGATAGAATGAAAGCTATCCTCATGACCGCCGTGGATGTGCTGCAACTTCAGCAAGTCCCCACCCCGAAAATTAGTCAACCGCATCAGGTTTTAGTAGCATTAAAAGCGGCTGGTGTCAACCCTATTGATACAAAAATTCGTAAACGCGGCACTTTTTACCCCGAGCAAATGCCAGCCATTTTGGGCTGTGACGGGGCGGGAATTGTCGAGGCCGTTGGGTCGGCGGTGCAGGATTTTCGCCCCGGGGATGAAGTGTACTTTTGTAGCGGCGGACTGGGCAGGGCTGGCACGGGAAATTATGCTGAATATGCCCTAATCGAGGCGGATTATCTGGCTCACAAGCCGAAATCTCTTTCTTTTGCTGAGGCGGCCGCTGTACCTTTGGTTTTAATCACCGCTTGGGAAGCACTCTACGATCGCGCCCGTCTTCAGTCGGGACAAAGCGTACTTATCCATGGCGGGGCCGGGGGTGTTGGTCATGTTGCGATTCAATTGGCGAAACTGAAAGGGGCTAAAGTTTATACAACGGTGGGAAATAGCGATAAAGAGCGTTTAGTGCGGCAATTAGGGGCAGATTACCCGATTTTATACAAACAAACCGATTTTGTCGCGGCGATACTTCAAGAAACCGCAGGGAAAGGAGTAGATATCGCTTTTGATACGGTGGGAGGGGAAACTTTTAGGCAAACTTGCCGAGCGGTGCGAGTGTACGGCGATATGGTGACGATTTTGGAACCTACGGGCAGCTGGAAGGAAGCCCGCGATCGCAATTTGCGGATTAGTTTAGAATTAATGTTAACCCCGGCTTTGATGGGACTGCCAGAAGCGCAAAAATATCAAACAGAAATTCTCAGACAAGGGGCGCGTTTAATTGACGAGAAAAAGTTAACCATTCATCTCTCCCAAACCTTCCCTTTAGCGGCAGCTATCAGCGCCCATCAATTGCTAGAAACTGGTTCGGTGACGGGGAAAATTGCCCTAATTATCGACTAGAAATCTGCTTGTTACTACTGGTGAACAGCAGAAGTTGTTAAAGCAGGGAGAAGGCAAACCACCGCTACACTTTTGCCGATCGGTCAACCTGATTACGTTAAAATCAAAAGCAGGATACTGTGTATGACGGAAAAACTCGATGAACTCAGTGATTAAAGCGGTACAAACTGCCTATTATGGGGATGCAGCCTATCGGACACCACCACCAGACTTAGAATCTCTCCTGCTCAAAGAGAGAATTGTCTATCTGGGGTTGCCTTTATTTTCCTCCGATGATGTCAAGCGCAATGTCGGGGTGGACGTGACGGAATTAATTATCGCCCAACTGCTCTACCTGCAATTTGACGATCCCGAAAAACCGATTTTCTTCTATATCAACTCTACCGGCACATCCTGGTACACTGGCGACGCGATCGGCTACGAAACCGAAGCTTTCGCCATCTGTGACACCCTCAACTACATTAAACCTCCCGTTCATACTATCTGTATCGGACAGGCCATGGGAACTGCCGCGATGATTCTTTCCGCAGGAACCAAGGGTTTTCGCGCCTCCTTACCCCACGCTACCATTGTTCTCAACCAAAATCGCACCGGGGCCCAGGGACAAGCCACCGATATCCAGATTCGTGCCAAGGAGGTAATCGCCAACAAACAGACGATGTTGGAAATTTTCTCGAAAAATACGGGTCAAACCACCGAAAAACTGGCGAAAGATATGGATCGCACCTTCTATCTCACCCCACAACAGGCGAAAGACTACGGATTAATCGATCGCGTTCTCGAAAGTCGCAAGGAACTACCAAAACCCCTCGCCCAAGTTAGTTAAGATTTATTACAAATTAGCAGGAGTTGTTACCAATTATGCCTATCGGTGTGCCAAAAGTTCCCTACCGTCTGCCGGGTAGCCAATACGAACAGTGGATTAGCATTTACAGCCGTCTTTCGGTGGAACGCATTCTTTTTCTGGGGCAAGAAGTCACCGACGGGTTAGCCAATGCCCTTGTGGCCCAAATGCTTTATCTCGACTCGGAAGATCCCACTAAACCCATCTATCTCTATATCAACTCGCCGGGGGGTTCCGTTACCGCCGGTATGGCCATCTACGACACCATGCAGTACATCAAAGCGGAAGTGGTGACTATCTGTGTGGGATTAGCGGCCTCCATGGGGGCATTTTTACTGGCTTCCGGTAGTCCGGGTAAGCGTCTCGCCCTTCCCCATGCGCGGATTATGATTCACCAACCCATGGGCGGAACTGGGCGCCGGCAAGCGACGGATATCGACATTGAAGCTAAGGAAATCCTGCGTATTCGCCAGCAATTAAACGAAATTATGGCTAATCGCACCGGACAAACCATCGAACGCATCGAAAAAGACACGGACCGCGATTATTTCCTCTCCGCCGAGGAAGCTGTCGCCTACGGTTTAATCGATAAGGTGGTGGAGGGAAGACCGGCTTAAGTCAGTCAGAGGTTAGAACAGGCGAGAAACCTGTTCTAACTGCCATTGGAGAAACTTCCTTAGATGGTAGGTCGGTTTATCGGATAATCCCATAAGAGGATATCTGTTGGGTATGGAATTTTTAGCAACGTTAGAAACAGGCTTGATCTCTGCGGTGGCAATCATCAAGTTTTGCCTAGAAAGTATTTCGATCGCTTGTGTGGTGATCGGATTAATTAAAACCCTACAATTAGCTTGGCAGTCTCATCGTCACCGTCGCAGTCTTCCCCCTTTTTCCTTCAATCAAATTCGCATTCGTTTCGGTACTTGGCTATCTTTAGCCCTAGAGTTTCAGTTAGGTGGAGACATCGTGGCTACCACCGTCACACCTACTATAGAAGCCTTGGCACAACTCGCCCTCATCGCTATTATCCGAACTTTCCTCAACTATTTCCTCAGCAAAGAATTGGAAACGGAATTGTCCATGGAAAAAGAGCGATCGCAACTAGCAGCCCAGGACAATCTCAGGGATTTTTAATGCCAAAAAAAGGTGAGTTGACAATCACCTGACCTAACCCCTGATAAGCTGTTGACTATTGAGGGTATGCTAAAAAAGTTTTTCAGCAAGCTCTAGATAGTGAACAGCTTATTACTTTCGATCGCCCATTGGGTCAATTCCGTGCGATTATGAAGACCGGTTTTATGAAGCATATTCGACACATGACTTTCGATTGTCCGTTGACTAACATTGAATTTTGCGGCGATTTCCCGATTAGCCAGGCCCTGGGCGACCAATTGTACTACTTTTAACTCCGTTGGGGTTAATTCCACATTACCCTGGACTTGAACAGGGGTGACATCCGAGGAATGGTGGCGGGAGGTGCGTTTCGGCAACCGGCCTGCTTGTTTGAGGAAAGACTCCACCCGGGCCACTAATTCTTCTGGTTCAAAGGGGTTGACCATATAAAAATCGGCCTCGGCGGTTACACCTGTTACCTTGTCCTGACTGTCCCCCTCAGGGGAGAGAAAGATCACGGGAATGCCACTAAAACGACTGTCCTGACGAATTTTTTCGAGGAAGGCATAACCGTCCATTTCCGGCATGATCAGATCACAGATAATCATATCGGGGATTTCCCTTGCTTTGGCAGTATTTGCCCCGCGTTCGAGGATTTCTAGGGCCTCGGGACCGTTTTCTGCGGTTGTCACCCTATAACCACGAAACTCTAGATAATCCTTCACCAAAAGTATTAAATTTGGGTCATCGTCGATGAGTAAAAGTTGTTTGTTGTCTTTGTTGATCTCTTTCATCGCTATTTTCCACGCTGCAGGGTTGGGGGAATGGAGACGGACAAAGGATCGATAGGCAAGAGGCAACAGGTAGTTAGATATGTGTAGTTAATTGTGTTTCAGTTAGTTTTAACGCTGTTTTCCTCTATTGTTTCGGGTTCTTCTTCTGGACAGTTCAGAGAAATTGCCGGTAAATCGTGGCGAAGGAAGGCATATTCGGTGACGATTTGATTACCGATTAGGTGTTCTTGGATAATTCTTTCGATCGCTTCCTTGTTTACCCTTCCATACCAGACCCCTTCCGGGTACACTAATAAAATCGGTCCCTGGCTACAAACCCGCAAACAGTTGGCTTTAGTGCGAAAAACACAACCCGGACGGTCGGCGCTAGGGCGATCGAGTTGTAATTCACTTAACCGCTTCTTTAAATAATCCCACACTTCTAACCCTTCTTGCTTGTCACAGCATTTTGGCTTAGTCTGATCGCAGCAGAGAAATAGATGACGCTGAATCTGGGCCAATCCCAACTTAGCCACATTTTCCCCTAAGATATCTCTGGTGTCCGCTTCTTCCATAAATTTTTTTTATCAATTAAACTCTTGACATTGAACAGAAAATGTGCATAGCCGACTAAACTTTCGGTTTGAGGATGTAACGATAGATGAGATAAACGATAGCAGCGAGGATTAAAGCGCTTAAAACTGCGCTAACTAGCCGTAAAATCGCCGTTAAAATCGAAAGAGCCACAAAAACCCCCGCCACTGCTACGACTACCTGTGCCGGTGTGGACAGGCTGCCGTACCAAGTTTTCACTTTTTCGAGGGTGGCAGCGAAACTAACCGGGGTATCAACGGGGGAAAAATCGTCGGTTTCGATTTCCACTTCCACTTCCTCTGGGGTATATTTAGTATCGAACGGTTCGGGAGACTGCATAAACACTCAAGCTACTTAACACTTCATCCCTATTCTATCGATGATTGGGGTTGACAGGGGTTGAGACAGAATTAATGTAACAATGAGTTTATCAATAGCTAAACGACTGGAATCTATGAGCCTATCGACTCCCACCGTTACCGCCATCAATTATCCTGATGCTACCATCACTAGGGCCCAACGCGCCCTCTGTTGTTCTCCTTTCCGTGTCACCTTATTTGCGGCTATGCTGGAGCGAAGTGTATCACTTTTAAGCATTCCGGGTGCTGGAGGTTTAGAAAAAGGTTATACTTCCAGACTGCTGACGGAAGCAGCAGCGGAAAGCTATCTTCTCTGGTTGATTAAAGTGGGAATTTTGCGGCGAGAAGTAGATGGACAGGGGATAACCGATAGTTTTCGTCTCACTCCTTTGGGGAGGAAATTAATAGAAAAATGGCAACCCCAAGGGGACCTTTTCCCTCAACCCACTTTCTGGCAAAGATTTTTAAATGCTCTGCAACGTTGGTTTTCTTTTTAATGGTGTCAGGAGTCGGGAGTCAGTTATCAGTTATCAGTTATCAGATGTGAGTTTTCAGTTATTAGCCTCTTGCATGAGTGCCTGTCCTTATAAGTAGCATATACTCAACGGATTTAGTATCAACTGATTACTGTTTACCGATTACTGTTCACTGAAAATACTCAATAAAAAAACTAGATGAAAGCAATTATGGTAGTGGGGACAACCTCCCACGCGGGTAAATCTTTTTTAACTGCGGCTTTATGTCGTTTATTCAACCGGAAAGGTTGGCAGGTAACACCCTTTAAAGGTCAGAATATGGCCCTTAATGCCTATGTTACCGCCGGAGGGGGAGAAATGGGTCACGCTCAGGCGGTGCAAGCATGGGCCGCGGGGACAATTCCCCGGGTAGAAATGAACCCAATTTTATTAAAACCCCAGGGAAATATGACCTCTCAGGTGATTATTAAAGGCAAGGCTGTGGGTGTCACCACGGCAGTGGATTATTATCAGAATTATTTTGAGCAAGGTTGGCAAGCAATTAAAGAATCTTTAGCTAAATTATCAACAGAATTTGATCTAGTTGTCTGTGAAGGTGCGGGAAGTCCGGCGGAAATAAATCTCAAACATCGCGATTTAACTAATATGCGGGTGGCTAAATATCTCGATGCCGCTACTATTTTAGTGGTGGATATTGATCGCGGGGGGGCTTTTGCTCACGTCGTCGGTACGTTAGAATTATTAGAACCGGAGGAAAGAGCTTTAATTAAAGGTATTGTGATCAATAAATTTCGCGGACAAAAATCCCTCTTAGATTCGGGGATTACTTGGCTAGAAGATTATACAAAAATTCCCGTCTTAGGAGTTCTTCCCTATAGTGATATCTTTTTAAGTGCCGAGGATTCTCTTAGTTTACTCGATCGACCCGCCCAAAAACCCAAAGCTGAACTAAATATCAGTGTCATTCGTCTGCCTCATATCGCTAATTTTACTGATTTTGACCCTCTCTGTGGCGAAGCAACGGTTAATGTCCGTTATCTAGAATTACAGGAATCTTTAGGTGATCCCGATGGGGTAATTATCCCCGGCTCTAAAACCACTGTTGCTGATTTAATTGCTCTTAATCAAAGTGGTATGGCTAATCAATTACAAGCCTATCACCAAAGGGGAGGTATTATCTTTGGCATCTGTGGTGGTTTGCAAATGTTAGGGCGATTAATCCTGGATCCTGATCATCGAGAAGGTTCCGACAGTGAGGCAGCTGGCTTAAATTTACTGCCGTTAAAAACGGTAATTACTGCCGAAAAAATTACCCGTCAACGACAAGTTTTATCTAATTATCCCCAAGCAGGTTTACCAGTAATGGGATACGAAATTCACCAGGGAATAAGCCAATGGGAAAGTGAATCAGGTTATCAAAAAATGTTCGAGGAAGATGCTAGTCTAGGAATTGTCAATGATTCTCTGTCAATTTGGGGCTGTTATTTACATGGTATCTTTGATAATGGTTCTTGGCGAAGAACTTGGTTAAATCATCTACGTCAGCGTCGCGGTTTATTGTCTTTGCCTACGGGAATTGCTAACTATAGTGAACAAAGAGAAATAACCCTAGATAATATGGCTAATTTATTGGAAGAACATTTAAATCTTAACCCTATTTTTGCTCATTTGTAAGGAGAAATTATGACTATTGCAGTGCGTTTTTTACCCGATGATATTATCATAGAAGCGGAAACGGGAGAACTATTATTAGACGTGGCCAAAAAAGCAGGAATTGACATTCCTACCGGCTGTTTAATGGGTTCCTGTCACGCTTGCGAGGTAGAATTAGATGATGGCACTCAAATTTGTAGTTGTATTACCGGTATCCCCGGCGATCGAGATTCTTTAACCGTTCATTTATACTCCGATCCCCTCTGGTAGTTGTTAAAGTTTTCTGATAACAGAATTCGGGTATTACTGTTAAGTTTACGACTTCTAACTAGGAGAATAATGGCTCGGAGACTTCTCGCCTAGGAGAAGGTTTTTAATTTTTGCAAGATGTCCATGGATAATAGTATATGCAATATATTGATAAAATAGTATAACAGTTCGTATCAATGGGCTGTAAGAATAAATTTCACCAAACCCTTGACAAAAGTTACTTTTTGTATTACCCTGCGATAGTGGTTATACCACGAAAAATACTTACATATTAACTATTTTAAAATATGTCAGATTATTATCATTATCAAAATTCTTGCTGTGGGACTGCCCACGCTTATTTGCTACCCTCTCTGAGTCAGATTTTTGCCGATCTTGCTCCTCCTGAAAAGCGTATTTTTGATCTCGGTTGTGGCAACGGTTCGATCGCTAATTGGTTATCAGAAAAAGGATTTCAAGTCAGTGGCTGCGATCCTTCCGAATCGGGGATAGCAGAGGCAAAAAAAGCCTATCCTGAACTTGATCTATACGTTGGCTCCGCCTATGATGATCTGGCTAGTAAATTTGGCACTTTTCCGCTGCTAATTAGTTTGGAGGTGGTAGAACACGTCTATGCCCCGCGCAATTACGCTAAGACCGTTTATAATCTGCTGCAACCGGGGGGATATGCGCTGATCTCCACTCCCTATCATAGTTATCTCAAAAATTTAGCCCTAGCGGCTACGGGTAAGATGGACGATCATTTTACCGCTCTTTGGGATCACGGACATATTAAATTCTGGTCTGTCAAAACTATCACAAAACTGTTAACAGAAGCTAATTTATCGGTAGAGAAAATCTATCGTATTGGTCGTATTGCTCCCTTAGCAAAGACGATGATTATTCTCGCTCGTCGGGGTCAATAAATCATAATAAATCCTGTTTAAAAGGTATAGGAGAGGAGGATAGCAGGGAATTCGAGCATTTGTACTAAAATTCCCAATACGCAGTTTAAATACAGTACAGCTTAGTCAAACTTGGGAACAATCCAAGCCGCTATAATACCCAATAAAACAACAATTTCTAAGATTTTATATAAGTTAAGAGATTGTAGCCACTGCAAAGTATTAGCTAGACGCAAATTTAACCGCCATTGACGTAATTGAGATAACCATAATTTCGGATTATCTTGTTCACGAAAACGCCATTTAAGAATAGATAATAACAGGGGAATCCCTCCCACTTTAGCAGTCATGAGCAGGTGCAGGATCAGACTTACTGCCATAATTAACCAACTGAGCAAATGGGCATAATACCAAAAGTGATTTAATTCCCCTTCTGGTAGCCATTCGGAATCCATCATCCGACCACTATACAAGGCAAAAGTTAGGGCAAAAAGAATCAAAGTATTGACTAAACGATGGAGACTATACCACCAAATCGGCTTACCAAATTGGGTTAATTTGTTAAGAGAATCACTTTGAATTAATCTTTTGTTGCCCCGACGAAAAGCATAGATAGCAAAAACGGGAAAGATAATCAGAGTATAGAGGCCAAAAGTGCCATGAATACTTTCAATTTCTCGATATTCTGGTAAAGGCAGTTTTAACCAACGACCGTCAAAAGTATCATAGGTCCAATAGGCCGTAACCATGGCGGCAATGAGAGCAATTCCTGTTAATCCGTGCAGAATTCGCAGTAAAAGAGGTTGATAAGGTTGATTAGTTTTCATCGACTCGATCGATACAATAGGGGAGGTAAACTTTGCCCAGATACTATGTTAACTAATCCTTGGCTCGTCGCTATTCTTCTCAATACCGTGCTGCTCGGAATCGCTGCAATTGCCCCAAAAAAGCTCTTAACTCCGATGGGTTATCTCCATGCTTGGTTTTTAGGGGTGATTGTCTGGGGAAGCTTGGGATGGCGCGGTTATCTAATTGTTTTATTCTATTTCCTCGTCGGTTCTACTGTCACCCGCATCGGGTTAGCTCGCAAGGAAGCAGAGGGAATTGCCGAAAAAAGAGCGGGGGTGCGCGGTCCTGAAAATGTCTGGGGTTCCGCTTTAGCGGGGGCAATTTGCGCTATCCTCAGTCTTTTTGCCGCTTCTCCCTGGGATTACCTCTTAAGACTCGCTTATGTGGCTAGTTTTAGCACCAAATTAGCCGATACTACTGCCAGTGAGGTGGGCAAAGCTTACGGTAAAACTACTTATCTAATCACTAATTTTAAATCCGTCCCCCGGGGAACAGAAGGGGCTGTTAGTTTAGAGGGAACGTTCGCCGGTTTGCTGGCAGCCACGGCTATTTCCCTGTTAGCATGGGGTATTGGTGCGATCGATCTTCTTGGTGTGTTATGGTGCGTAATTGCGGCATTTATCGCCACCAATATCGAAAGTCTCATCGGTGCTACCCTACAAACTCGCTTTCTGTGGTTAACTAATGAATTGGTCAATGTGATCAATACGGTTATCGGTGCGATCGTGGCTATACTGTTAAGCTTGTTCTGGTCTTTCAGCTAAAATTAAGTGACTAAAGAAATATCTATGCTAAAGTGGCGTTTTTGTGCATTGTCCCTGCTGTTACTGCTAATTACTGCCTGTGGGACAGAAAATCAACCCAATTCTAGTTCTACCACTGCCAATAGTCCCGATGCGGGCCGCTTGCAAACGGTGAAAAATCGCGGTAAGTTAATTTGTGGCATTAACGGAGAAGTGCCGGGGTTTAGCTTTGTTAATGAAAAAGGCGAATATTCGGGCTTAGATGTGCAAATTTGCCGAGCTATTGCGGCGGCTCTCTTTAATGATCCCTCCAAAGTCGAATATCGTAAACTTAGCCCTCAAGAGAGATTTACTGCCGTACAGACGGGAGAAGTGGATATCCTCAGTCGCAACACCACCTGGACGGTTAACCGGGATACCGCCCTGGGGATGGAGTTTATCACCCCGGTTTTCTATGATGGTCAGGGAATTATGGCCACAAAAGCCAGTAATATTAAGAAATTAGAAGATTTAAGCGGAAAGTCCATTTGTGTGCTATCGGGAACCACCACGGAACAAAATCTGGCCGATGCCATGGCAAAAGCGGCAGTGCAAGGTTATAAACCGATCGTTTCCGATGATGTGGAGGCTTTATATACAGCTTATCAGGCGGGGCGCTGTCAGGCTGTCACCTCCGATCGCTCCCAATTGGTGGCCCGGCGCTCGGTTTTTCCCCGACCACAGGATCATCAATTATTAGAAGTGGTAATATCAAAGGAACCCTTGGCCCCGGCCGTGGCCGATGGTGATCCCCCTTGGTCGAATGCCGTCCGCTCGATCGTTTTTAGTTTAATTCAAGGGGAAGAATTCGGGATTAACTCCCAAAATATTGCCACTTTTGCCGATAGCAAAGACCCCAGTATTCGGCGCTTTTTGGGTATTGATGAGAAGTTAGGCGAAGATATGGGTTTACCCAATGATTTTGCCCAAAGAGTCTTAAAACAGGTGGGTAATTACGGTGAAATTTATGATCGTGAAATCGGTAAACCCCTGCAACTCGATCGAGGTTTAAATAATCTTTGGACAAAGGGGGGTTTATTGTATTCTCCTCCTTTTCGTTAATTTTAAGATTGTGTTTCCTGACGGGGAATATAGACCCCTAAAACCGCCGGAATAACCCGAAACATGGCGGGAGTAGTGCTAGTAATTTCGCCATCGGTGTTGATACTATGGGGTTTACGAGTCTGAATTTGAATTTCTTTCCCTTTAAGAGTTCTCACCCAAGATAATAAACCCTGTTGTCCTCGTGGTAATGTCCATAAAAGCGGGAAAATTTGCCACCAGTGTTCAATTTCTAGGCTATATAAATCTAACCTTTGATCGTCGATTTGGGCATCATGAGCGATCGGCATTCCTCCCCCATAATAACGACCATTTCCGATCGCTATTTGTAGGGTTTTAACTTTGATATTTTGGCCATCAACACGGATCATAGCGGTAAAAGGACGGGTTTTACTTAATACCTGTAAGGCTGTCCAAGCGTAGGCAAAAATCCCCAAACGTCGCTTTAAACCCTTGTTCAGTTTTTGGGTAATTTTCACACTTAATCCTAAACTAGCTACGTTGAAAAAGTATTTATTATTTACCCAACCTAGATCGATATATTTTAAATTACCTTCCGCAATAATTCGACAGGCTTCGGCAATAGAATTCGGTATCCCTAAAGTCCGGGCCAAATCATTAGCCGTTCCCAGAGGTATAATGCCTAGGGGCAGTTGAGTTTCTACCAACATATCCGCCATAGCATTGAGAGTCCCATCACCACCGCCGACGATAACTAAATCAATATCATAGCGATATTTTTCCATCAAAAAAGGTATATCTTCTACCTTTTTCAAAGGGACGCTGATAATTTCAAAATCCCAATGATTGAGCAGCTCGACAGTTTGAGCAAAGTTTTCTTTACCCTTGCGCGAGTGACGATTAATTAGTAGTAAAGCTCTTTTAGTCATAGGTAAGTTTCTCAGTAGCATCAATATCTGAAGATAGACCAACACCAGCTTTTTGAGAGATTGTATATAGACTTTGCTGAAAAAGTGTATTGGTGGGGTTAGGAGTCAGGAGTCAGGAGTCAGGAGTTTCAGGCTTTGTTGCCCTGCTTTTTTTGTACTGGTTTGTGTACTATAAAGAGGATAATGCAAGGTTTTTGAGGGCCCCAATCCGATTTTCGCAGCACTAACATCGGATTTTAACAGGTCAAAAGCCTTATTTTAAAAGGGTTTTACCATTATTCAGCAAACCCTATATAGACTTTGCCGCAACCCGATCCACCAAAGCCTTGTAGGGACTGAAAACAGTTGGTTTTCCCACAAGCTGGTGATGGGATTTGAACCCGCGACCGGCTGATTACAAATCAGCTGCTCTACCACTGAGCTACACCAGCATTTTTTACCAACCCATTATAACACAAATAGACCAAGTGGTCACTGAGCCTTGTCGAAGTGTGGAGATTTTTTCCCCGTCGAGCCTATTCACCAGGCTGCTTTCCTCTTCCCTAGTCCGCGACCGGAAGACTAGGGAGCGATACACAGAGGTTCAATGAGTCAAAAGGGATGACCAATAATTAGTTATCAGTGACCATTGACCGTTTAATAAGAGCCAGATTAATCCCCCTATTCCGAAGAGAATAGTCAAGACATAAAATTGCGATTGACCGGAAACATTATATTTTAAGGCACTGCCGCTAAAAATCGTCGCTAAACTGACTAAATTAACCAGACCATCAACAATATAACGATCGAGCCAAGTGGTAATTTTTGACAAGCTGCCCACCGCTAAAACCACGGTAAACTGATAGATGCGATCGAGATAGAAGTCATAAGCAAACAAATCTTGCAGGAATCGCAGGATTAACCCAGTTGGTCTCGCCCAAGCTCGTCTTAACTCTACCATTAACCCGATAACTAGGCCAATTACCCCAGAGGCCATCAGTAAGGGAAAACCCCAGACAATAGTGAAACTCCGGTTATTAAGGAGGGGATTGGTGAAAGATAGCCAAAAATCCCAACGTAGGGGAATAATCGGGGCCAATAAAACGATTAAAATCAATGCTACCATCGGCAAAGCCATTGGCCAAGCCACTTCCGGGGTGCGATGGGTTTTACTTTGGGTTTGTCCCAAAAAGACTAAACGAAAGACCCGAGTAAGATTGATGATGCTAAGACAATTAACAAAGATTAAAACCGCTAATAACCACCAAGGAATCGCCCATTCGCCACTTAACCACCGTTTTAACGTCCAAAACATCCCTAGGGGCATTAACACCGTCATCCCTGCGGAACCTCCTAAAAAAGCCATGGTTGTAGCCGGCATTCTTGCCCAAATTCCCCCCATTTCCGTGATATTTTGGTTACTGGTGGTGAGAATTAACGCTCCTGCGCTCATAAACAATAAGGCTTTTGCCACCGCATGGGAGAATAAAATTAGTAAAGCGATATCCACATGACCTAATCCCACCGCCACAAAGACCAAACCGAGATAGGCACTGGTGGAGTGGGATAAAGCGCGTTTAATATCAATTTGGGACAAGGCCATCAAAGAAGTACCAATGGCCGTCATTGTCCCCAACACTATTAAAACATTGGCAGCGATCGGAGATAGGGTAAACACCGGCTGCAGCTTAATTAAAACATAGGCCCCCGCCGAAACCACGATCGAATTCCGCATGATTCCGGCTGGATTTGGTCCCTCCATCGCCTCATCTAGCCACAAATTCAGGGGAAATTGGGCGCATTTACCCGTTGGACCAGCAATAAGGGCTAATCCTAACAAAGTCGCCGTCAGAGGCGGTACAGGGTTATTTACCGCCCAATTTTCTAACTGAGAAAAACTCAATCCCTCTCCGTAACTGGACAGAGCCACCAAACCCATCAATAAAATAATATCGCCGACGCGCTTGGTTAAAAAGGCATCTCGGGCCGCAGTTACGACCAAAGGTTGAGCATACCAAAAACCGACGAGGAGATAGGTAGAGACCGTTAACATCTCTAGGAAAGCGTAACTGAATAGTAGGGAGTCACTAAGGGCAATTCCCCCTAAAGCTGCCTCAAAAAAGCCCATTAAGCCATAAAATCTCGCCAAAGACCAATCCTTTTCCATGTAGCCAAGGGCATAGATTTGGGCCAAGAGACTGATGAGGGTAATCAGTTCCAACGTCCCCAAACTGACGGGAGAAAGTTCGATCGAAAGAGATAAACTAAGATCGGCCACTTTTACCCATTCAAAAGCCAGTTTAATTGTCTCTCGATGCCAAATTTGATTAAAAGCGATCGATCCGTGTATTAACCCTAAGACGGTCATCAATAGGTTAATATAAGCCGCCGGCCGCGGACCGGTGCGACTAATAATACCTAAAGACCAAGGTAGGGTTAAAATCGAACCAATTAAGCCATAAATGGGAATTAACCAGCAAGTGTAAAGGAATAAATCTTTCATTCAGGGGGTTATTCAGTTATCAGTTATCAGTTATCAGTGATCAGGTTTAAGTTTTAAGTTATCAGGTTTAGGTTTTCAATTTTCAACAAATTTAGGCTCTTTCACTGGTTACTGATTACTGATCACTGATCAACGGCCATAAAAAACCAACACTCGATCGAGAAAGGATCGAGTTTAGTCAATTTAAGTATTTTACAGTTAATCCCGCGATCAGGCTAAATGCGCTGTAATAAAGATTTACCGTGGGAATCGGTGCTACAGGTGGCGAATAATTGATATTGACGACTAAGCGCGAGAGCTTGTTCTGTTTCCCGTTGACTGGGTAGCCAGGGTTTGGGATTGCCGTAGGCATAAAAAGCCTCAATACCATCAATACCCAATTCTACCGCCGCCGCCACTAAATCGGCCGCGGGGCGATGGTAACGAAAGGGATGGGCCAGAACCACTAAGGCCCCCGCTTGCTGTAAACTGTTAATGACTCTAGAGGCTAAAGCCAGATCTCCTTCTGGTTTGGTTCTTTGCAGATAGGGAGTCAAGACGGCATGAGCGGGATCGAAACCATAGCCAAGAATATGCACTTCTGTCTCTAAGAGATTCGCCGTAATTTCTACCCCTGTCCAGAGATGGGGTAGAGAACTCTTTAAATGCTGATTTTCCAGCCAAATTTGGGCTTGTCGATAACCTTCGATCGAGTGATGATCGGTAATTGCTAATCCTTTTAGTCCGATATCTAACGCTTGTGTCATCAAGTTCTGGGGACTCATTTGACCATCGGAACAATGGGTGTGAAGATGGAAATTGTAATGGTGGGGACAACTATCATAGCCAATATTTGCCCACACCGCTTTCAGGGCGAGGGTATCTTGAGCTAGGGGTGGAATTGTAGCAGAAACGACCATGCAGTATTAAGGAAATTTCCCAAAGATTACAAATTGTTAACAATCAGCATAGCAAATACCAGAAAAAATTGGGTAGCTGCTGTTACCGCTAACACCTTTAGAGACTGTTCGTCAATGATTATTAAGCGGGAATCGGAGCCTTCTTCAGTCTCCGCGCTGATTATCGGTTATCGCTGCCCCTACAAGCAGATTTAGCTCAAAGCCAATTGAGTCACCGAGAATTTTTAAGCTATGTAGGGTATGCTGAAAAGTTAGGGGCGAAGCATTCGGATAGGAAATCTACGGTCTCAGCGATAGGTTATGCCTGAATACTTCACCCCTACAGGACTCAAAATCTTGCACCTGTTTCCCGAAACAAGACCCTAAAACCCTTAATTCGTCCATATTATGGATAACTATCGGTGGCGAAATAAATAAACCAGATCTAACCGATAGTATCGACCGATTAACCATGGCAGAATGGATTATTTACAAAGAATTTCGCTTTGAAGCAGCCCATCATTTACCCCATTATGAAGGTAAATGCCGCCGTCTCCACGGTCATAGTTGGCTGGGGCGCGTCTATGTGAAAAGTAATCATTTACAGTCCCAAGGCTCACAACAGGGAATGGTGATGGATTTTGGCGAAATTAAACAATATTTACAGCCGTTACTCGATAATTTTCTCGACCATCATTATCTCAATGAAACCACTGGTTTAGAAAATCCCACCAGTGAAGAATTATCGCGCTGGATCTATGAAAAATTGGCAAAAGCTGGTTTACCCAACCTTCATGCCGTCGAAATCTGCGAAACCTGTACCTCTGGATGCACCTATTATCCCTAATCGGCAAACTATCATTAGCTAGGATGGATGGCAAACCTATCCCACGAAAATTATAAGATTCCCAGTCACAATCCTCTCAGAACGTAGGTTGGGTTGAAGCATGAAACCCAACGCCCGATTATGTTACGCTACCGCTAACCCATCCTACAAATAATTGTGCCTACCTACTTAACCTACTTAAAGAAGGTAAGTGGGAGTACCTCGATTTAGAAAATCTGATTGAGGAAATTGAGGCAATGGGTAGGAGTGATAAAAAGGCTTTGAAAAGTAATTTAGAAAAGCTATTGCTTCACCTGCTTAAATGGAAGTATCAACCCTCTAAACGTTCTCATAGTTGGCAGTATTCTATCACCGAACAATGTTTGAGATTGTTGGACGTTTTTGAAGATAGCCCCAGTCTCAAGGTATATTTTGAGGAAGTTTTTGATAAGTGTTATCGAAATGCTTGCCTACTTGCCGCTAGAGAAACAGGGTTAGATAAAAAAACTTTTCCTGATGTCTGTCCTTTTGCCAAAACTGATATCCTCGATCCTGAATATCTACCAGATTAATACTAAGTAGGTAGGCGTTAAAAGTTGTCAGACACCACCCTTATTAAGGGGGGATCAAGGGGGGATTAAAGGCAAAATTCATTTTTAATTTAATTATAACCAGCTACTTATCAACAAGTAATTTAAATGCGTGGGCAGCTTAACTTATTAGGTCGAGGTTTAATGATCTAGCTCACAGTTTACCTGTGAGCATAAACACTTCCTTGACCGAATGAAATCACATAAGTCTTTAGATAGGTACTTATTATGGTCGAAGTAAATGACATTGTTGCGATTGCTTCCTGCTCCTAATACTGTATTCAAATTCGTCAAGGCTAATTGCAATAGTGATATTTTACGAGCAATTTTTTTAAGTCCGTTAGTGTGCAATCTCTCGCCAATTCAAAAATGAAACGCATCAACCTCAAGAGTTGACAAAGAAAGGCTCATCAGGTACTGTCTTATCATTAACAAAAACAAATCAGACCCAAAAACGAGCCGAAAACATCTTAACATAGAACAAAGAAACTTGCTCTACCAACTTAGTCAGGAGAGAAATTTATCTCAACGGCAAATGGCCGTCTGGCTCGGATGTCATCAAAGCACGATATCACGAGAATTAAGAAGGAATCAAAGTTCCCTCGGCTGCTAAGTAGTCGTGCAAAATTAATTTCCTAGTGAAGATAGGCAAGAGGCAAGGGGCAAGAGGCAAGAGGTGGTTAGATATGTGTAATTAATTTTGCTTAGGTCCTTATCTACCTGACACAGCACAAGCTGAAAGCGAGACAAGGCGAAAAAATGCCAAACAACCCTTTAAAAATGTCAGTGAGTCGGCCTTAGAGTTTGTGAAAAAATGATTAAAAGATTATCATAGTCCCGAACAACAAAACTACCCTTGACTGTGGAAAATATCAAGAATACCTACGCGGCTGGACGAGGAAAAAGAAAGAGTCGAAATGGAGCAAAAAGTAAGCGTGGAGTGATTCCAGGGCGTGTAGATATCAGCGAGCGACCAGCAATTGCTGACCAGAAAACCGAAATCGGTCATTGGGAAAGTGACACAATGATTGGAGGCAATCATCTAGGAGTTCTCGTTACATATATGGAGAAAGCCTCGAAATTTTTAGTAGCAGGATTAGCCAAAAACAAAACCGCATCGGAAATCAACCCTTGTCACCGAAAAACTTTTTCAAGAGATTCACCCTGACAAAAGAAAAACCTTTACTTGTGACAACGGCAAAGAATTTTGTGGACATCAAGAGTTGAGTCAGAAACTAGGAGCAGATTTTTATTTTGCTACTCCTTATCATTCGTGGGAGAGGGGATTAAACGAGCATACCAATGGACTATTGAGACAATTTTTCCCCAAGGGAACGAATTTTAAAATTGTTAAGCCAGAGCAGGTGGAAAAAGCCGTAAACTTGATTAACAATCGTCCTCGAAAATGTCTTGACTATCCTACCCCCAATGAGGTATTCTATGAGGGTAGATCAGACAGTGATGCAATTCAGACTTGAATCGGCCATCTCTGTTTTTCAACTTCTGCCCTATTACTAACTAGAAATCAAAATGATCACAAACATCTCTAGACAATTAACCACGGGCGTTCTTGCCATCGCTGGCAGCGTTGCAGCTTTCGGCTTCGGCGGTATCGCTCAGGCTCAGACTGCTCCTAATGCCACCTTTGGTGGTAACACGATGGGCGGTGTAACGTTCACTGGTAATCTCAGTACAGCTACCTCCATCAGCTTTAACGCGTTAACAGGATTCGTGACTAGCGTTCCCAATACCTATACCCCTTTCGGCGGCACCCTCGCTGCTAACGACTTCAACACTGGTCCGGCTGGAACTACTTTTGTTGAGGGGGCGGGGTTCTTCGTGACATTTACCGGCGGTGGTCCGGTTCTAGATTTCAGTGGCGCTGGTGTGGGTAATACCACTGAAGGCGTCAACCTTATCTTCGCTTCCACGAGCTTCGCTGCTGGTACAAGCCCTGAAAACCGCTACACTTTCACTGCTAGTTCTGGTACAATCACCAGCCAGAATGACACTGGTTTAAATATTGCTTTTTTGGGAACTTTCGCAGATAGTGGCGGCACCTTCTCAACTTCTGCTGCCACAGTCAGTCTATCGATTGCTTCTTCTGGTGTGGGTCAAGGTAGTAGTGTTTTCACCTTCGGTACACCTCCCGCTTTTGCATCAACAAGTGTTCCCGAACCTTCTGCTATCTTGGGTATCTTAGCTGTTGCTGGTATTGGCGCTTTTGCTCGCCGCAAGAGCTAGTCACTGCCATTAGAGCAAAAATAATGGAAAAAATAAGCGTTAAAGTCAAACTTAACGCATTTTTTCTTGTCTAGAGACGGGAGTGGGGAGTCTGAGCATTTGTATTAAAATATCCATTGACATCCTCACCGACGTAAACGAGCGGTGATTCCTCACCACGCCACCTTTTTAGGATGGTCGTTGAATGGGGCTTCGGCCGTGAGCGCAGCCGAACGGTTGACGCTTCACAGGATACTGCTACCTTAGCGGTAGTCTTACGCTTTCCGACCCGTCCGTTTTGATTGTCCGAATGCCGGACGGCCACTTTGAACAAGTCGAAAAAATTTCCTGTTCAACCTTATTTCCTAGAAAGTTTTACTCGTTCAAGGCCGAATTTGAATTCTTTTCTGAACGAAACCCCCTACTATCTGTGGTCAAGGTTCAGTTTTTAGCTTGGTTATCGCTTTTTCCATTGTAGCTTAAAGCCGTCCTAAAAGGACGGGGTTTTAAACCGAGGATTTGCGATGATACAATAAAGTTAGGCAAAAATGCGATCGCAAGAGATAAAGCATGGTTCAAGCACCCATCGAACCCCAACTTTTCTATCCTGACTCCGACGGTAAACCCATGGCCGACAACACAGTTCAATATCGCTGGATTGTTCGCTTGGTTGCCAATCTCAAGTATTTATTTAAAGGGCAAACCGTCTTTGTTGCCGGAGATTTGCTCTGGTATCCCCAGCAGGTAACTGTACCCCCCGCTCCCCGTCAAGCTCCCGATGCCATGGTAGTTTTCGGCCGTCCACCGGGTGAGCGCGGCAGCTATAAACAATGGGAAGAAGACAATATTGCTCCCCAGGTAGTGTTTGAAATCCTCTCTCCGAGCAATAGTGCCAGGGAAATGCTCAAAAAGCAGTCTTTCTATCGGGAGTATGGGGTATTAGAGATGTTTTTCTATGACCCGGACTCCCATGATTTCTGGGGATTGGTACGGGCCAATCAGCAAGAGGATTTTTTCCCAGTAACGGCCTTGAATTTTCCCTGGACTTCCCCAATCCTAGGGATTCGGTTTGAGATGTTTGAAGAGGGTTTAGAGGTCTTTTATCCCGATGGGGAACGATTTAAAGACCCTGAAACCCTCTTTGAGGAACGCAACCAAGCACAACAAGAGCGCAACCAAGCACAACAAGAACGTGACCTCGCTTTTGCCCGATTACGCGAATTGGGCATTGATCCGACACAGTTGTGACTATAATTAATCTTCAGCGGAGATACCGTCATCTTCCACCACCGCTTCGGTGATAGGAGAGGGCGGAATTTCCGTTAAGGGAGATAAATCGGCAGGGGGGGGCATCACGCGATCGAGTTTTAGGGTTAAATAACGAATAACCTCATCACTTAAACCCATGGCCCGTTCCATGGGGGCGACTTGTTTGCCGCTGGCCTGATATAGTCATTTCAGATAAGTCTGATACAGTCTAGGCCGACAAAACCCTTATGAAATCTCGGATTGATATTCTCAATCTTAATTGAAATGACTATAGGTAGGTGTTAAAAACTGTCAGATACCCCCCTTATTAAGGGAATATTAAGGGGGTATCAAGGGGGGATAAATCCTACAGTTCTCAACTCAATTGTCCTGTTTTGACTTCTTTTCTTGAGATAGTCTGCGCTGGCAGAAAGCACCAAATCCCAATACACCTAAGCCTAAAATTGTGCTAGGTTCAGGGGTTGAGGTAATGAAAAATTGACCGCTATTATCTTCCCAAGCATCAGTCCCATCATTAACACGAAACTCAAGAACAGTGCCAGCAGTAATACCCGTAAAGCCTACATTTGTAAAGATACTGGATAAAGCCACACCAGACAATGATAAATTTGTTGGTGGAGTGGAACTACCGAAACCATTGGCTGCATTGGCTGAGAATAGAGGAAAAAATCCCAGTGTGTTATTACCAATGAGTAGAGAACCAAAGGGTTTACCTGGAAGTATTGGTGTTAACCCGGTAAATGAGGTGATAGTTTGTCCCACATTTTCTGGATCTGTTGTTTGGGTAATAATACCCGCAGCATTCATAGCCAATGTTCCAGGAGCGAGATATACTGTTCCAGAAACATTAACACTTAAGGTGTCTAACGGGGAAAAGTTTTGAGAAACCGTGAAACTTGGCCCCAACAAAACATTATTCCCGAAAACAGTTGTGTTGGGAATAATTAGCTGAGCAGCTTGAACTGGTGATATTGCTAGAGTGCTAAAAGCAATGGCAGAGGAAGCGCTCGCTATTTTTGATAGCCTATTCTTACCGACAACCCGAAAATCAATTAGTTTTGCTAATACCATAACCAAATGCCTCCTAAAAGATGGCTTCGCCGTCGCTATGCTAGCATTTTTGTTTATATATGTCAAGCCCTTGCCGTTAAATTCATGAAATCTTAAAAATACTCTAAGTTGCTTATAAAGGTGTATTAGCGACAGCGTAACACGCCCTACTTAGGGCTTGCTGAATAAATCTAAAAACCTTGTTGGATAAGGCTTTTAGACTTTTTTGACCTCAAAAAGTGCCGACCATTGGAGGGATCGGGGGTAAAATTCAGGTACTTTTTCCCTGAAAATTAGGTAACTGACTACCTCAAAATCGGTAAAACCCTACACCCCACACCCCACACCCCACACCCTGCCCCCACCAACAAACTTTTTCAGCAGACCCTACTTATACAACTTTGACAAGAGGTCTAAGGCCGAGCCGTCCTAAAAGGACAGGGTTTCAATCCGAGGATTTGCGATGATACAATAAAGTTAGGCAAAAATGCGATCGCAAGAGATAAAGCATGGTTCAAGCACCCATCGAACCCCAACTTTTCTATCCTGATTCCGACGGTAAACCTATGGCCGACAACACAGTTCAATATCGCTGGATTGTTCGCTTGGTTGCCAATCTCAAGTATTTATTTAAAGAGCAAACCGTCTTTGTTGCCGGAGATTTGCTCTGGTATCCCCAGCAGGTAACTGTACCCCCCGCTCCCCGTCAAGCTCCCGATGCCATGGTAGTTTTCGGCCGTCCACCGGGTGAGCGCGGCAGCTATAAACAATGGGAAGAAGACAATATTGCTCCCCAGGTAGTGTTTGAAATCCTCTCTCCGAGCAATAGTGCCAGGGAAATGCTCAAAAAGCAGTCTTTCTATCGGGAGTATGGGGTATTAGAGATGTTTTTCTATGACCCAGACTCCCATGATTTCTGGGGATTGGTACGGGCCAATCAGCAAGAGGATTTTTTCCCAGTAACGGCCTTGAATTTTCCCTGGACTTCCCCAATCCTAGGGATTCGGTTTGAGATGTTTGAAGAGGGTTTAGAGGTCTTTTATCCCAATGGGGAACGATTTAAAGACCCTGAAACCCTCTTTGAGGAGCGCAACCAAGCACAACAAGAACGCAACCAAGCACAACAAGAACGCAACCAAGCACAACAAGAACGCAACCAAGCACAACAAGAACGCAACCAAGCACAACAAGAACGCGATCGCGCTTTTGCCCGATTACGCGAATTGGGCATTGATCCGACACAGTTGTGACTATAATTAATCTTCCGCGGAGATGCCGTCCTCTTCCACCACCGCTTCGGTGATAGGAGAGGGGGGAATTTCCGTTAAGGGAGATAAATCGGCAGGGGGGGGCATCACGCGATCGAGTTTTAGGGTTAAATAACGAATAACCTCATCACTTAAACGCATGGCCCGTTCCATGGGAGCGACTTGTTTGCCGCTGGCCTGATAATTCATCTGCACATAGACACCATCATTGAGTTTTTTGATGGGATAGGCCAGACGTTTTTTACCCCACACCTTAACTTCAATGTCTGTGGCGCTGTGTTCGGTAATCAGAGTCCGATAACGTTCCACTTGTTGCTGAACGACTTCTTCCCCTAAATCGGGACGGAGAATGTAAAGAGTTTCGTAGTTATTGCTCATGTCAGAATCCTTATGGACTAGAAGGCTTCTTTGTCAAGGCCAGGAGTCAATTGATTTTAATAACTCTCTAGCTTTTAATAAAGAAGCAAGGATATATGATCATACTACTATCCGAGAGTCGATCGCTAGTCATTCCCAGAAAAATATGGCGCAACGCTATGTACGAGTGAAACATCGTCAAGGACAAATCTTCTACGGACTGTTACAGCTAAACCGTAGCGTTGCCGTCTTTGATGCCCCTCCCTGGCAAGGAGGGCAACTAACCAAACTAGAATTAGAACCTGATAGCTACCAACTATTAGCCCCCTGTTTCCCGTCGAAAATTATTGCCGTGGGCAAAAACTACCGCGCCCACGCCGCCGAGATGGGAACACCTGTACCAGAAGAACCGCTTTTATTTCTCAAGCCACCGACGACAATTATCGCCGATGGTGAAACGATTTTTTATCCGCCCCAATCGGAAAGAGTAGATTATGAGGGAGAATTAGCCCTAATTATCGGAGAAACCGCCAAAAACTGCACCACAGCCCAAGCCAGAAGCAAAATCTGGGGTTATACTATTGCTAACGATGTCACCGCTAGGGATCTACAGAAAAAAGATAGCCAATGGACGCGGGCGAAAGGATTTGACAGTTTTTGTCCCCTCGGCCCCTGGATTGTCCGGGAACTGAGTATCGGGGCGCAATTAACCACTTTTCTCAATGATGGCAGCGAACCGAAACAAAGCAGTTATCTGAGTGATATGGTCTTTCCCCCCGATGTCTTGGTGGCTTATATCTCCCAAGTGATGACCCTGCTGCCGGGGGATGTGATTCTAACGGGAACTCCCGAAGGAATCGGACCGCTGCAGGTGGGGGACAAGGTTCGGGTGGAAATAGAAGGCATCGGGGTTTTGGAAAATAGCGTCATGGCAGCAGCATCAATTAACGATAATTAACAATCCTGGCGAATACGGCGGGGTCTAGACTCGCCCCACCGACTAAAGCCCCGTTTATCTGCGATTGAGCCATAATTTCATCGATATTATCCGGTTTTACCGAACCACCGTACTGAATGGTTACTTCGGGATTGTCTAATTGTTGCCGAATCAAACCGATAACGCGGTTAGCTTCCTCGCTTTCGCAGGTTTCCCCGGTGCCAATCGCCCAGATGGGTTCGTAGGCGATAACGAGGTTTTTTTGGTCAACATTGACTAAACCTGCTTGAATTTGCTTGATAATTACCTTTTCCGTTTCTCCGGCATCTCTTTGGGCTTTACTTTCTCCCACGCAGATAATTGGGGTTAAACCTTGTTTTTGGGCAGATATGACCCTTAAATTGACGGTTTCATCGGTTTCGCCAAAATATTGCCGGCGTTCACTGTGACCGATAACCACATAGTGAACCCCGATTTCGGTTAACATATCCGCCGAAATTTCGCCCGTATAAGCCCCCGATTTTTCCCAGTGGACATTTTGCGCCCCTAAGCGAATACGACCACCGTGGAGGGTTTTAGAGAGGACAGCTAAAGCTGTGAAAGGCGCACAAAGAACTACTTCTCGGTCGTCCGGGGTTTCCTCTAGATGGGATTTAAAATCTTGCAAAAACTCCAGAGCTTCTCTCTGGGTTTTGTGCATTTTCCAGTTACCTGCAATAACAACTTTCGGCACAGCTTAATTAATTTAGTAGATTTGATAATTTATGGTACATTTTACTGTAAGCCTTTTTGTTACCCTAAGCAAGATCACCGATAATCGCTGTTTGTCGTGAACAGATTTCTTGAATACTTTTACCTCTACCTATGCCCTAATCCCCTACCAAATCCTCATGCGAACCTTAGCGATCGGCGATATTCATGGTTGCTCGAAAGCTCTAGATCACTTGCTAGAGATCGTCAATCCCAAACCGCAAGATACTTTAATCACCCTCGGTGATTACGTTAATAAGGGCAGAGACTCGAAAGGGGTGATCGAGCGCCTGATTTCCCTACATAAACAGGGAAATTTGATTCCCCTCAAGGGTAATCACGAGATTATCATGCTGCAAGCGCGTAACAACCCCCTCAAACAGCGTCTCTGGTTAGAAAAAGGCGGTAAAGCTACTCTAAAATCCTATAGCGAAGGCCAACTGATTAAAATTCCCGAATCCCACTGGGATTTTTTAGGAAAAGTCTGTATAAATAGCTACGAAACTGCAAATCATTTATTTGTTCACGCTGGTCTCGATCCCAATCTACCCCTAGCCAGACAACCAGAATACAAACTCTTTTGGGAGAAATTTCAATATCCCGCCGCCCATACTTCGGGAAAAACCATGATTTGCGGCCATACCAGCCAAAAAAGCGGTAAACCAGTTAATCTCGGCCATGCCATTTGTATCGATACTTGGGCCTACGGTAAAGGCTGGTTAAGTTGTTTAGATGTGGAAGCGGGGAAATTGTGGCAGGTTAACCAGCGAGGAAATTTTCGCATTAGCCATATTCAAGATTATTATCGTCCATCCTCTCTAGGTCAGGACATTAAGGAAGGTTCGCCGATTTTTGGCGGTTCACTTTTGTCGAGAGCGGCAGCAATAACATTTAAGGGCAAATAACTGGGATAAACTCCCTCGCGAGCGCGTTCAATATCCGCTTCCTCTAGGGGAATTTGGCATTTAATCGCAATTGCTTTGAGGATAGCACCGCGATCGATCACTCCCGCTACGGCGGAGGCTGGTGTTAACACCGTGATCATGCGGTCCGGGATGGTTTCCAATTTCTGCACCACCGTCACTAAGGGGGTTTTTTCCTCAACAGTGGCAATTTCGCCGAGGGGATGGGCAATATCAAGCAGTTGTTTTTCTGACCAGAAACTCCGCTCGATCGCCTGTAAATCTTCCACCCGAATTAATCCCCGATAACGTCCCTCGGACGCGGCAAAATAAGCAGTATTAGCCGCTGCTTGCTCTAAAACGTATTCTTGGGCGAATTCCTGTAGGGTTTGATGGGCGTTTAAAACCCGCCAATTTCTGCTCATCACCTCTCCCGCTGTGAAATTGAGGAGACTTTCCTGTAAATTAGTTAAATTATCGTAGGCGCTGGCATTTCTGAGGATAAACCAGCCCATTAATCCTAACCAAGCACCCCCCACATCTGCCGTCAAGAGAACCAAGAAAATCCCTAAAATAATCCCCAACCAACCGATGAATTGACCACTGATCGCAGCCCAATGTAAACCCTTCCAGCGATCGCCTGTCGCTTGCCAGACGATTGCTTTGAAAATTTGACCGCCATCGAGGGGTAAACCGGGGATAAGATTAAATAGAGCTAAAAACAGGTTAATTATCGCCAAATGCCCGCATATATAGGTTAAATTGGCGTTTAAATGGGGTAAGTGACTGGCCAGGGATAAGAGACAAAACAGGAGAAAACTGACGACCGGTCCAGCGATCGCTACTTGCAGGGCCTGGGGAGGAGTCCGAGATTCTCGCTCGATCGAGGCCATACCCCCAAAGAGAAACAGGGTAATAGAATTGACCTCGATGCCTTGGCATCGGGCTATGAAACTATGACCTAATTCGTGGAGTAAAACCGAGATAAACAGCAATAAAGCGATGATTAAACCAAGTAACCACGCTAAAACAGAACTTTGGCCAGCCTGAGACTGAATTTCTGCATCGGTGGCATTGATCAAGGTTACAAAAGCCAAAATCAAAAACCAGGAGGAATTAATATAGAGAGGAATGCCCAATAAAGAGCCGATTCGCCAATTTGTACGCATATTGACCAAGTAAAAAGTGAGAAGTAAAAAAGAAGATGGATAGTGATCAAGGAAAAATTAAAAAGGAAAAAAGCTGTCAACCTTCTGGGAGTCTCCACCAGGAAATTAATTTTGCCAGACTACTTAAGACATTTGGAAAATAAAAGTCATTTTGTCCCCTTTACCGAGGGAAATGCGATCGCCCGCCCGGAGACGATGACGATTGCCGGGGGGTAGGGGAGAGTGATTAACATAGGTTCCGTTAGCGCTGCCGCTGTCTTCGAGGTAATAGATGCCTCCTTCGACACGGATATCGGCATGAACCCGGGAGACGATATCAGAATCGGGAAAACCAGAAACATCGATATCGGGGGGAATGCGATCGTTAGGTTTGCCGACATGAATTACCGATAGATGTAGGGGTAATTCAATTTTGCTATCGGTTTGTAGGTGCTGGAGACTAGCCATTTCCGTCTGTAAGCGGGTGGCGGCCGGAACCGGTGGAGGAGCAATAGCCGGCGTACTGATCGGTTCGGCAACAGGAGGAGGTGCGATCGAGGCAACGGTGGGTGTAAGGACTGGTGAGACGGGTTCAGGTTCCGATGCGGCCTCGGCTGCCACGATGGGAACGGAATTAGGCTGTAAATTGTAGCCACACTGACCGCAAAAGGTGGCATCAGTTTGGATGGTTGCCCCACAATTAGGACAGGAAGACATCCGCGGCAAGGGAGTGTAACAGGCCTCGCATTGACTGGCCTCATCGGGGTTAGTATGTTCGCAATTAGGACAAACGATCATTTTTAAGGAAAAAGTAAAAAGGAAAAAGTAAAAAAGCAGATTAGGGGTTGGGTGTTAGGGTGTTAGGGTTTTAGTTGAATTTCCCCACTCCCCCATTACCCCTATTCCCCCATTACCCTATTCTCCCATTACCCTATTCTCTAGACAAACGAGGAACCGGCGGCCGCATCGAGTAACCAATATAATTCCCCGGCCGGAGGGTGGATGAGACGGGAAGGATAGGAGAAAGAGTCGCCATGGGCAGAGAAAATCTCATGTAAAGCGGGGCGTTTACTTTCGCCGGCAGCGATAAAGATCACACAACGGGCCTGATTGATCAGGGGAACGGTAAAAGTTAAGCGGGGATTGCCGTCTTTCTCGCCGACGGTGATACAGCGATCGCTGACCGTTAAAGCTGCCGTGTGGGGGAAGAGGGAGGCGGTGTGACCATCATCGCCCATTCCCAATAAAATCAGGTCAAAAACGGGAAAATCGGGAGAATTGACCCCAAACCATTGGCGGAGATGATCATCGTATTTTTGGGCAGCCCGGTGGGGATCGGGGTCATCCGTGGGAACATGATGAATATTAGCGGCCGGGATCGGTATGCGATCGAGCCATGCTAACCGGGCCATGCGTTGATTACTGTCAGGATGTTCGGGACTAACGTAGCGTTCATCCCCCCAGAAAACGTGAATTTTTGACCAATCGAGGGGTTGAGAGGATAAAGCTTCGTAGAGAGGTTTCGGGGTGCTACCGCCGGAAAGAGCGATGGTAAAATAGTCCTGTTGTTCGAGGCTGGTTGTGATTTTTTCCAGAACCAGCGCCAGAGATTTTTCGATCAGAGCTTGTTTATCGGCTAAAACTTCCACCAATTTCTGCATGGGTTTTGTTATCGACTCAGGAGGGCTGTCTTTACTATAGGCTAACCATTCAGGACTCGTCTGAGAGCTTGGGAAAATTTTATTCTTTGACGGCCTCTGTCTTAGGTAAGATATCTGGGGGGAAAACCCAGTCTGAGAGCTGGGGAAAATTTGATTAGACCTGCTGCAAAAGTAAGTTATCGAGGTGCTATCGGGTCAAAATATCTAAAAAAATGGATAAATTTGCCATAATCTTAGGTTTTATGGATATTATAGTTGTCTATTGTCTTTTTTATCTTCCTTTCGCCCGTCTCCTATCGACCGTATCCTCAGCTAAGGTCAGATTTGTGATTTTTGCAGGAGATCTATTCTTTGACAAGGATAAGTTTACCGATACCATATTGAGGTAATATTTCTAGAGTCGATTCTCGAAAGGGGTTGACAAGCAGAACGATTTAACCATAGTGTTGGGCAGGAGGTTGAGCGAGAGTTAATTAGAAATTGCAGTTTGTCAGATTGCCTCTGTCGGCAAAATCCTTCTGGGAATCCCCAGCGAGAACTTTTAAACAGACTAATGAATCTATTCATTGACATACCATTACAGAAACAGCGATGAACAGTTTTACTTCTTTGTCCCTGAAATTAACGGGATTGGTTTTCATTATTTCCTTCCTTTTGGATGGGTTTATCCTGCCGCTGCCCTATCAATTCAGTCAATCCCAATGGCAGGTAGGGTTCGTCACCACCTTTGTGGATCGAGGCATTGTTCCTCTCCTCGGTATCATTCTCGTTTTAATCGCTTACTGGATTGACGCTAACAATAAAGATATCATTCCTAGGAAATCCCGCTTTGAATTGCGTTGGCCGCTCTTTGTTTTTTCCACAGTGTTAGGGTTAGTTTTTCTGTTGATGATTCCAGTTCATATCAATAATACCAACCAGATTAAAAACAACGCTTTGACTCAAATTGAACAGGGTGTTGACCAAGGAGAGGGGCAAATTCAGGCTTTCTTAGCCCAGTTAAATACTCTATCGCAAAATCCCCAATTATTAGAACAGCAGATCTCTCAGAGAAATGAAGTGATTGAAACTGGTCGTTTCCAAGGACAACCGATCAACGCGGAACAGTTACAGACCCTCCGTCAACAAAGAGAACAATTAACTAATTTACGCGATTTATCCAAAAAACCGAAGGAATTTAAACAGAAATTGGATGAGATCAAAAATCAGCTACAAACTCAGCTGCAAGAGCGGCGAAAACAGGCAGAAAGCCAAGCCAACTTGGAGGCTTTGAAACAGTGGTTAAGAATTGGTATTCAAAGTATGTTGCTATCGATTTGCTATAGTTTGATCGGTTGGTTAGGCATTCGAGAACTAGGTAGTATGAAAAAACGCACCGCCTAAGTGTGGCATTTATCTTAAATGATGAAGTATAAAGTTTTCGTTTTCGGGAGCCAAAATTCAGGCTTCGGCCCTGAGACTTCGGACGTTCGGCGAGATCAGTCTCACGCCGAAGTCCGAACCGCCGAACGGACTTCGGCGACGAGTGCAGACAAGAGCATACTTCATTCTTAGGATCAAAGCTGTAACTACTTAAATATTCAGTCACCAAGGGCATCATTTGCTGATGCTCTTTTTTTTATTAAACTTCTTGCATAATTAATTTTTGCTGGTTCAAAACCTTCCTATAATACTAATACTAAATCCGTTGAGTATATGCTACATATCAGGAGAGGCAAGAGGCAGAAGGCAAGAGGCAAAAGGGGGAATAAATAATCAGTTTTTAATAACCGAATTTAGTATAAATCCTGTTTAAAAGGTATAGGAGAGCGGAGAGTTTTCTGCTGTGAACAGTAATCAGTAAACAGTAAGCAGTGAACTGAACACTCACATCTGATAAGTACCTAAGCAAAATTAATTACACATTTCGATAAAGCTTTTGCCTATTGCCTATTGCCTATTGCCTATCTTCACTAGGAAATTTATTTTGCACGACTACTTAACTGATTCAAACCTGACTGCTGACCACTGACTACTGACTCCTAACCCCAGCAACAAACTTTTTCAGCCAACCCTAATTAGAGATTTTTCAGTACAAAGGCTCTAAAATGACCAGTGCCAGTTATTGACCCAAAGACTTGTTTTTTCAGTCTTGTGGCTTTATCATGGGTACTGTGTGGTGTGTGTGATGTGAAGGAGTAAGATGACTGCTAATAGCCAACTTATCTCCGTCAAGGCTCTACAAGCTTTGATGAAGCGAGGGTTCAAACCTTCGGTCTCTGGTAGACGGCATCAAAAATCTTGGTTAATAGCTTTGGACGGCGATACCTCAAAACGATTATTCGATATCGTTTTCTCCCTATCGGTTCTAATTTTCTTTTCGCCGCTTTATTTAATCTTAGCCTTACTGATCGCGATTAGTTCCCCCGGTCCTGTCTTCTATATGCAGAAGCGCGTCGGTCAAAACTTCCAGCATTTCAACTGTATCAAGTTCCGTACTATGGTAATGGACGCGGATAAGGTATTAGAGAGACTGATGGAAGACTCTCCCCAACTGCGGGCGGAATTCGAGGATAATTTCAAGCTGAAGGATGATCCCCGCATAACTTGGATTGGCAAGTTTCTCCGCTTAACCAGTTTAGACGAGTTTCCCCAGTTCTGGAACGTCCTGCGGGGAGATATGAGCGTCGTCGGTCCGCGGCCTTTAGTTCCCGAAGAATTGCAGAAATATGGCAATCGCATCGACAAAGTTTTAACTATTCGCCCCGGTTTAACTGGTTTATGGCAAGTTTCTGGACGTAATGACATCCCCTATCCCATGCGGGTGCAGATGGATGTGTATTACGTTAATTCGCGCAACTGGTTAACCGATATATGGGTAATCTTTAGAACTATCGGTGTTGTGGTTTTTCCCAAAAATAACGGTGCTTACTAAATCGGTGAATAGTAATTCAAGATTACTTACTACTGTTTCAATGTAATTAATCGCTAGACTGGAGGAGAGAAAGGCAGAACTTGCTTTTTTCTCCTCTTTTTTTGAGAAGAAATATTATGACAGTAATTAAGTAATATTAAATCGGTTCAGCGTCATGCTACTTATGAACATAGACAATAATTGTTAATTATCAATATCAATAGGGACTCACTCAAGATTCCTAACTATGTAATTTTACCGATCTAAATCCTCTGAGAATATAACTCAATATTCGGTGCTTTCAGATAATCATGCTGTCCATTGTTAACGTGACAAACACATAATAATACTAAATCCGTTGAGTATAAGCTACATATCAGAACAGGCACTCATGCAAGAGGCAAAAGGAGGAATAAATAATCAGTCTTTAATAACCAGATTTGGTATAAATTGCGAAAATCGTCATAAAAACACACCTCAACTCCATCAGCAATAGCATACCAAGAAGACTGATTGAAGAAATCATCCACCGTGGTGAAACTAGCTCTTAAATCATTACGATACCAAATTTGTCGATGTTGATGGGAATTCCACCTATATCCTTGAGCTTTTAGCAAGTCTCTAATCTGAATAGTCTGGTAAGAACCTTTCCCTTTTTGATTGCCGATTTCAATAGTTATATATTTTGACTTATCTCCTGGTATTGGATATTCTTGCCAATTGATTTTATTCAGATTTAAATGAGCAAGAAAGGGCAAATAGTTGGGTGACTATCCTAACTAAGAACTTAATTTTGTCCTATTACTTAGCTGTTATCTTAAGGGTGAGGTAGGAAGTCTCTGATTTTAGGAAACACTGGAACTAGAAATGATGCTAAATCCCCTCATTTCGTCTATACCACAATTTAGGCATTTTGTCAAAAAAAAATTGACTTTGCAACAAAACTACACAAAAATTAGATCAACGTTGTTCGGGAAAAAAGGGATAATTGGCGAAAGTGTTTGGTTTGGCTAAAAGGGAAAGTCTAGATTTAGCAATGGTTTCAAGGCAAGCTAGACCTTTAAAAGTCCAAAAAAGACAGTAAAAATCCACCATAGCATAATGCAAAATTATACCAGAATCGCTGGAAGTATTGCCACCTCGTAAATAAATAGAAATTATTCTCAATAAATTCCTGAGTAAAAATAAATATTACCAATTGTAAATTTAAATATTTTTAAGTATTGAAGGTATTTGCATATAAAATACTTATCAGTTTGCGCCGATTGCCTCTAACTTTTCCCTCCCCACAACAATCACCGGGTAAGTAGAAAATTTCTCATTCTTTCTCCTAAAGATGAAGCACAGACTAATCCTTACTCATCAAGTATTTTAGCAACAATAACTAACCTCATCTATCTGAGAAAGGCTGTAACTGCCATAACCTCCCTTATATTATAAAAATAGCCAAGTTCTTAATTCTCGGTCTTACCGAGAATATCGTCTTATGAGGGGAGAATTATTAGTAGCCTGGGCAGCACAACAAAAATCCTTGGATAGCAGTTCTGCTGTGAACAGCCAAACGGTGGGAGACATTCCTGAACTGGTTCTTATCTTGATCCTGCTGCTACTGATTGCCACTGCCGTTGCCCTAATAACCCAGCGATTACGCATTTCCTATGTGGCAGGTTTAGTGTTAGCAGGATTACCGATTACTGATCTGTTATCTCGTCGTATTGGGTTAGATCCGTTTTTAGTGCTTAACCTTTTTCTGCCGATTCTGATTTTTGAAGCGGCGATTAATACCGATATCAGCCGTCTTCGCAGTACCTTTAAACCGATCGCACTGCTCGCAGGACCAGGCTCGGTTTTTTCTGCGGCGATTATTGCAGTTCTGGTAAAATTTGGGCTGGGTCTAGATTGGATTCCCGCCTTACTGGTGGGAGTGATTCTAGCAAACACGGATACTGTCTCGATGATTGCCGTCTTTAAAGAAATTCGGGTTCCCTCTAGACTCTCGACTATTGTGGAAGGGGAAACACTATTTAATGATGCAGCCGCACTCGTCACCTTTAATTTGCTCTTGGTGATTTACGCCACTGGAACCATCAGCACCACACAAGTCATCAAGGAAGTGTTGATCGTTGCTCTGGGCGGGGGATTAGTGGGCGCTGTCCTAGGCTACCTGTGTCTGCCCATCTATGTGCGCTTACGGGATCCGCTGAGTAGCCTTTTGCTTACGGTTGCACTTGCCTTGGGAGCTTTTCAACTCGGGCAGTTTTTGGGTGTATCGGGAGCGGTGGCAGTAGTTATTGCTGGACTTGTCTTTGGTAACTTGGGGCTGCCTCGCAGCGCCTCTGCATCCGATCGCATTACCCTGATCAGTTTTTGGGAATATGCCGGTTTTATCGTCAATACCTTTATTTTTCTGCTCATTGGCATTGAAATCAACCCCTTGACCCTATGGCAAACCTTGCCATCGATTGTGCTAGTCATTTTGGCTTATCAATTGGGGCGTATTCTGTCAGTGTATTCTTTACTATGGGTGCTTCGCCGGATCGATCGACCGATCCCCTTGCGCTGGCAACATATTCTGATTTTGGGCAACATCAAGGGTTCCCTCTCCATGGCCCTAGCGGTTGCCATTCCTTTGACTCTAACAGGGCGGGAATTGATCATCGAGCTAGTCTTTGGGGCTGTGTTATTTTCTCTGGTCATCCAAGGATTAGCCTTACCCTGGCTAATTAAAAAGCTCGATATTAGTCAGGTTTCGGCAGTAACACGGGAGATTGGCCAGTTGCAGCTGCAGTTGATCGCGTCGAAAGCGGCACAAGATGAGTTAGCCAATTTATTGAAATCGGGCGTTTTACCGAAAGCAGTGTACGAAGAACTGTGGGCATCTTATCAGGCAAAAGTGGCGGTATCGGAACGGGTGCTGCGGGATGCTTATAATCAGTCTCGATCGGGGCAAATGGAGCCTAAATACGGTCAGTTAGATGCAATTCGACGACGATTGTTCCTGGCCGAGAAAGCCGCCCTGGGGGATGCACTTCGCAAACGTATTGTACCGGAAGATTTGGTACAATCCTACGTTAAAGGTTTGGATGAGAAACTTCTATCCTTGGACGATGATTAGTTTGAATGCCGAGGTAATCGATCATGGGTTTGACGAATTCCGGACGAGTGACCACCAGAATAGTTGAGCCTGCTTCTAGGACGGTATTGCCGTTGGGAATCTCTAAACTGGCGGAAGTGTGACACTGATAGCCAATAATCAGCGAACCGGTCGGAAAGTTGGCATCTTGAGCGATTTGGGCAACGGTACGCCCAGCTACATAACAATCCTTGGGGACGGGCAGCTTTAGCACCTCCACTTGTCCCTGTTCAAAGTGCATCATCGATTCTACTTCAGGGTATTCGATCGCATTGGCCATGGTGGCAACGGCTAAATCAATCGTGCTGATGATGTGACTAGCTCCAGCAAGACGATAGGCTTCAAGAAATTCGCGATCGCACATTCTCACCACAATATGGGAAATGCCATAACTTCTAGACAGGGTGACTAGGGCTAGATTCATGGCATCGTCTCTCAGGGCGGCAACAACCGCTTTAGCTTGTCGAATCCCCGCCTCTAGCAGAACTTTCGTACTGACAGCACTCCCCTCAAAGGCCATGACACCAATTTTTTCCCGGGCAAACCGACAAGCTAAAGGATCCACATCAACGATGGCGACGGTGTGTCCCAAGTCTAAAAGTTGTTGGGCTAAACCTAGCCCCATCATTCCCGCCCCACCAATTAAAACGTACATAGCGGCTCTTTACTTAACAAAATACTGCCTAAGTAAGTGGTTTCAATTTAATTATAACCAGCTACTTACCCCAAAAATCTCCCCAGACAACATCAAACAATTTTATTTTTATCAATTCAAATACAGGAAAAAACAACTCTCTTGATTCTCAATCGATCAATATTTCGGGAAATAGTCAGGTATTTATCCTCCAATCGGATAATTCTCGCAACTTGATCAGGATTTGGCGAGTTATAGGAGTTTGTTTCGCTCTAGGACGCGTTATGTTTACAAAATCTCGATCTCGCGCTCGATTACGGTGATAATTTGTAAAATATTTCTAGATTCGCCAGGTTGAACGTTTAACTCATCTCCTACATGGACATGATCGGGAAAATTCGGTAAATCGGGAAAATGTTCCACGTTATCCCAGCGTTTTCTTAACTTCTGTTTGCTTGCGTCCATCCATTGATAGCGATAGCTTATCGTAACGATGCGTTGATCGATCGAGGTAAAAGCCTCCGCAATTTCTAAAAAATCTCCGTTCGTTAAAAGGACTCTCGCTCGGAAATAGCCTCGATCGAATAAAATTCTTTCATCGACAATCGTGAAAGAGTTCACAATCGAACTCTCAGATAATTTCCGTTTAACCTTGCGAATATAATCGGCTATCTCCATCTAATTTGATCGTAAACTTATCTCTTTTCTAGCTGCCAATAGCATTTCATAATAAACATTCCACTCGAAATAATCCATAGCGTCCCCTAGCTCACCAGAACGAAATTTAGGATAGAATTCTTCCGAACTCATGCGATATTGATTTTCGTATTGCTTGACACGGGTTTCTAAATCCAAAATTTGAGCGTTAATCTGCAAATTTTCCCGTTGTTCGCTCTCAATTTTACGATTCAGTAACTCTCTTTCTTCCTCGGAGAGAGAGAGAATAATTCGCGCGAGAGAATCAATCAGTTGGGTGTTCATTGTCGTTAAAATCCGAGATAGGATTATTTCCCCTGAGAACTGTAGCAGATTCGATCGAGAACCGCTGCCATGACTGCTCGGAAATAATAGGTGGATGAGGCTGCACCTATCCACCCTAGAGATCTAAATCTGCGGGGCTAAATTTCTTGTGAATCTGAGGAAAACCTAACTGTTTAATCACTTGATGTTTGCGTTCTTCCTCAAGGGATGACAACTGATTATAATTAACCCAGTGAATACAGTTAACCGGACAAGTCTCGATCGCTTCTTGAATAATTTCTTCTTCGTCACCGTCCTGATTATAGACGCGAGAGCGACCGTATTCGCCTTCAATAAAAAAGGTATTGGGGGCAACGTGGGCGCAGTGTTTACAACCAATACAAGTGACCTCATCGACGTAAACCGCTTTCTGGCGCAGTAAACCACCCAATTCAGGCTCAAAACCAGTGCGATCGGGGGAATCTCTCAGGAATCCCCCTAACTCTGGTTCAAAACCAGAGCGTTCGGGAGAAAAATCAGCCATTAGGCACTCCAACGTTGTACCACTAGACGAATAGAACCATCAGTATTTTTTTCCTGTGCTGCCACCTGAAAACCCTGTTTAGCAGTTTCTGCCAGAATGGTGTGGTAGGCATAACCTTGATTTACTTTTCTTAAAAATCCTTCTACGGTTAGGGGTTGTTGCCAGTATTGCAAATCGGCAACCAACTCGTACTCGTTACCATTCCAGCGAAAACCGATATCGTAATTGTTATCTTGCTCGATTACCACCTCTGCGGTTAAAGTTTGACCTTGATAACCTTTGACGGGGTGGGAACCCTCTTTCCATTCCATCCCCATATCGCTCAGGGCGGCTTTTAGGTAGGATAGATCGCGGATTTTGGTTTTGATATTGCTAAAGTGTGACATGGTTTTTCAGTGGCTTAAATAAAGGGATCGGGAAAGATGAAAAATTACCAGTCGCTAAAAGTGGCTGCGTTGCTGACTTTCTCTGACTGGCTGACGGTTTGATGGTAATAATCCGAGGTTTTCTCTTGAGACATCAGCTGCCCGAGTTGTGCCTCGATCGCCGCCGTCACCTCTTGACAAGATGAACCGACTATGCCTGTCACCTTTTCCATGACGCGACCATCGGGATAGATGATAAACTCTAGGCTTTCCATGCTCATAGGTCTTCTCGGCGTGATCTGGGGTTTGCAAAGCTCCCTATCGTTTTAATTTACGATAGTTTGCTAATCGTAGCAATCTGGTTAAAATTTTAGCAAAACTTTATATTATCTCGGCCAACCACTTTCATTTTTTGTCAGTTTCGCGTAACTTTTCTTTACCGTCAAGGGCGAACCTGTCCCTGGAGGGCATAATTTAACAAAACTACACAAAAAAGACGACCTGAAGCGATAAATTGAAAATAAAGGAGATGCAACGGCGAACCACGACCGCCGAGATCATAGAATTTTGTCTATAGGAATGAGAACAAATATGAATAAACAAATAGCAGGCGATCGCCTTCGGATCGGTGTTTTAGGTTTTGGTGGTTTGGGACAGGCTGCCGCTAGAATTCTCGCCCCCAAACAGGAAATGCTTTGGACTGCCGCCGCCGATAAAGCCGGTTTTGCTTACCACAAAGACGGTCTAGATGTCAATACCTGTAACAAAATTTATCATGACCAGGGTTCGATCGGTTATCTGGAAAATTACGGCAGTCTCAGCCAGAACAGTATCGAGGAATTAATCAAAACTGCCGACGTAGAAGGCTATTTTCTCGCCTTGCCGAATTTACCCAACAATTTCATGGCCGATATCGCTAAAACCTTCATTCGCTTAGGTTGGCGCGGGGTTTTAGTCGATGCTCTCAAACGTACCAGCGCCATGGAACAAATCTTAGCACTACAAACAGACCTAGAAGCCGCCGGCATCACCTACATGACCGGCTGCGGCGCTACCCCCGGACTGTTAACTGCGGCCGCTGCCCTAGCTGCCCAGAGTTATGCAGAGATTCATAGCGTTAAAATTACCTTTGGCGTGGGAATTGCCAACTGGGAGGCTTATCGTGCCACTATTCGCGAAGATATCGCCCATTTACCCGGTTACAACCCAGAAACAGCCCACCAGATGAGTGACGCAGAAGTGGAAATGCTGTTAAATAAAACCAATGGCATTCTCAGCCTCGAAAATATGGAACACGCGGACGATATTATGCTGGAATTAGCCGGAATTTGTGGACGTGATCGCGTTTCCGTCGGGGGTGTGGTGGATACGCGCAACCCGAAAAAGCCCTTAAGTACCAATGTTAAAGTCACGGGGCGGACTTTTGAAGGCAAAATTTCCACCCATACCTTCACTTTAGGCGATGAAACCAGTATGGCGGCTAATGTCTGCGGGCCGGCTTTCGGTTATCTGAAAGCGGGGGTTTCCCTGCATCGTCGCGGTATCTACGGATTATGGACCGCAGCGGAGATTATGCCGCAATTTGTGCGCTAGGGGTTTCTCTGGCGTAAAATAGCTAAAACTTTCGGGAAAATAGCGGGTAAGGGAGCGATCGCTTCTAGGCTCTCTCCCGTGACCGGATGTATTAAGATTAAACGATGGGCGTGGAGTAACTGCCCGGGTAGATTAATCCCGATGGAACGACCGGAACTATAAAGGGGATCCCCAAGAATCGGATGACCAATGTGGCTGCTATGAACGCGAATTTGATGAGTTCTGCCAGTTTCTAGGCGAAATTCCATTAAGGTGTAGTTGCCTAGTCTTTCCTTGACTTGCCAGTGGGTGACGGCATTTCTACCGCCTTTTTCCACGGTAATAATAGCCATCTTTTGGCGCTCGCTGCGGTGACGACCGATCGACAGATCAATTGTACCTGTTTCGCTTTTGGGGACACCGTGGACGAGGGCCATGTATTCCCGACGGGCAGTTTTGGTTTTTAATTGTGCCTGTAGGTGTTGATGGGCCTGGTCGGTTTTGGCAATAACGATCGCGCCCGTGGTATCCTTATCTAAGCGGTGAACTATGCCGGGGCGTTGAATTCCACCGATTCCGGCTAAATTTGGGCAGTGATGCAGTAAAGCGTTGACCAAGGTTCCCGATTCGTGGCCGGGGGCCGGATGAACCACTAAATCGGCCGGTTTATTGATAATAATCAGATATTCGTCTTCGTAAAGAATATCAAGATCGATCGCCTCGGCGCTTAATTGCAGGGGTTGACTGTCGGGAATGGTAATCTTTAAGCGATCGCCTTGGGCAACTTTAGTATTTTTATTGGTGCAAATTTGACCGTTTAACTGTATATATCCCTGTTCTATCAATTTTTGCAGCCTCGATCTCGATAAATCGGGCAATTGTGACCCCATCCAAGCATCTAAACGTTCTTTTTTTCCCGCAACTTCTAAGTTTAATTGGTTCATCGGTTTTTAGTGATCAGGGTGTAGGGTGTGGGGGAAAGGGGAGAAGGGAGAAGGGAGAAGGGAGTGGGAAGTGGGGAGAGGGGAGAGGGGAGAATAAATAATCAGTTTTTAATAACCGAATTTAGTATGAATTATGAATTATGAATTAGGGGGAAGGGAGAGGGGAGAATAAATAAAAATAATCTCCTGATCACTGATTACTGATTACTGATTACTGATTACTGATCACTGTAAGGTTCTACCCGGGTAACGAATATCTGTACTGTTATCATCTTCGGTTTCGAGGACGATCTCGAATTCTTCTACAACGGAATCAAGGAAGGGATTAACTGTGGGATTTAACAGGGGGGGGTGGGGGGTGGGATTGGAAATAGCGAGAATTTTTGCTAATTTTGAGCGAGTTTTTTGGATTTCTCCCTCTAACAATCCCGTGATCGTTTTGCCAGTTTTCACTAAAAGAAAAGCTTGGTCACTGCAAGGGGTTAAGATCAGATGACCCTGGGGACTGCGAATAGCAATTTGTTCCACATCAGACCAGCTTAATTCCTCTTTTGTGTTATTGGCAAGATAGATCATTGTTCCTGCTAAGATTAAGGCACTATTGTGTGGCATACCGATGGAATCAGTCAAAGGTTGACCCTGGGGAGAAACAAGCATGATTCCCTCAATAGCGATCGGTTTTTCGGCTAATTCTTCCATAATTTTGGCAATTTCTGCCTGGTAATTTGGTTCCCTAAGGAAGGTATCTTTAGAGTTATCATAGTTATTATCGGTGGGATGTGGTCGTTCTTTGGTTTCTTCCAAAGATATAAACCATTGCAGGGGTTTTTCTTCCCGCAGTTGTCGGTGGCTAAACAGACGAATATCTTTAGAAAGTTTAATCCCTAATTCAAAGGCATTTGCCTGATAATTGTCGGCTAAAATTACGGGATCAAGGGAGATTTTAGCCTCATCTCGGCCAAGACGTTTTAGGGGACCTGCCTCTAGACAGGCAAGGATTTTAACCAGTTTTTTCGAGTCGAGTAGTTCGCGTAAATAATAACAATGAAAGTAGGGGATGTCCCCAGGACCAAATTCATCCTTCCCATCGTTAATTAACCAACCAAAGAGGGTGTTATGGGAGTCAATTTGATAGATATAGACTCCTTTAAAGTTCCTGTGTGGAGGATTATAGGTGTCCCATAACTGAGAGACTATATGTTGATAAAAAACCTGTTGAATCCCTGGGGGGACATTAGCACTAGCGATATATTTAAATCCCAGTTGTGAGAAACTTCTATAAATCAGTTGTTCAACGATCCAAGACATGATCTGTAAGGTTTAATTACTCCAGCGTGCTTTTATCAATGATTTTAACACAATTGTATCTTGTTCCCAGTTTTTATCCTAGTATATCTCACCGGCCAATTGTCGCTGTAAACTAAAAACAAAGTTACCTATTTTTAAAGTGGCGGTAGTATACCGACCTATTTTAGCAACATAATTGGGAATTTTTAAATATCTTCTTCGCTTTCTTCCCCTTGGGGTCTGAAGACAATATTAGCCTGATTTCCCGAAGTTGCTTAATTTTTGAATCCGATAAGATGCCGCTAGGAAAACTTTTTTCCTTCTCCTCTTTGACCGATACTGAGAACTGTATAAAAACTATCACCATTACCCAAAAACTAGGGAGACGTTGTTATAATCAACGTCTCTAGATCAGAAATTAATCAATCAGAGTAAGCCAGGCTGTTTTAAACAACCGAATTATTGACCACTTTAGTCAACGAAAATGCCATTTAAAACTCCTGAAATGATCGAAACCACGATCGAACCGAATAAAGCAGCAAAAAATGATTTTACCTCAAAACCACTGATAAAATAGGAGGCTAAAGAAAAGGAAATGGCATTAACCACAAAAATAAATAACCCTAGGGTCAAAATAGTTAAAGGCAGGGTAAAAAGAATCAACAGGGGTCTAACAATAGCATTAATTAAACCCAAGACGACAGCGGCTATCAAAGCCACGGTAAAATTTTTAATTTCTATACCGGGTACTATTTGCGCTGTAATCAATAAAGAGACAGCGGTAATCAACCAACGGAGGAAAAAAGATAACATAAGCCCATCCATCTAAGATAGTTCATCCTCATCTATTTTAATCGCCATCGCCACTTAAAGGGGCGACAGTTTTCGGGAGATGGCAGCGAAAACCGACATTGACTGCTGCCGCTGCTCGAAAACCAGAGCGGGAACATAGTATCGGTTACACTGATGATAAACAGGAAAATTTGCTCAGACTATCACTCCCAGGAAAGAGGCAAGACTAAAGATGATATCTAGAAAAAATTTTAGCCAGAGCCAGCAAGTAGAAATCGGTAAAACGAGAATTATTCAGGGAGCAACTGGCACTCTAATGCTAATGAGTCTGCTTTCTCTCCTCTTAGCGCCACCTAGTTTAGCATCTCCTGAGCCACCTAATTCGGTTATCGCCGCCACCCGTCAAGATTTGAGTCGGAAAACCAAGATATCGGTTAATCGCTTGCAAATTCAAGCAGCACAACCACAAACCTGGCCCGATGGTTGTTTAGGATTAGCTAAACCGGGAGAATTCTGTACTCAAGCACTGGTGCAAGGATGGCGAATTATTCTGACTGATAACCAAAAAACCTGGGTTTATCGCACCGATAGCAGCGGCACTAATCTCCGCTTAGAAAAGTGAATTTCTTTGGATATTTTCTGGCTGCTTTTTCGGCATCCTCAAAGCAGCGCTGTCCTGTCCGTTGGGTGTTGACATCCTCACCGCCGTAAACGGACGGTGATTCCCAAACCTCACGATTTAGGTTTCTGCTTCTTTCCCGTTCGGCTGACGCTCACGGCGGAAGCCTTGCGGGGTTCCGCACCTGCCTTAACAGATTTACTCTGTTCTGGTCTTATGGTCGCTCTACAGACTGATACCGCAAGCCCTGCGGCCAAAATGTTTTTACTGGCGTTAATATCTCGGTCATGGTGAGTCCCACAGATTGGACAGTCCCACTCTCGAACATTTAACGGCATTTTCTCAGCAATATACCCGCAATTACTACACCTTTTAGAGCTAGGAAACCATCTATCTATTTCGATGTAATTTCTCCCATACCAACGGCATTTATAGGCTAATTGTCGGGTTATTTCTCCCCAGCTTACATCAGATATTGCCTGAGATAATTTCGGGTTTTTGACCATATTCTTGATAGCTAAATTCTCAACCACAATCGTTTGATTTTCACGAACTAATTGAGTGGTTAGCTTATGTAAATGGTCTTTTCTGCTATCGGTGATTTGAGCGTGAATCTTGGCTACTTTGATTCTTGCTTTTTCCCGATTTTTTGACCCTTTCTGTTTTCGAGAAAGATTTTTCGATGCTCTTCGCAACCTCTGATAATGTTTCTTAAAATGCTTAGAATTAGATACTTTATCGCCGTCGCTGGTAATCACAATGCTACTAATTCCTAAGTCAATTCCAATGGCTTTATCTGTTACTGGTAATGGCTTAATTGTTGGGTCATCAAATCTTATTGAGATATGCCAACGTCCAGAAGGATGTAATCTGACTGTTACTGTGCTTGGTTCACATCCGTCTGGTATTTGTCTTGACCATCGAATAGGTAAAGGTTCTGTGCATTTAGCTAAATAGATTTGTCTGTCTTTAAATTTAAAAGCAGATTTGGTAAATTCGGCACTTCCTCCCTGATGTTTTTTCTTAAAGTTAGGATACTTAGTACGACCAGAAAAGAAATTGTTAAAAGCTGTTTGTAGGTGTCTTAACCCTTGTTGTAAAGGTACACAGCTAACTTCGTTTAAAAAGTCTAATTCTTCTTGTTTTTTCCAATCGGTCAACATTGAAGAAGTTTGAGCGTAGCCTACTCTTTCTTGTCTTTCGTACCAAGCTTGTGTTCGTTCGTGGAGAGCTTTATTGTAAACCAATCTTACACATCCCAAAGTGCGCCGCAATAGCGACTCTTGTTCGGGTGTTGGGTAAAATCGGTAAGAATAGGCTTTTTCCATGTCTTATATTTTAGCATATATTTCGTAAACGATGCTCATATTTAACAGTAAAGCCGTCGTAGAACGACGGGGTTTCAGACCCAAAATTTCCGATGAAAATCGGCTGAGAATGGCTCTAGGGTTTGTTTCAAGAATCTAGTCGTCCCTGGCAACGCTATTTAATTAATAATCCCAGTTTTTTGCTTTTTTTGCCCTATAACTCCTGCGAGACTGGGAAAAGTAAGAAGTAATCCAGTCATCAGCCCTCAACTATCGTTAAGATGGATAGGAGAAGGTAAAGTTTTATATGTCCCCTTCAACTGCGTTTAGGAGTTCCTGCTAAAGATGACACAAGCTACTCAGATTCAAGGAAAAGGAATTTTACTCAGTGAGGCTGCCCTCAAACACCTTACCATGCTCAAAGAGCAACAGGGCAAGGATTTATGTCTGCGCGTGGGTGTGCGTCAGGGGGGTTGTTCGGGAATGTCCTATATGATGGATTTTGAGCATCCTAGCAATATTGGCCCCCAAGATGAGGTTTTCGATTACGATGGCTTTAAAATTGTCTCTGATAAAAAAAGTCTGCTCTATCTCTACGGTCTCATGTTAGATTACAGCAACGCGATGATCGGCGGTGGTTTCCAATTCACTAATCCCAACGCCAGTCAAACCTGTGGCTGTGGTAAGTCTTTTGGCGTTTAATTATTTCTCTGGGGTGATACCTTTCACCCCCGCCTCCCAGAGGCGATTTTTTTTGGCCAAAACCCTTGACAAAATCGGAGACTTGACATATACTTTTTATATAATGGGAATCCGTGCCTGCCTGCGAACCCTTCATTTTTAGGCTAGATAGCCTGCTCTGAATCAGAGACGATAATAATCTGAGGAAAACTTTTTAGACATTAAGAGGGGTTTTGACTGAGATTCCGCAAGGTACGATTGACAAAGCTGAGGTAGTCGTCAATTTCTTCGTAGGCATCGAGTTCTTGCTTTTGTGCGGGGGTAATTGCTGATTCTTTCTCTAGTTGGAGTAATTCTTCAATCCGAGTCTGAACGGCAGTGGAGGCTCGAAATATAGCAACTCCATCTTCTAATTCTAGGCAGACGGCTCCCTCTCTGGCTAGGGCAGAGGGCAAGTGATTGAGTTTAGGGATTGCTTGGGGGGTCATTTCAGTTACCAGTTATCAGTCATCGGTGACTACCAAGGATTTTAATTTTTATCCCCATTATTATACCTACGGCTGTGGTAAGTCTTGGCGATTTTTTTGGCCAAAACCCTTGACAAAATCGGAGACTTGACATATACTTTTTGTATAATGGGAATCCGTGCCTGCCTGCGAACCCTTCATTTTTAGGCTAGATACCCTCAATGTTAGGATAATTGCCCATGTCAGGACAAGCAAGCAATAAACCACTTTTTTCTCAACACTATCTTGAGCATCGGCTGCCGGATTCTGGGGAATGGCAAGAGGATGTATCGGTGGCATTTTCCCGCTTAGAGAGTCTTTATCAACAAAAAAAGGCGATTTTGCCGACTCTTAACGAAGCGCAAACGGAAGCAGAATTAATACAACCGATTCTAGAAATTCTCGGTTTTAGTTATATACCACAAGTAAGCAGTAGGGGAAAAGGAAGGTCAGAAAGGCCAGATTATGCCCTATTTGCCACAGAAAATGACCGTTATCAAGCCTATGCTCTCCAGAATAATGAAAGAGCCTTTTATAGTCAAGTTTTAGCGATCGCTGAGGCCAAATACTGGCAACGTTCTCTTAGTGACGTTTCTAAGAATGATCAGCGAGATATCTGGAAAAATAGTAATCCTTCCTTTCAGATCACCAATTATCTGACGGGGACGGGAGTAGATTGGGGTATTCTCACTAATGGTCGAGAATGGCGCTTATATTACCGTCAAGCGTCCTCCACAGCCACGGAATTTTATCTAGTGGACTTGATGGAACTATTAGAAGGGGGAGACCGGCAAAAATTTCCGTATTTCTGGTTATTTTTCCGTCAAGAGGCTTTTATTAAGGATATTCACGGTCAGAATTTCCTTGAACGGGTCCGGGAGGGGAGTACCACCTATGCCACCAGAGTGGGTAACGAGTTAAAAGAGTTAGTCTTCGATCGCATTTTTCCCGATATTTCTCAAGGTTTTGTATCATTAAATACAGACATACAGCCAGATTTATTGTATGAGGCGAGTTTATCCCTGCTGTATAAATTATTATTTCTGCTCTACGCAGAAGCGCGGGACTTGCTGCCGGTGAGGGGAGACTATCGCGATTACAGCTTATTGCAAAAGACGCGAGAAATTGCCGTTAAAATCGATCGTCAGCAGGTCTTTAGTGGCACCTCGACGGGAATATATGATGCTCTCCTCAGTTTATTTCGCATTGTCGATCGAGGGGATGCTAATTTAGCCGTACCTCGTTACAACGGGGGTTTATTTGACATGGAAGAAGGCCGGGTGAATTGTTTTCTCGGTCAATATAAGTTATCCGATGCGGTTTTAGCGCCCATCCTAGACAAGTTAGCACGTTTTGAGGGACAGCCGATCGACTATAGTTTTTTAGGTGTGCGACAGTTAGGATCAATTTACGAGGGATTACTGGAATATCGCATCGTGATTGAGGGGGAATCGGTGCATCTGGAAAATGATCGGGGAGAAAGAAAAGCCACCGGTTCCTATTACACTCCCGATTATATTGTTAAATATATTGTCAGTCATACCCTCAAACCAATTTTAGAGCAAAGAGCGCGACAGTTCGGGGATGTGATGACAGAAATCGCCACCCGAAGACAAGAAAGCAGCGATAGACGTTTAGGAAATCTCAGTCAGCAGGGATTAGAAAAAGAGCTACAACGCTTAGAAAAAAAAGCGATCACCACCTTACTTGATCTTAAACTCTGTGACCCCGCCATGGGAAGCGGACATTTTTTAGTAGAAGCAGTGGACTATCTCACCGATGAGTTAATCCAGATTCTCAATCTTTATCCCGAAGATAATCCCGTTTTAACCATGTTGGAAACCACCCGACAAAACATTATCGACAATCTCCGACAACAGGGAATTATTCTCGATTCTCCCACCCTTGAACCAACGCAATTATTACAGAGAGTGGTGATGAAGCGCTGTATTTATGGGGTGGATATCAATCCGATGGCCGTAGAATTGGCCAAGGTTAGTCTCTGGTTACATTCTTTCACAGTGGGCGCACCTTTGAGTTTTTTGGATCATCATTTACGTTGTGGTAATTCTCTGATCGGAACTACCGCCAAGGATGCAGAAGCCGCTATGATTGAGGAGGAAGGTGGTCAATTAACTCTTTTAACGGGCCCTTTTGTTGGGTTGCTTCGGGCAGCAGAAATTATGCGGGGAATTAGTACCCTCAGCGATGCGACTTTTGCCGAAGTGGAAGCAAGTGAACAGTTATTCCGTGATTTTGATAGTCAAGCTAAACCCTACAAGCGTTTATTAGATGTTTTCCTTTCTCGCTTTTTTGGGGTTAAAACTGCTATCGAGTTTCTGCAGCGCTACGGTGGTAATATATCGGCAATTAATTGGGATAAGTTACCCCGATCAGATCAAGGAATTTTAGACCAGGCAGCTAGTTTATATAAAAGTAAGCGCTTTTTTCATTGGGATCTGGAATTTCCCGAAGTTTTTATCGATCTTGATTCCGCTTCTTGGAAGGATAACCCCGGTTTTGATGCAGTAATCGGTAATCCTCCTTATGTTCGACAAGAAGGATTAAAAGATATTAAACCCTTTCTAAAAGAAAATTATCAATCTTTTCATGGAGTTGCCGATTTATACGTTTATTTTGTCGAAATGGGGTTACTATCCTTACAGCAAGGAGGTCACTTGGGTTTGATTATATCAAATAAATTTATGCGTGCTAATTATGGAACGAAATTAAGACAATTTCTAACCCAGCAAACAACTATAAAAGAAATTATCGATTTTGGAGAATTGCCTGTTTTTTCGGAAGCGGCAACTTTTCCATCTATTCTACTGATTGAAAATAATATTGTAGGTCAACAAAATGTTTTAGTATCAAAGATTAAGTCTCTCAAATTCAATAGTTTAATTGATGTGATTAATGATCTGTCATATTATGTATGTGAAAATAGCTTGTCTGTGGAAGGTTGGTCTTTAGCTAAAAATCAGATTGCTACAATTGTCGAAAAATTACAAAAAAAAGCTGTTTTTCTGAGTGAATATGTAAACAATCAGATTTATCTGGGAATTAAAACAGGATGTAACGAAGCATTTGTGATTGACAAAAATATCAAAGAATATTTAGTAAAAACCGACCCAAACAATCAACAATTTATCAAGTCTTTAATAGTAGGAGATGATTTAAGGAAATATGAAATCAAGAATCGGGACTTATATTTATTATTGATTCCCTGGGGATGGACAAAACAAAAAATAGATACAGATCAGGAAAAATTAGCTTGGAATTATCTTTCTTCATTATACCCTTCTCTTACTAAACATCTTGAGGGTTTTGCAGAAAAAGCTAGAAAACGATGTGATCAAGGACAGTTTTGGTGGGAATTAAGACCTTGCACTTATTACGATATTTTTGAAAAACCTAAAATTATATATCCAGATATTGCTAAAGAATCGCGCTTTACTTTAGATAATAATGGCTTTTACTCAATCAATACTACCTATTTAATTCCTAGCCAAAGTTATTATTTACTAGCTCTTTTAAATTCCAGCTTAATTTTCTTTTATATGTCTCAAAACAGTGCTGTATTGGGGGATACAGAGAAGCAAGGTAGATTAAGATTTTTTGGTCAATACATGGAGAATATCCCCATCCGAAAAATATCTTTTAGCACTAATAGCGATCACCGTCAACAGAGTTTAGAGAAACTTATCAAAAGTTATCAAGAAAAGCAAGAGATATTAAAAGAAATCGAGGAACATATTAGGAGAGAGGAAACCGATATAGTCCATGATATTCTGGCCTACTTAGCAGAACAGATGATCGAGATAAATCGGGAAAAACAAAAAGAAATCAAAAGCTTTTTAAGATATTTAGAGAGAATAATCGGCAGTGCGATCGATAATTTAACCAACAAATCAAAAATCCAAAACTATCTCGGTGACTACCAAAAAAGCGAACCTCATCTTAGCTGCGATCAACTGTGGGAGATACTGAAAAAGAACAAAAAGAAAATTAGCGTTAACTTGCTAGATCGTCAAATACAGGAAACCCTAGAAAAAGAATATCAAACCAGTCTAGATAAACTGTTGCCCCTAAAACAACAATTAAGCGCCACCGATGAATTAATCGATATAATTGTTTATAAACTCTATGGATTAAGCGAGGAAGAAATTAAAATTATTGAAGGGAGAGAGTGAAAAAAGAATCAGCATTACAAGTAAAGGGTTCAAACCAATCCTATTAATAGATTAAATAATACCGTGGAGAGTCTTCCTTTTTCTAAAAATACTGATATAATACGAAAAAAAGTTACTGAACCTTACTCAATGAACAAAAAGCAACAGCGAGTTCTGAATGCAATTCAGACAAGGATATACGCCTCTTTTTAGAAAATGCTAATATCATTTAATTGCCTCAATTATTGATTATTTATTGAGAGAAACAAAAACTATGTACACCACAACTTATAAAGGATATACAGGTAAATTTGAAATTGACTTTGACGATAATCTGATCTCTGGAATCGTCATTGACATTAAAGATGTGATTACTTTTCACGGCAAAACTATTGAAGAAGCTGTACAGTGTTTTCATGAATCTGTTGATGACTATCTAGAATTTTGCCAAGAATTAGGAGAAGAACCCGATCAACCTTTTTCAGGAAAGCTACCTTATCAAACAACCCCCGAAATTCATCGTAAAATCTATTTAGCAGCAACTAAAAAAGGTAAAAGTATCAATGCTTGGATGGATGAGGTTCTTTCTCAGAAAGCCCAAGAACTTGTCGGCTAAAAATATTATAGATGACAATTTTTGAGAGTTAAAAGGAGAGATTTATATTACCTCGTTCCCCATCTCTTTTGCCAAAAATAATTTCCCCTACATATCTTTATTTTTGCTCTAGTTAATTTTCGGTGATTGCTATCAGATTACAACATCTGCTCGAAAACTTGACAGACGCGGGGTTGAAAGCGCTGACGGTGTTTTATTTTTAAAAAAGGGCGCATAAATTCGAGATAACGAGGGTATAAACCGGAAGTATCGATGACTCGAATCGATCGCAATGTGCCTAATTCTAATTCCTTTTGAACCATTAATTCGGAAATGCCGGCAGCTGCCGAACTATTCTCGATGATTGCTTTCACCATTTCTCCCGTATTTAACAGCAAAGTCACCTTTAATGTGCGTAAATCGATGCCCCAATTCCGTAGTGCTTCCTCGAATCTTTGTTGAGTTCCCGATCCTGATTCTCGCATTACCCAAGGGGTTTCCACTAATTCCGGCAATTCGATCGCCTCTCTTTTATACCAGGGATGAGAACGTCCGACAATGATTAATAGGCGATCGCTGCCGACGATCTCCTGTTCTAAACAATGTGTTAAATCACTCTTGACTTCTCCCTCGATTAATGCTAGGTCAAAACGTCCGTTAGCCGTACCCAGACAGATTTCTTCCGTATTAGCTAGGGTGCAATTGATCTTAATTGCTGGATAGCGCTCCTGAAAATCGCTAATTTTTGCCGGCAGCCAATAGTTACCAATAGTCAAACTCGATCCTAATTGTAGTTCTCCCCGTTGCAAGTCGTTGAATTCCGCCAATCCCCTTTCTGTCAAAGTTACCTGGGTGAGAATGCGTTGCGCTTCTAATTGCAGTAAACGTCCTGTTTCCGTGATCTCGATGTGACGACCGACGCGGTGGAATAATTTCACCCCGTATTCATTTTCTAGGGAGGCAATGGCGGCACTGACGGCCGGTTGGGTGATATATAAAGCTTCTGCTGCTTTGGTGAAGTGGAGATGTTCAGCAGTCGCTAGAAAGATTTCCAGTTGATCTAGGGTCATTCTGGCCATGGCAATGGGTTTTCCGTCTCTATTGGTCTTTCCATCATTTTAATTTATTAAATCAACAAGAAAGAATATTTGATTTTATTAATGGCTCTTTCTAGAGTAGAAGTAGGGCGATCGAGATCAGAAGACCCGATTAAGGAAAAAAATCCTATGACTACCATGATTACTGCCATATCCACAGCAATAGCGGCCTTTATTGCCACTAATCTCGATGACATCCTGATTTTGACGATTCTTTTCGCCCAGGTCAATAAACTTTTTCGCCGTCGTCATATCGTTATCGGTCAGTATTTAGGCTTTATCCTGCTGATTTTGGCGAGTTTAACTGGCTTTTTCGGGAGTTTCTTGATTCCGGCTCAGTGGATTCGTTTTCTCGGTCTGTTACCGGTGATTTTCGGGATTCGGAGTCTCTGGCAGCGAGAAGAAACCGAGACGGATAATCCTCTGGAGATGGCTGTAGGATCGGCACCGTCTTCTCCTTTGCTGGCCTGGTTTTCCCCTCAAACCTGCGCTGTGGCGGCAATTACCATCGCCAATGGCAGTGATAATATAGGGATTTATCTGCCGCTGTTTGCTAGTAATACTTGGCAAAATTTAGTCACTATCGTCAGCGTTTTTCTGATCTTGGTGGGTGTTTGGTGTTTTACTGCTCATCAGTTGACTAAATTACCAGCGATCGCTAATTTAATTACCAGTCACGGCAGCCACTTTGTCCCCTGTGTGTTGATCGGTTTGGGTGTATTTATAATCAAGGAAAGTCTTCCCCTGGCTGTCTTGGCCCTATCCTTAAGCTATGGATGGGCGCTTTTCCAGCAGCAAGCAGAATCTATTTGATTTTTGATTCAATACAAATACATCTAAAAAGAGATTTTAGATTTTTTCCATACCATCTATAACTCAAGTGCCATAGAATAACATCATCTTATCAAGCGCTCCCCTTGAAACTGACCCCTAGCCATCTCGATCATGTTATTTTTTCTCAAATCGCCAGTGACGGAAAGCAAGACCAGCATTACACCGAAAAAAGTCAATCCCAATCGAGTCCGCGATCATCTGGCCAATGAACGCACCTATCTGTCTTGGATGCGAACGGCGATCGCATTAATGGGTTTTGGTATGGTTATCCTGCGCTTACGGGCCTTTCATCCTCCTCTGGTTCCCCGGCCCGGTTATGGTTGGAAATTAGGCTTAATGTTTGCTTTAGTGGGTTTATTGACCGTATTTTTGACCACAGCCCATTATTTTACAGTCAGACGAGATATAGATGAAGATACCTACGAACCAGCCGATCGATGGGTGCTACTATTTAGTTTAGCGATCGTTATTCTCGGTGCGGGAATTATCTATTTTGTCGCCACCAGTCCCGATCTGTTGATGGGTAGTATGATGACCTTCGAGTGAACTCTGGGGATTAGGTCGATTGGAGTAAGCGCCAACTGACCGTGACTAGAACCGTATAAAGCAGTATTTTTAGGGCATTTTTGGGGAAATATTCCGATAATCTTGCTCCCACTACTACCCCCGGTATTCCACCCAACCAGATAGGAAGTACCAGATTCCAATCTACCGTTCCTAATCCCAGATGACCAATGGAAGTACAGGTTAAGAGGATGGACGCTTGCGATAGATCTGTACCGACTAATTTGCGAGAATCAAGGTGAAAAAAGGTCATCAAGACCAATGCAAATAAGGAACCACTGGAAATACTGGTTAAACCGACCAAATAGCCTAAAACTGCTCCTAATATCGTTGTTTTTATCTGACCAGAGCGAGTGGTTAAATCTAATTTTGGCCAGGACCAAGGGGACAAATCGGGAAAAAATAAGGAGATTAGTAGTTCTAGGGCCGCTAGGACAGTCACGATCATCAAGACAAGACCGATGATAGGAGGCAACCATTGATCGAGATTGAGGGAGCTATTCTGCTGAAAATAGCGAAAACCGACTAATCCTAACAGAGAACCGGGTACACTGCCAATTACTAGCCATTTTACCACTTCTAATTCGATCGTTTGCTGTTGCCAGTGACGAACAGTGCCGACCACTTTCATCAACCCGGCTGCGACCACATCGGAACCCACTGCGGTGGTAGCGGGAACCTGAAATACAAAGATCAATAGGGGTGTAATCAGGGATGAACCGCCAATTCCCGTTAATCCCACGATAATTCCGATAAAAAAGCTAAATATTGTCAATAAAGAATAGTCCATTTTTGCCTCAGTCGTCTCTTTTCTCCGGTGTGTTTCTGGTGGTTAAGAGACAAAATTAGTTAATTAAGCCTTTAGAACCGACTAAAAGAGTAAAAAACAGTAATAGTAAGCTTTTATCGCTGTTTAATCTTTTTAGTCTCTGTTTATAACCAGTAATCTCCCGAATCGAAACTTAATTTTTTTGCTATCTTGTAAAATGTAATTGTATTTTAATACGATTGAGATTAAATCATAGTTAAAATACGGTCAAACCCTATACATTTTTTTGCCAGAGGATTAGCTACCGTGAGTATCATCATCGAGCAAGTATCGAAAAAATTCGGCACCTTTACCGCTTTAGACCAGATCAACCTAGAGATCAAATCGAATCGTCTGGTGGCACTGCTGGGGCCGTCCGGTTCGGGAAAAACCACTCTCCTGAGAGCGATCGCAGGATTAGAACCCCCCGACACAGGCAAAATTATCATCAACGGCAAAGACACAACCCATTTAAATGTCAGAAAAAGGAATATTGGCTTTGTTTTTCAGCATTATGCGCTTTTTAAACACCTGACGGTGCGTCAGAATATCGCTTTCGGTTTAAATATTCGCAAAGCTGCCCCCGACTACATTCAAAAACGAGTGGACAGTCTCTTGAGTTTAATTCAATTGCAGGGATTAGGCGATCGCTATCCGGCCCAACTATCCGGGGGTCAACGTCAACGGGTTGCCTTGGCCCGGGCCTTAGCGGTGGAACCGGAAGTATTATTATTAGATGAGCCTTTTGGGGCCCTGGATGCCAAAGTTAGAAAAGAGCTGCGGGTTTGGTTGCGGCAGTTACACGAGGAGGTCCATGTCACCAGTGTTTTTGTCACCCACGACCAAGAGGAAGCCATGGAAGTGGCCGACGAGATCGTAATTTTCAATGAGGGTAAAATCGAACAGGTGGGAACTCCCGATCAGGTGTACGATCATCCTGCCTCTGCTTTTGTGATGAGTTTTATCGGCCGGGTGAATGTTGTACCACCAACCTCGGCTGCACTGTTCGATCAGCTTGGGGGGGGTACTAACGGAGTCAAGATTTTCATTCGTCCCCACGACCTAGAAATTCTCTCTTCTCCCAATGGGTCTAGTATTGCGGCAAAAGTCGAGCGCATTATCCATCTGGGTTGGGCCATCGATGTGGAATTAATTCTACCCGATCGCTCTCTCCTGATTGCCCATCTGAATCGAGAACAACTGGATCAACTGCACCTCAAAGTCGGGGAACAAGTTTATGTTCGTCCTCGGGATGCTCGCGTTTTTGCCTAAAAGTCAGCCTTATTGTTAGTGCCTGACGAAGGTCCCAATAGGTGTAGGGTCATGAATGCACAAGGCTGCTGGTAGCTTCGCATCATGTCCCTACACACCCCTAGTAGTCTTCTACAAATAATACTAAATCCGTTGAGTATAGGCTACATATCAGGAGAGGCAATAAATAATCAGTTTTTAATAACTGGATTTCGTATAAATTAAAAGCTACCAACTCCAGGCCACAAAAGGTTTCTATCCAGCGATCAAAGTTTTGCTGATCCGCTAAACTTTTAATCGATGATACCAGTTTAGTTTTGATACCTTGACATTTAATCGGGGGAACAATGACGGTTGTTTTCATTAACAACTAATAAAGAATTAAATGAATACACTGGGGGAAACATTGAAAGTCTCTCCTAAAATTTTCCCTTGAGCTTTACTAATTGATCGCTTGCCTTTAACAATTTCTGAAACCACACCCTTAGAACCAATTTTACCAACTAAATCAGCTTGTTTCATGTTGTTAGCTGACATTAAGTGTAATAATACTTCCCTCGGTGAAGCTGGTTCGGGTTGAGGTTGTTTGGCATCAAAATCCTTAATAATTGTCGCCATTAATTTAACCATCGCGGTTTCTTCTGGTAGTCGCTCCTGTTTACTAATTAGATTAAGGAGAAGATGACGCGCTGTTACTGCTTAACTTAAACCAGTGATTTTAACCAGCTGTACCAAGCATCTAAACCTTCTCCAGTGGTAGCAGAAACTTGAAAAACTTTCAGATTGGGATTAACTTGATAGGCGTAATCTAAACAGCGATCGAGGTTAAAATTAACGTAGGGTAGTAGGTCTATTTTTGTCAAGATCATGACTTGAGAAGCGTGGAACATATAGGGATATTTAATCGGTTTATCTTCTCCTTCTGTGACGGAAAGAATGACAACTTTGGCATTTTCTCCCAAATCAAATAAAGCAGGACAAACTAGATTACCGACATTTTCGATCATCACTAAAGAATTCATCGGTGGATCGAGTTCGATTAATCCTCTCTCTACCATTGATGCTTCTAAATGACAACCGGTTCCAGTATTAATTTGGATAACCTGACAACCGGTTTCACTAATTTTTTGGGCATCATTAGCTGTTGCTTGATCTCCCTCAATGACACTGATAGGAATAGTGGTTTTTAAATCGGCAATTGTGCGAGTTAACAGGGTAGTTTTTCCCGAACCAGGGGAAGAAACCAGATTAAGGGCAACAGTTTTTCTACCCTTCAACCAACCGCGATTTTGTGCCGCTAACAGATTATTTTTTGCCAGCAGATTTTGCTCAACTTGGAGAATGTTACCATGAATTTGAGCGTGAATTTCCGCAGGATGATGGGGATGCTCATGATCGTGATCGTGATGGCTATGACTAATAACAGTACCATCGGCTAAAATATGTTCATGGGTTCCCGTTTGCGGATTAGTTAACGTTACTTCCGAGTTATCAGAACAACCACAGGTTACACACATAAGGATTCTGTCTCCAAGGATTTGAGATTTAATTCTTGACCCTGTAAAATGATTATATTACGACTACCACATCGATCGCAGATTCCGTAGGGATATTCTAGTTCTAGCTCATTTCCGCAATCTTGGCACTGTCCTAAACCAGAAATTTCCATAATCTCTAACATTGCCCCCTCTATATTAGTACCTTGACAACAGGTATCAAAACAAAAAGCGATCGATTCTGGCATAATTGCCGTTAGTTTACCAATCTCTAACACCACGCGCTTAACTTTCATTCCTCGGGAATGTTCTAAGGCAAGTTCGATAATATTTTGGGTGATTCCTAGTTCGTGCATTTTCAGTTATCAGTTATCAGTTATCAGTTATCAGTTATCAGTTATCAGGGAGAAGAGAGCAGGGAAATTTCAACTAAAACCCCAAAACCCCAACTATCTGTTTTTTTAGTTTTCACTTTTTCCTTTAAAACTGTCTCCTGTCTAATTAACATATTCTCGGTAATTGTTCACCGACTAACATATCGAGAATCCTTTTCGTGCCGAAAGGGGTTTTTAAGTAAACTAAATTGGGGGAAGAAGCGACGACTTCCCCGATAGAAGCGGCATTTTTACCGTCAGGATGGGAGCGCATCACTGCTAAAACGCGATTTTCCGCCTCTGGTGGCACGACAAGGACTAATTTGCCCTCATTTGCCAGATAAAGCGGTTCTAAGCCCAATAATTCGCACATTCCTCGCACTTCTTCCCGGATGGGGATCGCCGTTTCCTGTACCTGTATTCCCACCCCTGAACTTTGGGCGAATTCGTTTAAAACTGTGGCTAATCCGCCCCTAGTGGCATCCCGCATCGCTTTAACTTCCGGGCAAACGGCCAGAATTGCAGAAATTAAAGAATTCAGGGCTTGACAATCGCTTTCGATTGTGCATTGTAGGTCTAATTCGCCCCTAGCAATCAGAATGGCGGCGCCGTGATCCCCCAGAAAACCGTTCAGCAAAATGCGATCGCCAACTTGTAAATTATTCGCCCCGGAATTGATTCGGGCCGGAATTACTCCGACTCCAGAGGTATTAATAAATATTTGATCCCCTTGTCCCCTGGGAACGACTTTTGTATCACCGGTAACGATTTTTACCGCTGCTTTTTCGGCGGCTATTTTCATGCTGGTAACGATGGTTTTTAGGGTGTCGATAGATAAACCTTCTTCGAGGATAAAACTACAACTGAGATAGAGAGGAATTGCGCCACCGACAGCCAAATCATTAACGGTTCCATTGACTGCTAAACTGCCAATATCACCCCCCGGAAAGAAGAGGGGAGAAACCACATAGGAATCGGTGGTAAATGCCAAGCGATCACCCATTTTAGCTAAATCTTTAATCTCAAATCGTGCTTGATCTTCAAGGGGTGCCAGTAGGTTATTATCAAAGTTATTAACGAATATCTCGTTAATTAAATCCCGCATTGCTTTGCCACCACTGCCATGGGAAAGAGTGATATTTGTGTCAGTAATTTTTGTTTTTTTAAATTTTAAAGAAGCTGAAGGAGTGCTAGTCATAGGTGAGGTAGGAAGTTATCGTTTTGAGGAGTCGGTGGTCGATAGCAAATTAGGTTAAACTTTATCTTAATCAGAAACGCTGTCATAGCTTACTGCTAGATTAGCTTAATGGGTTTCTGGTATTTCTCGCACTTTTTCTACAGTTAAGTCCAAGGCTTGAGCAATTTGTTCTACAGTGAAATTTAAAGACGATCAACGCGGCATAGATTCCAGTTTACCTTCTTTTCGTCTGAGCATCTCCCCCATGTCAGGGCGCTATAGCTGACAGTGAGTCGCTATAATAGAATTCGCCGATCGCTAACTTCTCCCTCGGTAAAATTTCTATGACTGGAAGACTGAACAAGCTACAACAAGATTTAAAGAACATAGAAACGGAAGTGGCAAATTTAGCCGAAAGAATGCGAGAAAAATACCGAATTTATCTTGATTTACTCGGAGAATCTCTCTATAAACAGGCGATCGGGGCAGTGTATTATATCTGTACCCGTTACTATGGGGGGGAATTTCTGGCTCTCTCCCACAGCAATCGTCAGAAACTGCAAGAGGAGATCAAAACTCTAGGACAAGAGGCTAAGGCTAGTTTACAGCAATTGGGCGAGCAGAGCTTCGATCGAGGGGCATTTTCAGGGGTAGGATTGCCAAAAAGTCCAGCAGAGACAGTTAACACCCCAGATTTCTGGAAACTTTTTCTAAACAAACCGGAAAATCTAGCCGCAACTGGAGAGATTAATAACCCCGATATTTTACTCCATTGTTGTCGAGTGCTGGAAAAAAACTGTATCGAGATTCTCAATCATCTCTCTAAACAAATTAATCAGCAACTACAAAAAGCTTATATTCTTCCCCCTCATCTACCCAGTCAAATTATCGATATGGCAATTGAAGCGGGAGAAGAAGGACAGTCTCTAGGTGGAGGAAATAATATGTTAAACATTCTAGTGGAGGCTAAAAACCCTGAACTAGAGGAAGAAAAAGATCAAGATGATGGGGATGATAAGGATTTTTCAAGCGGCAAAGTTACTAAAGTAACGGCGATTCATCTACGAATGGCTGAACTGGAATTTGCTGATACGCGCTTAAGTGTCGAAAGAAATCAAATTCGCTCCCTTTGGGAAAAATTAAATCGTCTAGGAGAACAATATCATCGTATTCGCAAAGAATATACTATCGCTCAAGCGGAAGCGGCGTGGCGCAGTAGTTGGTATGATTAATCAGTTATAATTAAACAGAGGTATTAGGGAAACATAATACTAGGAAATTTGGAGTCAAGAGGCAATTATGAAAGGGGAAATACCCGACTGGGTGAGATTACAAAAAGCCTTATCTGTAGAAGCGGAAAAAGGTTATCCAGATCTTCAGGGAAATCAATACCGTTTTAGCGAGTTTTTCTGTCTTAGTTTCGGGGATAATCCTCCCGTGGGAATTGCCACCAGTGAGAGAAATCGCTGGCGAGAATTAGCCCAAAAATTTGCCCAATATCCCCAATTTAATCCTCAACAAAGACAACAATTAGTCGCCGAAACTCGCAATTTTTTGCAACAATTACGGCAAACTTTAGAAGCAACCCCCGCACCAAAAGAAGCAGCTGCGGCGAAAATTATTAATACCACTCCCATCACGGCAAAGGCTAATTCTCCACGGCAAGTTACCCTCGAACAACCCTTGAAATATCTAGCGGAAGTGGGAGAGAGAAAAGCTGGTCTTTTAGAAAGATTAAACCTCCACAAAGTTGAAGATTTATTATATTATTATCCCCGGGATCATATTGATTACAGTCGTCAAGTCAATATCGCTAATTTAACCGAGGGGGAAACGGTAACTTTAGTGGGGAATGTCAAGCGCTGTAATTGTTTTACTAGCCCCAAAAATACCAAGTTAGCTATCTTTGAATTGCTCTTACAGGATCGCACTGGACAGATAAAATTAAACCGTTTTTATGCGGGAACTCGCTATACTAATCGTGCTTGGCAGGAAGGACAAAAAAAACTCTATACCGTCGGTTCAGTGGTGGCGGTTAGTGGTTTAGTCAAAGCGGGAAAATATGGGGTAACTTTAGAAAATCCTGAATTTGAATTATTAGACAGTTCTGGAGCAAGTATTGAGTCCTTAAAAATCGGGCGTATTCTGCCGGTTTATCCCCTCAGCGATGGAGTACCCGCCGACCTAATTAGAAAGGCTGTAATCGCCGCTTTTGGGGCAGTAGAGGCGATAAAAGATCCCCTACCTTTCGGTCTAAGAAAACAATACGGATTAATCGATTTAAAAACAGCAATTACTAACATTCATTTCCCCAATAATGCCGAGAGCCTCAGTCAAGCGCGACGGCGATTAGTCTTTGATGAATTCTTCTTTTTACAATTGGGTTTTCTGCGGCGGCGGCAACAGTATCGTCAGACACAGAAAAGTGCCGTTTTTAGTGCTAGGGGTCAATTAATCGATCAATTTAATCAGATAATTCCCTTTCAATTAACCAATGCTCAAAAACGAGTTATTGAGGAAATTTTAGAGGATTTAGATTCTAGCACCCCGATGAATCGTCTCGTGCAGGGGGATGTGGGTTCTGGCAAAACAATTGTGGGAGTTTATGCTATTTTAGCAGCCCTACAATCTGGTTATCAAGCGGCATTAATGGCTCCCACGGAAGTTTTAGCAGAACAACATTATCGTAAGTTAGTTAGCTGGTTTAATCTCTTACATTTACCCGTAGAATTATTAACTGGTTCCACAAAAACCGCTAAACGACGAGAAATTCACGCCCAATTGGAGACAGGAGAATTACCACTTTTAGTGGGAACTCATGCCCTAATTCAAGATGCAGTTAATTTCCGCAAATTGGGGTTAGTTGTTATTGATGAACAGCATCGCTTTGGGGTACAACAAAGGGCAAGATTATTAAGCAAAGGAGAGTCTCCCCACGTTTTAACCATGACAGCAACACCGATTCCCCGTACTTTAGCTTTAACCCTCCATGGGGATTTAGATGTGAGTCAAATTGACGAATTACCCCCCGGCAGACAACCGATTCAAACCACCGCTTTAAATGGCAATCAAAGAAGGGCTGCCTATGATTTAATTCGCCGTGAAATTGCCCAAGGCAGACAAGCTTATGTGATTTTTCCCTTGATTGAAGAATCGGAAAAATTAGATGTAAGGGCTGCGGTGGAAGAATATCAAAATTTATCAGAAAAGATTTTTCCCAATTTTAATATCGGTTTACTCCATGGTCGCATGAGTTCCGCCGAAAAAGAGGAAATCTTAACAGCTTTTCGCGATAATATTCTACAAATTATTGTCTCAACTACGGTTATTGAAGTGGGGGTAGATGTTCCCAATGCTACGGTGATGTTAATTGAAAATGCCGAACGTTTTGGCCTTTCACAATTACATCAATTACGGGGGCGCGTCGGCAGAGGTTCCCATCAATCCTATTGTTTACTTTTAAGTGGCACTAATAGTGCTAATTCTCGTCAAAGATTGACGGTTTTGGAACAATCCCAAGACGGCTTTTTTATCTCGGAAATGGATATGCGATTCCGCGGTCCAGGGGAAGTTTTAGGACAACGACAATCGGGTTTACCAGATTTTGCCCTCGCTAGTTTAGTCGAGGATCAAGAGGTGTTAGTTTTGGCAAGAGATGCCGCCGAAAAAATTATGTTAGATGATCCCCATTTAATCACTTTGCCCAATTTGAAACAAGCTTTAGAAGCCAAATATCAACGGATGTTAGGAGCGGATATTTTAACTTGATTTAGATGTTCAGTGATCAGTAATACTAAATCCAGTTATTAAAAACTGATTATTTATTCTCCGTTTTGCATAGCCCATACTCAACGGATGGCCGTATTACTTCCGATTTTATCACTCAATCCAAGCTTTTGGGGGGTAGAACCCCCCAAACCCCGGAGCGCATTAGTTTTTCGGTGGGATGCTTACACGCAGCCTCTGACACATCTGTAATAATTTAGGAGTCACTGATAATTGCTGATTGTCGGTATTTCTATAAATGTGAGATGCACCCAATCAGTAATCAGTAAACAGTAATCAGTAATCAGCGAAAAGACAGCAGCAAACTGGCATTTGATGAGGCTCACTTAATACATACTGCTCACTCAAAACTTAAAACTCAAATCTGATAACTGATAACTGATTCAATTAACCAAATTTAATCATTTCTCGTCCTGCCATCACGGGTAATTCCCCTTTTAAAATCGGAATCAATGTCTCGCGAATTCTGTCCGCATCGGGGGGACATCCCGGCATAAAAATATCGATGGGAATGACTTGATGGACGGGCAGCACTTGATCTAATAATTCGGGAACGATACCGGGTTCTTCTGGTAGTTGAGGTGTGTTATCTCCTAACTCTAAATAAGCTCTTTTTAGCACGGGATCGGCAGTTCCTAACATATTCCGCATAGCGGGAACGTTAGCAGTCACGGCGCAATCACCAAAAGAAACGACGGTTTTGGTATTTTGGCGGACTAGATGAATTAGTTCTAAATTATCCTGATTAGCGATCGCTCCTTCCACTAAACAGACATCGACATTTTCCGGATAGGTTTTCAGATCGCAGCCGACGGGACTATACACCACGTCAACTTTTTCGGCTAATTCTAACAGCCATTCATCCAAATCGAGGAAGGACATATGGCATCCCGAACAACCAGCTAACCAGACAGTAGCGAAGCGAATTTTAGACATAATTTTAATTCCTTAATTGTTAGGTTTGGGCAATAGTGATTACTAGCTAAGTAAGTGGTTCTAATTAAATAGAAGATAGATTTTGCCTTCGATCCCCCCCTGCCCCCCTTGATAAGGGGGGTGCCGATAGGCGGGGGGATCCCCCTTAATAAGGGGGGTATCTGACAATTTTTAACACCTACCTACTTAATAGAAAAGCGGCTGTTTACCGAGGGGCGGGTTTTTGCCTGTCTCGACAAGTTCCTGATTATCTGCAATTAAAGAAAAAAGATCGATCCCCTTCCATTCTTGCAAAAATTCACAGATTAGCTGTGGTGTCCAATTTTCACCTCTAAAAAACTTAAAATTTTTCGTGTGGACATTGAGAAAAAAATGCAAGATATTACATTGATCCTGCGCCCCGAAAATAGTCCCCTTGACTGTCCAATTATCCACACTACTGGCGTAATCCTCGATCGCCCGATCTGCCGCCGCCACAAGCTCTCGGTATTGATCACAGAATTGGCGAAGCATCTGGGGAAATCGCCCAACTTCGGCGAAAAGTTCGATCGCGGACCAAGCTAAATTGGTTGGTTGAGATTGATAATCCAGCAGGGATAGACAGCGATTCAAGGCTTGCAGAAAGATCTGTTCAAGATTTGTATCATTCATAACATTATTGATTCCCTTGACGCAGTAGGACAGACCAACCATATTGAGCTTGAGCGATTTCGTGAGCAGAAGGCTGATTCATACCCTGATTGATCACTAAATCCGATTCTAAGATTTCGTGTTCTAAAAAGACACGATCAATCGCCGTTCCCTGTCCTCGCGCCATCCGCAACCACGCCTTTGCCATATCAATACTAGGCCAAAATTCATGCTGACTGACACCGCTACCGAAAGCGTAGTCCTTTGCTCGTTGAGTTTCCTGAGCAGAAATACCGCAGTAATCGGAAATCAAGCGAATATCTTCATTCATCCCCATAATCTCGTCATACAGAGCCATTTCCGCCCGCAGATACTTGGCATAAATACCTAGATGTCCCCAACGAGCGTTTTGAGAATCTACCATTTTTCGCTAACGCGTCCATTGGTGTTGAGTCCTAGCATTAACTAAAAATTCCAACTTCGAGCGATCTTCCTCTTTTTCAGAAACGGCGGAACCCTTGCGGAATATTGCCCCGGTTGGACAAGCGGCAACACATTTGCCGCAGGAAGTACAGGCAGAAACGCTGCCCCAAGGCTGATCCATTCCCGCAATAATTTTATCTTTTTCGCCGCGATAAGCCAGATCCCAAACGTGCGCCCCTTCAATTTCATCACAGACTCGCACACAACGGGTACAGAGAACACAACGATTATGATCGATACCAAAAAGATGATGGGAAATATCCACTTCTCGCTTGGGAAAACGGTAGGGAAAACGACTATGATCCATACCCACTTCGATGGCTAAATCTTGTAATTCACAGTTACCATTAGCCACACAAACTGCACAAACGTGATTACCTTCAGCGAATAATAATTCCACTGTCATGCGGCGATATTCTTTCAGTTTTGGGGTATCGGTATGGACCACCATTCCTTCCGCCACCTCCGTTACACAGGCGGGTAATAATTTATTAATACCTTCAATTTCTACTAAACATAAGCGACAGGCGGCCACTTCGGAAACCCCATCGAGATGACAGAGAGCGGGAATTTTTATTCCTACCTGACTAGCTGCCGCCAGAACTCTCGAACCCGCTTCGATCGCTACATCTTTGCCATCAATACTTAAAGTGATTACGGACATAAAAATTATTCTCCTTGAGGATAATATCCCTCTCCTTCCCATAGGCCACAATTTGTGGCCTATTGTGGGATTTTTACAGAAAGTTTTAACTTAGACAATCGGCTAAGTCTTTTGCTGGGGTAGTAATCGGCTGCAGGTGATAGGTATCGGAGAGGAATTTCAGGACGTTAGGGGAGATAAATGCCGGTAAAGTTGGTCCCAGACGGATATTTTGAATACCTAGATGTAGCAGGGTGAGCAGTACAGCGATTGCTTTTTGTTCGTACCAAGAGATAATTAGGGAGAGGGGAATCTCATTGACGCTAACGTTAAAAGCGTTGGCTAATCCTAGGGCGATTTTAATGGCACTATAGGCATCGTTACATTGTCCCACGTCCATCAGCCGGGGTAATCCTTCGATGCTACCCAATTGTTTGTCGAAAAAGCGGAATTTTCCACAGGCAAGGGTTAAAACGATGCAATCTTCGGGTACTTGTTCCACAAATTCGGTGTAGTAATTGCGATCGGGTTTTGCGCCATCGCAGCCGCCAACTAGGAAGAAGTGACGGATTTTACCCTGTTTAAGAGCATCAACCACCGTATCAGCGACACTGAGAACGGTATTGTGGGCAAATCCCACCATTACCTGCCGAGGTTCGCTTATTTCAGTAAATCCGGGCAATGATTGCGCTTTAGCAATCACGCGACTAAAATCGATCGCACCGTCCACTGTTTCTAAGCGGTTAATATGGGCATAACCCACAGGTCCGAGGGTAAAAAGTTTACTTTCATAGTTTTCGTGGGGGGGCATGAGACAATTAGTAGTTAAAACTATTGCCCCCGGAAACTTAGCAAATTCTTTAGTTTGGTTTTGCCAGGCGGTGCCATAATGACCGTAGAGATGGGGATATTTTTCTTTGAGTTTTGGATAACCGTGGGCGGGTAATAATTCTCCGTGGGTGTAGACTGTTATCCCAGTATTGGCAGTTTGTGCCAGTAAAGCCGCTAATTGTTTAATATCATGGCCGGAGACTAAAATGGCTTTACCTAAACGTGGATTTAAGGGAACATTTGTCGGTATGGGATGACCGTAGGTTTCGGTATGACCTTGATCTAATAATTCCATGGCCCGCAGGTTTGCTGCCCCGACTTTTAGACAGATTGCCACCCAATCATTAAGGTTTAAATCTCCCCGGTCAATCGCCACTAAAGTCTCTTGGATAACCTGATAAACTGAGTCATCCTCTTGACCTAATTCCTGAGCGTGGAAAGTATAGGAAGCAAGACCTTTAACTCCGTAGATAGCGGTTAACTTTAGGGAAAAAATATCGAGGTCTTGTACTTTTTCAATTAGTTCTAAGGATACTTCTTGACCTTGGCTGACTAGGCTCTCATTAAAATTAGGCTGATAGTTAGCAAGTGCAGACCAGTCCAGCGATCCCAATTGTGCTTTTAAATTTTCCCGAATCTCTAAACAACGCTGAATATAATCGGTAAAACGTCTTTGATCGAAGTTCACATTGGTCATGGTGGCGAAAAGCGACTCGCAGGTAAAAATATCGGCTTCGCGAGTAGATATTGCCGCTTCTTTGGCTTTTAAAACCACCGATGCTAATCCCCGCAAACAATAAACTAATAAGTCTTGAACAGCGTTGACTTCGGGACTTTTTCCACAGGCACCCCACTGATGACAACCATTACCACTAGCGGTTTGTTCGCATTGTTCACAAAACATAAGTTTTCTCTCTTTTTTCAGTAGATTGACAGATTGTTGCGATTTGTTCTACTAAATTGAATTCTGCTTTTTTGAAAGTTAGTTATCAGCCCTCACCCGGCAGGAATTATGGATTTTACGACTGGAAAGCTTGTCTTGACAGCCTCTACTCTCTGAACTATGTTTTTATTATCTCACCCTTTTTGCTGGTTGAGTTCTGATTTTAGATTTCCTCAAGAATTACCGATTAAACAATTATTTATTTGTCTTAATAAATTAAGTATTTTTGGTGATTTTTATGATATAATGAGCGAAATTTTCGATTTTTAGGTGGGTATTTGCCAGTGTCATAGCAATCGGTCTCCTGATTAGGATAGAAAGTTGGAACTTAAGAGTTATTATCGCCTAACTCTGATGATGGGATTGCTTTAGACATAGATAGTTATCTCTTTTTTTATTTACTTAACTTAGCAATGATTGAAACCGTTGATCTCCCCGAATCTGCTCAAAATCTTTATCTGTTTTCGCCATATCCTGATATTCGACATCAAGATTGATGGCGCGTTGTAAGTTTTCGATAGCTAATTCCACATTGTTTTGTAAGCCATAACAGCAAGCTTTATTGTAGTAAGCATTAGCATAATTTGAATTAATTTTAATAGCTTGATCGTAGGATGCGATCGCCTCTTCTAATCTGCCTAAATTATCTAACGCAATCCCTCGGTTGTTCCAAGCTTCATGCTTATCGGGTTTAATTTCTAAAGCTTTGTCGTAAGATGCGATCGCCTCTTCTAATCTGCCTAAATTATCTAACGCATACCCTCGGTTGTACCAAGCTTCATGCTTATCGGGTTTAATTTCTAAAGCTCGATCGTAGGATGCGATCGCTGCTGCCAATCTGCCTAAATTACCTAACGCAACCCCTCGGTTGTACCAAGCTTCATGCTTATCGGGTTTAATTTCTAAAGCTCGATCGTAGGATGCGATCGCTTCTTCAAATCTGCCTAAATTACCTAACGCATTCCCTCGGTTGTACCAAGCTTGATGGAAATCGGGTTTAATTTCTAAAGCTCGATCATAAGATGCGATCGCTTCTGCCAATCTGCCTAAATTACCTAACGCAATCCCTCGGTTGTACCAAGCTTCATGGAAATCGGGTTTAATTTCTAAAGCTCGATCGTAGGATGCGATCTCTTGTTCAAATCTGCCTAAATTACCTAACGCAATCCCTCGGTTGTTCCAAGCTTGATGGTAATCGGGTTTAATTTCTAAAGCTCGATCGTAGGAGGTGATCGCTTGTTCAAATCTGCCTAAATTACCTAACGCATTCCCTCGGTTGTTCCAAGCTTGATGGTAATCGGGTTTAATTTCTAAAGCTTTGTCGTAGGATGCGCTCGCTTGTTCAAATCTGCCTAAATTACCTAACGCAATCCCTCGGTTGTACCAAGCTTGATGGTAATCGGGTTTAATTTCTAAAGCTTTGTTGTAGGATGCGCTCGCTTGTTCAAATCTGCCTAAATTACCTAACGCATTCCCTCGGTTGTTCCAAGCTTGATGGTCATCGGGTTTAATTTCTAAAGCTTTGCCGTAGGATGCGATCGCTTGTTCAAATCTGCCTAAATTACCTAACGCAATCCCTCGGTTGTACCAAGCTTGATGGTCATCGGGTTTAATTTCTAAAGCTTTGCCGTAGGATGCGATCGCTTGTTCAAATCTGCCTAAATTACCTAACGCATTCCCTCGGTTGTACCAAGCTTGATGGTCATCGGGTTCAATTTCTAAAGCTCGATCGTAGGAGGCGATCGCTTCTTGGTATTGTTCGAGATAATAAAAAGTAGTACCTCGATAAAACCAACCGTCTTCCCGTTGGGGGGCCAAACTAACTAGACGGTTGAACCCTTTTAAGGCATCTCGATAGCGTTTTAATTCATATAGTTTAAGAGTAAATCCTTCTAGAGAGGGCAACATTTCTCTTGGTTTTTGTTTAAATAACTGCCAAATTAACTGTTTTAGAGGACGTAAATAGTCATTTAATTCTACCTGCTCTCCCTTGGCTTCAATTTGTCCGTCGCGGGGTTCTAAAATGTTTTCTCTGGCAATTAAATCAGCCAAACTTTGCTTGATTTTCCAGCGATACCAGAGTTGTTGCCACATATTTTCCTTGGCGATAAATCTGGCAGTGGGTTCAACAATAAACGGTTCTAAGGAAACATTACACTGGCGCAACAAATCCACCGCAGCATAGATATCTTCCGCCAGAGTATCCCTTTTAATTGCATCCTGATAACGTTTTTGCCAGTTGCCTCGTAAAGTAGCTTGATAGTTGTCAGTATTGAGGGGTAATTGTCGGTTGTCAAGGCGCACCAGATTTTCTACCACATTGCGAAAGGTAGAATCATTACAGGCAGCAATGCTGCTGTAGTCAGTTTCGGCTTTAATGTTGGTTTGCGGGATAGTATCCTGCAATAATTCGACAATTGCACCGTCTTCCGGTGATGGCAATTCTACCACCTGAAAACGTTTCCACAGTTTTGGGTATTTATTCCACTGTAACTTATCCCATTCACTCGGCTGTCCTGGTGATTCGGGTTCTTTTTCATCTCTCGCAGTGGCAATTACTCGCACTTCTTCGGGACGAGTACAATGGGTTTCATAAGCTTCTAGAGTTTTTAATAGTCGTTCTTGTAAGGGAATATTAATCGCCGCAAGAGGACTATCTTTTGCTTGGGGATTTTGGTCGATTTTCAAACTACGGCGCATATATGAGTTAAGATCGTCGAGGAAAAATAGTAATTTTCTATCTGTTCCGATCGCCTCTAATTGGTTATTTTCAGGTCGCTCTAACCATTCTCCTAATTTTAATACTAATACCGTCCAGCCTTCATGATTCAAGCGTTGCGCTACTTCAGCAGCTTCTCTAGTTTTGCCGATTCCTGTGGGTCCGAGAATAATTAACCAGCGATTTTCCTCCAGATTTTGCAGAAGTTCGTTAGTAAAGTTTCGGTCAGCCATTCGGTGTTGGTAAATAATATTATGATCCGCTAAAGGAGATTTATCCTTTTCATCCTTTTTGTAGATAATCGGGATTACATTGCTATGGGAGGCAATTTTGGTAAAGGGTAAAGACGGTTCAATGATTCGGACTTTTCGTTTTTGCTGTAGATACCACCAAAACCCGGCCCAGATTACCCCAATAATAACTGGAATTACAGCAATTACTCCCGAAAGAAGATTGTCAATCCAGTCTTTATTAGTTTGATATAATTGTATTATATAATTCCACATAAGCCTATTTTAGATTTGAGATTTTAGATTTGAGATGGCGGAATGTGTGTCTAAAGATTTGTAGAAAATTAATTCGACTTCTTTTCACCGGTGAGAATATTTTTCCTCCTCGTTACGATAAGGCAAATTTTAGCTGCTTGTAAGTCCCTATTACCAACATATTGCCACAGGCAAGAATCGATATCTACAGGGTAAGCACATCTTAACAATCCTTGACAAAAGCTGCTGTCGGTTTGGGTTTCGTTCCTTGCTAACAGTATTGGTGTTACTGAATTAAGGTATGAATGCCAACTTTGCACCGCATCGAAAAGTTAGTTTGTATCTAGGTTTTAAAAATCCCACAAAAGAAGATTTATACCAAATCGGCTTTTAATATTACGACTAACTCTCGATCGAACTTCAAAAACCCAGTTATGGATTTTTTCCCCCTACTCCCCACTCCCGATTAAAATTGAATTTCACTCATATCTAGGGATAAAAAGCGATCGAGTCCTAAATACATCCAATAAATAGAGTTTGGGGATTCCTGAATAGTTTTTTGAAATCCCAAGGCTGCGGCTAATTTCTCATAATCGGGATGAATAATCAAAGTATGTAAATCGCAGAGATTAGGAAAATCTAAGGTCATTCTCTGGAGAGTTTTTTGGGCATCTTGCAGAAAAATTAAACGATATTTATCTAAATAATTAGCATCGATCATCCAACTGCGAATAAATACCGAAAGACAATTTTCATCTCCCACAGATGCCATTTTAAAAGGATCCTGTTCGTTGATCGCACTTAGATGTAAACTCTTGTTAGGAGAGGTAAAAAAATTGGCTTCCGACTCGTTTGCGGTGGGATAGAGGAGATAAAAACCGACGGGATTAAGATTATCTACCCGACGCAAAACTCGCATACCTGTGGTGTAATCTTTTGACCAACCCCGCAACAGACGAGAAATGCGATGGGGAATTGCTTCAGCATTGCGATTCATCCAGTTATAATTGCGTGTCAGCAAGTTAGCCACAGGAATCGCATCACAACGGGGATTAAATTGATCTAATTGCAATTCTACAGATGATTCCGAGCTATCAGGCTCTAAAATACCCGTAATTGGCTTGATTTTAATTCTGGTTGTGTTGCCGTCAAAAATTTTTTCAATTAAACCAAGGGCTGCTAATTTATCTAACATCATACCCGCCGATCGTTCGCTGCCCTGGTCCTGATCCTGATAAAATAAATCCGATGCTTGCCGATGGGTACAGATAATGGCAGTGGTGGGAAAAATTAACTGGGATAAAGGGGGTTTTGCCTGTCCCTCCTTGGCGATCGCATAAATCCAGAGACGCAGAAAACAAGTGGCACGCACCCGGGTTAATCCCACTCTCCCTACCAAGCGCTCGATCATTTGTTCTTGTTTTTCCCAAGAATACCAAATTTTTAGGTGTTTGCTCTCCATCTTTTTGGTCCTAGATTCTGACAACGATTATACTTGATACTTCACCCCACTTCACCCCAGTTCTCAACCCTCTCCCTACTAGATAGCACTCATTGTTGTTGCACCTCTAGAACGGACAAAATGGGTGTAGAATCATTTAGGAGACGATTATGAACGATAAAAAATACGGTACTGCTCCCAGTCATACTCAAGCGTGGATTTTTCAAACTTGGTTATCTTTTATTATTTCTATTTCCGCCACTTCTTTAGGAGTTATTTATCTACCAGTAGATCCGTGGATTAAAGGTTATTTAGGCATGGGTTTACTATTTAGCGTCGGTTCCACCATTAATTTATCAAAAACTGTCCGCGATGTCGAAGAATCTAAACGCTTAATTAATCGCATTGATGAAGCAAAGTTAGAACGGATATTGAGTCAGTACGATCCCTATAAGGAGTAGTTTTTCCCAGTTATTGGTTATCAGTTTTTTTCGATTATTCTCACTCTTTTTTCTGACTTAGGAGAGTTTATATGCTATTCACAACTAATCTAATCAGTGTGACCAAAGGAATAATTTCTCTTTTACAAAATCCCAGTAACATTATGTCTGTATATGATATTGAAGATGGCTTAAAAGAGAGTTGGTTACAGCGATTATCTTTGCAATATGTTAAAAGCGATCGAGCTACCGCTCAAATAATTGCCCAAAGATATCTAGCCGCTAGTCCCTGTTTAGAAACCCTGCTAAAACTCCCAGAAGATTCCCTGGGTTATCATTATGCTACTCACCTAATTAGTCTCAATTTTGATCCTAATTTTTATCGGTCTATTCAGGTCAATTCCGACACAGATTATCTGCTGCTTCGCCTACGGCAAACTCACGATATCTGGCATATAGTAACGGGTTTTGGTGTCGATGGCATGGGAGAATTGCAACTGAAAGCTTTTGAATTAAGTCAAACTCGTCGCCCTCTAGCTATTGTCATACTTTTAGGGGGATTATTGGGAGCTTTATTTTCTTCCCCACTTTCTTTACATTCTCTCTGGGAAGAGATTGTCATCGCCTATAATTTGGGCAAAAATACTCGACCTTTTTTAGCGCAAAAATGGGAACTAGCTTGGGAGAAATCCCTGGTAGTTTGGCGGCAAGAATTGGCGATTGTCCACTCGAACCTAGGAAATTAATTTTGCTGGACTAATTAAAATAATCGACTAAACCGAATAAATCCAGGTTAATCGGACAAAATCAGGCAATTTGCCCATTCAGGGTCCCTAGGACAGAAAAATTCTCAGACAATCGGGAAAAAGTGACAAGGGAAAAATTTTTCCGAACCGGAGTAGCAAAAAAATCCCAGTCCGGTTAAAATTGATTATCGATCGATTGTGTGAGGAGTCCGACCCCCATGACCAATAAACACACAGCCAGGCTGCTGGGTAGTTACCTGCAGCGTCTGCCTGCCCATAGCTGGCTCGTCCTAGTTTTTTGGGCTTTGATTATCGCTCCAGTCCAGGCTGCTGTCGAGTTACGCATTGCCATCAGTAAAGGTGTTAGTGCCGTCTCCGTGGGCAGTTCCACCGATGCTGTGGTGAAAGATGGGGCCGGCAGAGTCCTAGGAGAATTGACCGCCATGAATGCCCTCAATGCTAATCCCAGAGGAAAAGCGGTGGGTTTGGCCGATTGGCAGGCCAGTCAATTGATCATCGAACCGGAGAATGATGGTTACGTCTGGATTAACGATCGCTGGTATCGAGGACGAACAAGGATCATTCGGCAAGGTTCTGGGGTGACAGCCCTAAATTTAGTCGATTTAGAGGAATATCTCTATAGTGTCGTCGGTGCGGAGGCGATTCCCTCCTGGCCGCAAGAGGCCTTAAAAGCCCAATCCGTGGCGGCGCGTACCTATGCCCTCTACCAAATGAATACTTCCGGCAATCGCATCTACGATCTTGATACTACCACCCGCACCCAAGTTTATAAGGGTCTAGAAAGCGAGTTTACTAGCACCCACGAGGCGGTTAATGCCACCGCCGGGCAAATTATGAGCTTCAACGGCAAACCGATTCTAGCGGTGTTTCACTCCTCCTCTGGGGGCCATACGGAAAATGTCGAGGATGTTTGGAATTCCCCCTTACCCTACCTGCGCGGTGTCGTCGATTACGACCAAGTCGCCCCGGTATTTCAATGGTCAAAAAACTTTAGCGCCAATGAATTAGGCCGTTTAATCGGTGGTGTCGGTCGCGTGCGATCGCTATCTCCCGAAAGAACCACTCCCCACGGACGGGTGATTAGAATGCGTATAGTGGGCGATCAAGGCTCTAAATTAATCTCTGATACCCAATTACGGCGAATACTGGAGCTGCGTAGTACCCTATTCACGATTTCAGCTAATAACGGTACTTTTGCCATCAATGGTCGCGGTTTCGGTCATGGGATCGGTTTAAGTCAATGGGGCGCTTTTTCCCTCGCCGATCAAGGGGTGACTTATGACCGCATTCTCAGCCATTATTATCAAAATGCTCGTTTAACTGAAATGCCCAATTAAAAAGGCTGTCAGCCATTTCCAGTGAACTGATAACTGATAACTGATAACTGATTGTGAGATAATATCTGATCTCACTTGTAATTTTTGACTTGCATGACCATCGTTACCGAAGCCTTAACCGAGTTGGAACCAGTCATAAAAACTACCTTCACCGTCGAGGAAATTCGCCAACTACTGCCCCATCGTTATCCCTTTGCCCTGGTCGATCGGATTATTGACTATGTACCAGGTAAAAAAGCCGTTGGCCTCAAAAATGTCACGATCAACGAGCCTTTTTTTCCCGGTCATATTCCCAGTCGTCCCTTGATGCCGGGGGTGTTAATTGTTGAATCTATGGCCCAAGTGGGGGGAGTGATTTTGACGCAATTACCCGGGATGAAAGGGAAATTTTTTGCCTTCGCAGGCATTGATAAAACCCGTTTTCGTCGTCCCGTGGTGCCGGGGGATCAATTGATCATGACGGTGGAATTATTGTCCTTCAAGATGAATAAAATTGCTAAAATGCAAGGGGAAGCAAGAGTCGATGGGCAATTGGCCGCCCAGGGCGAAATGATGTTTTCCATCTTTGATTGACCTATGAATTTTGATCGAGATCGTCTCCGACAAGAACTAAATTTATTTGCTATTCTAGGGGCTTTTATCACCAATATTTTCGCTAATATTTTCCCTCTCAACGGCGAAAATATCGGGGCTATCTCGAATACAGTTTTTCAAGATGTCTTAATTATTCCCGCTAATTATGCTTTTGCTATCTGGGGATTAATCTATCTGGGTTTAATTAGTCTGGGAATTTACCAAGCTTTGGCTTTCAATAAAACTGAACCGCGTTTGCGTCGGTTAGGCTACGAATTAGCCATCGCTAGTGCTTGTCAGATTCTCTGGGTAATTCTCTTTCAATCCCGTTTTTTTGCCCTGTCTTTACTGGCAATGCTAGGCATTTTAATTTCTCTCATCCGGCTTTATCTCCGCTTAGAAATTAATCGCTTTATTGTCAATCGTAAACAGGGTTTATTAGTTAATGCTCCTATTAGTATCTATTTCGCTTGGATTACCGTAGCCACGATTGTTAACGTCGCTTCGCTGCTAGATTGGATCGACTGGCAGCGATGGGGTCTAACTGACCAAATCTGGACGGTAATAATTCTGGTTATCGGGGCAATAATCGCGATTTTAGTCGGTTTAAACCGAAAAGATCGGGCTTTTATCGGGGTTTTTATCTGGGCTTTCTTGGCGATCGCTGTTAAACATATTTCTCTGCCTCTAATTGCGGTAACGGCGATTATATTAGCGATTACCCTAACTTTTCTGGTTTTTCGCGGCAATTTTCGCCCTCTGAGTCGTTAAGATGCCGGATCACAGCGAATTTCGACGATAAAGCCATCGGGATCGTAGAAGTAAACCCCCTTACCAGTGGGCCGGGTCACGGGTCCACTAGCAATGGTAATTCCCTGACTTTGTAGCACTTCTAGGGCAAAATCGAAGCCTTCGGGGGCAATATCGAAGGCTAAATGGTTGGCACGGGTAAAAGCGATTTCCGGATTGTCGTCGGGAGGGTTTAAATCTGGTTCCCAAAATAGGTCAATTACTGTACCATCGGGGGTGATAAAATTGGCCACTTTTCCCTGAGCAACTAATTCTTTTAAGGTGGTGGGAATTTTTTCGGCCACTAATTCCTCTAAGCCTAATATTTCCCCATAAAAATGACGAGAAGCCTCCATATCTTTGACGTTGAAAGCGATATGATGGACTTTTCGCAGTTGACCGATTTTGAGTTTTTTCGTGGTTAGGTAAGGGCTAATAGTCATCTTAGTTATCATTTATCAGTAAAGGGTGGGGGGATTTTTCACTGAACAGTAATCAGTAATCAGTAATCAGTGAAAAGACAGCACTATTAATGTCATTTAATACTCCTCATTTAATACCGCTAACTGATAACTGATAACTGATAACTGATCAGGCTGGCGACTTAAGAGTTAATTTTTTGCAATAATTGTCGAATGGATTCCGCATCTTGGGCGTTGGGTAGGAGGGCAAGATAGAAGCCTAAATCCTGTTGTGCTTGGGTGAATTGTCCAATTTGATAGTAAACTAAACCTCGATCGCGCAGCTCTAGGGGATGATTAGGAATGAGCAAAAGTAGCAGATCTAGGGTCCGAATTGTCTGAGACCATTGTTGACGATTTAGGTAAATATATTTTAAATTAGTCAGCAAACGTAATAAAATTTGCTGATTGGTAGCAATATTGAGAAAATGTTCTTCTAATTTAACTGGCTGTTGATAAACTTGACTTAATCTTTCTTGACAGTCCTGTTTAAATAGGATTTCACCACCGTGAAAGGGATCGACAAAAATTTCCACTTCCTCGAAATCGGGACGGATAATAAAATGGCCCGGCATACCAATTCCTACCATGGGAAAATCGATCTGTTTGGCAATCTCTAAATAGATAATCGAGAGAGTGAGTGGGATACCCGTGCGGCGATCAATTACGTCATTTAAGTAGCTATTGCGGGGGTCATAGTAGTCTTTAGTATTACCAGTAAATTGTAAATCTTCAAACAAATATTGATTGATAATATTGACTATTTTTAAAGGATATAATCTATCGGGTAAACGTTTTTTTACCTCGTCAGCCATTAAATTTATTCTATTTAAATAGTGATCAATATTGAGGTAAGGATATTCAAAATTGGCTATTTGCAGGGCTGCCCGAGCTAGATTTATCTCAGGGTCAGGATGTTGAATTGTTTCGATGAAAGCTTGGTATAAGAGTTCAAGGGTCATTAGAAAAGGGTATAAATCAGATTATCAACTATTTTAACCGATCCTTCCGATTTTATTCTTTCTCTTTTCTGATCACCATTAAAGATTCAGCGATTTAGATGAGCTTTCCCTGGAGGAGTAGCGAGAAATCTTGTCAATATCTAGATTAACTACCGCTTTTTCTAAAGGGATCGTGCGACAATTTTTATTTTGAGCCTGCACTTGATAAACTAATTGATTTGTCCAATCTAAAGCAGTTAACCAACCACTTTGAGGATGATAAACCCCAGTTTCAATGTCTAGCCAACCGCTGCCGCGAGCTAGTTGCCCCGGTTTGACACCTGGAAAGGTAAAGGTTAAAGTATGACCTGTGATAATTAGTTTATCCTTGAAATAGGGTTGGGTCATGGTATGAAATTCATTTCTAATCCAACAAAACTGCTCGTTCGTTTGCTGTTCAAGGGGATATTCTGGGTGTACTCCCGCATGAACTAACCAAATATCTCCTAGGTCTAAATAAGCAGGTAGGGATTGAAACCAATTAATATGCTCGGCGGGTATATTGTTATTATAACTTAGTAGTGTCGCCGCCCCGCCACTCTCGATCCAGCCCGTTAACCATTTTTCAGAAACTTCTTTTCCTGCCAGAGCTTTTAAGAGCATATATTCATGATTTCCTAGCAGACATTGGTAGTTATTTTTGATGACGAAATCCACCACTTCTAAGCTCTGCTGTCCTCGATCAATTAAATCTCCCAGAAAATAAACCTCATCTTTACTATCGGGGGCAACTCGGTTTAATAGTCGCAAAAGTGTCTGAAAACTGCCATGCACATCTCCGATAATAATACGACGCGGTTCTTGAGTCTGTTTCCCGATTTTTCTAAAAAACACGCACCCCTCCCTCATCGCTAACAATACTGACATTGCTACTCTTTTATCGCTAAAAAAGTAGTTTTTATAAAGTATTAATTTTATTATAGGACAAAGCTTTCCCTCTGACAGTCACTACCTTCTAAGAACTACGGCAGAAAGGCTGTAATTGTTTTGTAAAGTATTTTGGCAATCTCTGGGCAGGGAGCGGACAGGTTATGGTATGATATTTTTATGATCAGTTTTTATATAATCGGGCTTAAGCATACAATCTTAGACGCAAAGATTCCGATTATATAAAAAAGTATCTCAAAAAAAAGCTCCCTTGTCAAGCATCATCAAAAAAAAAGTTTTTTTTTGAGATTATAATAAAAAAAAATTAGATTTCTGCTTCTATTGACAGTCACTACCTTCTAAGAACTGCGGCAGAAAGGCTGTAATTGTTTTGTAAAGTATTTTGGCAATCTCTGGGCAGGGAGCGGACAGGTTATGGTATGATATTTTTATGATCAGTTTTTATATAATCGGGCTTAAGCATATAACTTTAGACGCAAAGATTCCCATTATATAAAAAAGTATCTCAAAAAAAAGCTCCCTTGTCAAGCATCATCAAAAAAAAGTTTTTTTTTGAGATTATAATAAAAAAAATTAGTTTTCTGCTTCTATGATAACCCTAATTAACGCTAGAATTCCCGCCCATCAGGATCGACAACAAATAGAGATAAATGCTGCTGGAAAGATCGAGAGGATAACGGAGATGGGGAGAAAGACAAGAGGGGAAAAGATTATCGATATGGAAGGGGATTGGCTATCGTTGGGAGGAGTAGATTTACAGATCAACGGAGGATTAGGATTAGCATTTCCCGACTTAGAAATAACAGATCTAGAAAAATTAGATAAGATTAGCGATTATCTTTGGAATCAAGGAATTGATGGTTATCTTCCCACCCTAGTCACCACATCCGTGGAGAAATTTCAAAAATCCCTCTCAGTAATTGCCAAATATATCGAAAAACAGAAACAGGAAAATCGAGCGAGCGCGCAGGTTTTAGGAGTACATTTAGAGGGACCATTTTTAAACTATGAAAAAAGGGGGGCGCATCCAGGACAATATCTTTTAAACCCAAGTATAGAAACAGTAGATAAAATCTTTGGGGACTACTTATCGATCATAAAAATTATCACCCTAGCCCCAGAATTAGATAGTAGCGTTACGGTGATTAAATACCTAAGCGATCGAGGAATTACCGTCAGCTTAGGACATTCGCAGGCGAATCAAGAAATAGCCAAAAAAGCCTTTTTACAGGGGGCAAAAATGGTTACTCATGCCTTCAATGCCATGCCTCCTTTACACCATCGTCAACCGGGGTTATTAGGGGAAGCAATTATCAATCGCGAGGTGTATTGTGGGTTAATTGCCGATGGTCAACACATCCATCCAACTATGATAGAATTATTACTAAAAGCCAGTAATTATCATCAAGGAATTTTCTTAGTTAGTGATGCTTTAGCGCCAATCGGTTTAGGGGATGGTGTCTATCCTTGGGACGAGAGAGAAATTGAAGTTAAACAGGGAACAGCAAGACTTTTTGACGGTACTTTAGCGGGAACAACCTTACCCTTATTACAAGGAGTAGCCAATTTAGTCAACTGGGGAATATGTGATTTAGAAACGGCGATTCTTCTAGGGACAGAATCCCCCAGAAAAGCGATCGGATTAGCGGGTTTATCGGTGGGACAACCTGCCAACTTTTTGCGCTGGCAATCGGCATCAAATTGGGAAAGATTGGATTTCTGCCAGCATTTTGGCCTCTAACTGTTGAATGAGAGTATCGAGATCCACTTCGAGGCGATCAAAACATTCAGGAGGGGAAAGATCGGGTTGAAAATAAATCAATTTTACCTGACCATCACCGATAGCAACTATAGCTACTTCTTCGCTGGGATTATAGCGATAGATAATCCCAAGCATCTCTTGAATTTTGCAATTAACCTTGCGATTTAATTTCTCTAGAGCCTCCCTAGAACAACAGACAAAATGGGGCTGAGGTTTAAGATCGATGCCCAGGGTTTCTTGGGTATCTTCTCCCCATTCCGAGAGTAAACCCCACATTAAACCGGCTAATTCCCGTTGATTTTCTTGTACAAATTGATCTAATTGATAGCGCCATTGATTAGCGGGATCATCGGGGATTGGTTGTTCAAATCTCATCATTAGCCTCTTTTCAGTTATCAGTTATCAGTTATCAGTTATCAGTTATCAGTCCTTAATAAGGGGTGTGCCGATCCCCCCTTAGTCCCCCGTTAATAAGGGGTGTGGCGATCCCCCCTTAGTCCCCCCTTAATAAGGGGGGAAAGCTGACAATTTTTAACACCTACCTACTTAACGACGGTACTCATCACCGCAATCACCGATTAACTGCAATAAATCCCGGGATTTTTGTAAGACATGATCAATTTTTTGATAGTCTTGGGGGGATAATTGAAAATCGAAAATACGGGCATTTTCTTGGATATGTTCAGCAACACCCAAACGCACCCCGATAATTGCCCCGGCTACGGCTTTTTGTTCGAGAACGTAACGCACTGCCACATTAGGAATGGTGACATGATAGGAATCAGCGATCGCTTTAAGAACGGTTAATAATTCTTGGAATAATTGCCAGTTTCCCCAAGCATTGATCATGTTTTTATATTTCCGTAAACTAGCGGTATTGAGACTCATGGCATTGGGTTCGGGATGACCGAGATATTTTGCCCCTAATAAGCCTCCTGCTAGAGTACCATAGGCGAGTAGATAGATGTTATGTTCTTGGCAAAATTGCGCCATTTTGACGAGGGGACGGCGATCGATTAGAGAAAACTGGACTTGATTGGAGACTATTTTAATCCCGGCGCTGAGAATAATTTTTAAATGTTCCGTGTCGAAATTAGTCAAGGCCAGGTGTTTAATTTTGCCTTCCTGTTGTAATTCTCCTAAAAAATATAAGGCATCTAGATAATTGTTATCGCGATAATCCCACCAGTGAAACTGCAATAAATCGAGACTATCCACATCCATGCGACGCAGGGAAATAGCGATATTTTTGGCGACTATTTCCTTAGTCATTTTACCCGGACGGGGAACCCATTTAGTGAAAGCTTGCAGATTATTTAAAGCATCAATGCCCCTTTGGGCGACTAATTGACGACGAAATTCACCAATAAAATCTTCGGCTGGACCGTAATGATCGGCCAGATCCCAAGTGGTGAAACCGGCATCTAGATAGGAGAACATACTAGAGATCGCTTTTTGGGGTGCGATCGAACCATGGGCGCCTGAAACCTGCCACATTCCGTTCAAAATACGGCAAATTTCCAGATCGGGGGTAAACTGTAAGCGACGAGATTCGGACATGGGGACTTTTCAGTAAACAATAAACAGTAATCAGTGAAAAGACAGCAGAAAACTGTCATTGAATACTGCTCACTTAATATTCTATTCTCCTACTGACCACTGATCACCGATTACTGATTCAAGACAGATCGATCGTCCCTGTCCAGAAAAACGCGGCAAAGGGGAAGACCTTCGCAAAAATCTACCCCTGTTTAGGTTTTTGCTGCTCAATTTTTGCCCGGTTAATATTCCACTTCCAATCGCGCTGCGGTGACAGCATCAAAAGCGAAAGCGAGAACTATAGGCATGGGACAAGCGAGGGTGATACAGAGAATTAAAGCTGTCAGAGTCAATCCGATAGCCACTCCTAACCAAAGTTTTTCGGCAGGGGATAGACCTTTTTGGCGCTTAATGTTTTGTAACACTTTGGGGGGAATTGGTTCTGGCATCACGGCATTGGGAGGGAATGCCCAATAATTACTGTAGCGTTCGAGAAATAGCTCTGTCCAGCCGTTTTCTTGACACCATTCTTGAATCCATTGTTCGTGAAAGTGTTTCATTGCTTCCCTGTTGACTTTTTCCGGTGATTACTTTAAACATCTCCTGATGTGAATTTCATCCTAGCAAAGCTATCTTAAGGGTCGATCGGATTCAATAAAACTTAATATATGAGTAGTCGGTGGGTAAAATGTATTCTAAGATACAGTGCCAGCGAACGACTAGAACGAACCACAAAGACACAAAGGACACAAAGATCGATCGCTCCCATATAAGTTAAACCGATCACACAAAAGGAAATAATTGTTAAAAAATTTCGGTTCTCGATTCGGTACAGATTGCCTGTAATTTTTGGTCCCAAGTATCGAGGGGAAGGGTATCGAGATAGGCAAAGTCAAAGACAATCCCGATCGAGGGGATAGCTTGCCATTCGGGGGAATGTAAGAGACGATCAAAATAACCCCCCCCGTAACCTAAGCGATAACCTTGGCGATCGCAAGCAACGGCAGGAATTAACAGTAAGTCCACTTCGGCCGGTAAAATGAGAGGAGCGATCGCTGTTGGTTCGTAGATGCCATAACGATTTAATTCTAGGGGATCGTCGGCAGTCCAACAGTGCCAAGTCAGGCTATCTCCGTCACAACGGGGAAAACCCCAGCGATGGTGTTGGCAAAATAAGGAACTTAAATCCGGCTCTTGACGATAACTGAAGTAAGCGAGAATGGTTTTAGCGTGTTGAAAGAGGGGTAAAGATTGTAAATTTTTGCAAAGTTGTTGACTATTTTCTTGCCAAATATGCTTAGGAAGCGATCGTCTTTGGGTAATTAGTTGTTTGCGTAATTGGGCTTTTTTGGTAGCAGAATCCATAAAATAGAGATAAATATTTCTGTAGTCACAAGATGCTAAATCTATTTAACTCGCTTTTTGGGCGTTATAACGAGAATATCAAGGCCAATGTGGAAATTTACCTTAAATGTCGGCTTGAAGGAACTCTCGGTTTTACCTCGGAGATGAAAGGTTCCGTCAATATAAAACAGCACTTCGACAAGCTCAGTGTCCACACTTCGACACATTTCGACACATTTTGACAGGCTCAATGTAAAGGCTCAGTGACACGAAGCACAGCTAAAAATAAATGTCTAATCTCAAGAGCAAAATCTCGAATAACTTCTGAAATTGTTAATTTCATTCTAGATGCGTATTTTGAAGTGCGCTTGCTCATATTCGGAGTCATGAGCATCGGCAGTCTTTTTTCTTTTAAGGGTCTTGACATACTTACGAAAAATAGCTACTATGTGAGCATAGCGGATAGGGTAATCAACCGCTCTAAAAACCCATGTAGTCTAATCACTACAACCTCTGCACCTTGACAATCAAAGATATAGGGTTCTACTCAATAGTTCTAGTTTCTCACCTGTGAGTAGGTAAAATCTTTGTAGGAACTAGACAAAGCAGTATTTGAAGCTAACGTTTCAATTAAAGCAAATTTTGTAGAAATACAACTATCGTGGGGCGCACGAAAAGTAACGCTTGGGGAAAGAACCACCTCTGTTTTAGATAACGCAAGGAATCTAAAGTAAGTGGACTTGTTGAACCAAGAATCCCTCGCTTTTAGCGATGGGAGCGTCAAACTTGGGCAACTTGTCCCTACTGTATTCGGGCCAAATGGTTGCTGGGTTGGAAAGGAGTAAAATACACCGAATACAAGATTGATGGGGATGAAAGCGCACGTCAAGCCATGGCCGAACGGTCCAACGGTAAACGCAGTGTACCACAGATTTTTATTAATAGACCTCTCCATAATTTAATTAAATCACAATATATAGGATATAATAAAACAAATAGTAACTCAAAAAAGCCATGAAAAACTACACTTGGGAATACATTCAAAAATATCCGAAACAAACTAAAAGACTATTAGGAATTGACTACCAACAACTAGAACAACTGATGGCACTTGGAAAACTTATACATCGGAAAAACCAATCAGAAATCGAAAAAACCAAAATTAGGATTAATCAACCAGGAAGCGGAACACCTCCTAAATTATCAGAAGAGGAACAAATTGTTCTAATGTTGGTTTATTTAAGACATCATCTAAGCTTTCAAATCTTAGGACTAATATTTCAAGTGAGTGAATCAACGGCTCATAATATCTTTACCTATTGGCAAAAACTTTTTGAAGGAGAGTTACCGCCAAGTTTGTTAGAACAAATAAAGAAGTGCCAAGAAGAGGAAATAATAATTGAACAATTAAGGGATTATGAGTTGATTGTCGATAGCGCAGAACAGCCCGTGGAGAGGCCGACCGATTATCAAGAACAAAAAATATATTATTCGGGAAAGCAAAAAAGACATACTTTAAAAAGTCAATTTATTGTCTTGCCAAAAGCTGAAGATATTGTTGATGTAGTTATTGGTCAACCTGGTCCGACGAGCGACATAAAAATCTGTCGGCAAACTTTAAGCAAATTCGATTCTCAACAAACTTTTATTGGAGATAAAGCTTACCTAGGAGAAAATCAAATCAGAACTCCTGATAAAAAACCTAAGAATGGAGAATTAACCGAGAATCAAATTAAAGAAAATAAAGTTTTATCATCTCGGCGAATTTTTGTTGAGCATTTAATTCGAGTTGTCAAAGTATTTAAAGTAGTTCAAGAAAGATTTAGATTAAATAAAAGTCGATATAAATCGGTTTTACTGACCGTTTGTGGCTTAGTAAGGTTGAGAATTAGTGCGCTAATTTTAGAAGTAATAGAAGGGGAGCAATCAGGGGAAGTAATTGACGTTATAATTAGCCATAGTTTTCCGTCAAAATTGGATTTTGTCTCTTCAAACCCTGATTAATCGGTTTTGAGAGCTAATTTTGACTCTTGGTCTAATCTGCCTCTCTTCCTTGCTGTGACTGACTTATAAATTTTTGGAGAGGTCTAATAATGAACATCTCGGTGGTTGTGATGATTTGTATGCTTTGGATGGTCAGAAAAAATTAGATAATTTATTGGCTAAATGTGGGACTATCTAAAGTCTATTGATGAAAAAGCCTATGAGAAACATCGGCAATGGATGCAGTTAGCTTTAAATTTAGCGGCAACTGCGGGGGATCGGGGTGATGTACCTGTGGGAGCGGTTATCGTGGATAAACAGGGACATTTAATCGCTCAAGGGGCTAATTGCAAGGAAAAACACCATGATCCCACCGCTCACGCCGAAATTCTGGCGATTCGTGCCGCTAGTCAAGTTTTAGGCAATTGGCACTTAAATGATTGTACCCTCTACGTCACCCTCGAACCCTGTCCCATGTGTGCTGGGGCAATCATTCAGGCTAGGCTAGGATTATTAGTGTACGGTGCTGACGATCCCAAAACAGGAGTTATCCGCACTGTGGCTAATTTGATTGATAGTCCTTTTTCTAACCATCGTTTACCAGTAATCGCGGGAATTTTAGCCAAGGAATCCGGGGAATTATTACAAACATGGTTTGAGAAAAAAAGATGAGAAAAATTTGAGTAATTCTCGGGACGGTTTATTGCATCAGACTCTCAATTAAAAAAAACATTGACTAATCGCAGTGTTGAGTTTTTTTCGCAGCAATTTTTACCATAAATAATAGTTATTCTTTACTCAATGTTGAGGTTAATTCTCTGGTCAAATATGACAAAAAGATGCTTAACTGTAATTTATTTAATTCTCATAATTTCACGGGATCAAGTGATTAAACTTAGACGACTCTATACATCTCTTTCACCAGACGCACTCTACCAGATCGGCTCTCGCTGTTGTTCATAGTTCCCAAGAGAAAGCAACTTATTTCACAACAAAAATTACATCTGATAATGCACTAAATGTTTGTGGCTTACCAGGATAACGAAAATCTATTGTTAGAGCGGATATTGTCTTTGATCTGAAATCAGCAAGAAAAGAATTTATCGCAGGTGCTAAAATATCGAGATTTCTTTTGAGCTTCCAAGAATTTGAGAAGTCCCTCGTATCAATCAAGACAAGAAATAAACGATTTTCTGAACCAAAACGCATTTCTCCTTGATTTTCATATAACCACTTAATTAGTGTTCTTGGATTTTGCTGTGTTTCACCAACAATCGATAGATTCTGAGACTTTAGTTGGTTTAAAACATCTAAAGATAAATCGTCATCTCTATCTTTTAATTTTTCAGTTATCTCGTAGTAAAGATCAGAAGGTTTTGCCGATTTATCAAAGGTTATCGCAAGCTCTCGTGCTTTCTGCTTAAGAAACGTGAGTTCTACAGGAAGACCTTTCTCTCTCCTCTTTAACTTTAGGTATTCTGCGGGAAAATATGTAACCTTTAGATCAAAAGGCAAGTTTTGAATAAAGAAATCTACACTTTTAATTTGTCCAACAGTAGGTAAAACAGATGGATGAGATTTGAAGAGATGTTCAATTAAAATACTAGACCAATGATTATACCAACTATTCAACACATAACCCTGAACAGCACGATTTATCTCTTTTTCAAATTTAGATATTAATACATCGTAAGATGAAATTGCCTTTACATAATGAGTTACCAAATATTTATCTAAAGAGTTCTGATAATCTCCTCCCCACTCAAATGTTTTCAACTTATACAACTCAGAAACTAACGCTTCCTGATTTAAGCATTGTAATTGTTGTGTATTTTTCTCTCTAATGTAAGCATCTAATTTTCGATGTGCTTCGGTTGGATTATCCTTCAATAGAGAGAATAGCTCTTCAAACTGCCCATTCAAGCTAGTAGAAATTAAATTCAGGGAGAATCTCTCAGTGAATTCTAATAACAACTCCCTTCTTACAATTGATTTGATCTTCAGCCATAACTGACCAGTAGAGTCAGTGTTGAACTCTAATAAATTATTGCCGTCATGTAGTTTTTTCCAATAAGTGAAATCTTTCATAATCAATTCTTAAAGCTTTTATTTATCTTGTCAAATTTCATGGTTCCAAACCCACTTTTGGTAGTGAAGCTGACCATCCTGGGATTTCATCTAGCCTATGCTGGAACTTAATATTGAATCTCTTTTTAACAAGTACAAGAACATAATCTGTCTTTAACCCGCCTTTCCTATTATCCTGAACTACCGAATTTGCAGAGTATTCCATAGGGAAAGTACCGACAAAGTTTAAATCAGAACTGTTTTCGAGAACCTCTAGAAACCTCCAGCTTTGCTTATCGCGCGCATTAAAATACATTAAGAATATTCCCTCATCAGTAAGGACACGACTCGCTTCATTGATGAATAGTTTCATCTGTTTAATATATTCATCTTTCTTTTTGTTTCTTTCCTTGGCATTAGAAACAATGATCTCTTTTTCAAAACATACTTTCTCATTTAAGATAGAATTCCACATCTCGCTTAACTCAAGGTAGGGAATCCTATCACTATGAGGTGGATCGGTACAAATTAGCTTTATGGTTTTCTCAGGTATGGTTTTCATCACGCTCAAGCAATCCTCATTAAGAATCAAGGCACCTTGAGTACTTTCTAAAAGCCTGTTTATCGACTCGCATTGTGGATGTTCACGTCTGCCAATGTTAAGCAAAGTCTTGTGTAATTTGTTGGCTCTACTTTCAAAACAATTCCAAACATTGATCTCAAAGTGTAAGTGCGGTCGCCAGTAACCAATAACCCAGCTTCCAACTTCAATCTTATTAGAAACTTGTTTCTTAGCTTTCCCTCTATTAGTAATTGCAAACACCATAGATGACATTTGCCCCGAGGAGGAAGTAAGAGTTAACAAGAAAGCTCGTTTAAGCGTATCAGGAAGTGTTTTTACTTCATCGAGTATCAGATCAATATTATGTAAAGACCTGCTAGTAAATAAATCATAGATGGACATCTGGTTGTTAGAATTAATTCTAGAGTTTGTGAAAAAAATTGCCTCTCTAATATTACGAACTGAATACTGAGAAAACGAGTTGAAATTTTCCCAATCAAACTCATTTGGTTCGATTTCAATTCTACTTCTACCTACCTCTGGTTTAATCCATATCTTTGAGAGGTTTTTGCCATTCCATAGGTAATGAGATGCAATCTTTCCATTACTGGTACGGTATGTATCATTAATTTTCTGCTTGATATTAGTTTCAACACTCTTGAAAGTCTCACGAAATGATGTGGCTTCTGGCAGCTCTAATAGAAACTTTGTGTGTTCAACTGAAAATGGATTAATATCAATTCCAATAAACCTTCTTTTCTGAGATAAACATTCTCGGCTAATTAGACCTGAACCTAAAAAAGGATCAAGAACTATATCAGTGATACTTGTATAGTTTTGTATAAAAAAAGAAATGCTCTCGGTCGGCTTCTTACCCCAATATTTGTGGAATGAGTACAAACCTTTATATGTATCAGGATTGCTAATATCTTTGACGGTTGTTGCAGCCATAGGGAACTTTATGTTGATTGCTATATCTAGGGTATTATATAAGTTTTCATTCTTGGCTACACTACTTGTAGTCCACATACTTGAAGGGCAAGCACTCTAAATGCCTAGTAGCTGTGGTTTATGCTTACCGCCCAACTATTGATTATACAGAAACTTGACCGATAACAATCCTCAGAGTAAGGATATGTGGAAACTTTGAGCATATCACCCCGTTTTGGCGTGATCGAGCCGAACTTTTCCCTATATCAAACTCAGAAGCCTGTTAGCTAGATTAGCGTACTGCAAACAACGTCCTTTAGCTGGATTCCTGACAATCAGCTGAAATAACATAAGCTTTTTTCCTGCGGGTATAGCACCGATTCTTCGATCTGACTGCGCTTCGTAACAAAAATTTACAACGGTCTAGTTAGGCTGCCGTCGCTATTGGTTTTTAATTAGGGCTGGCTGAATAAATCTAAAAACCTTGTTGGATAAAACTTTTAGACTTTTTTCCCATCAAAAAGTTCCGGGACTGGGAGTGATCGGGGGGAAAATTCAGGTACTTTTTCCCTGAAAATTAGGTAATTGACCCCCTCAAAATCGGTAAAACCCTACACCCGTTCGGACTTCGGCGTGAGACTTCGGCGTGAGCTTTTGTCGAACGCTCAGTCGAACGCAAAAGCTCACGGCCGAAGCCCACACCCGACACCGCACACCCTGCCTCTAGAAAAAACTTTTTCAGCAAACCCTAATCAAACAAATAGTTAAATCCTGATAAAAATCCTCCTGTTTTAACTCCACTTTTGATTGAGAAGCCAGTAAAAGTAAAGCCCAAAAAATCGCCACCTTTTCCTGTGTTGCCGAGTGACTAGAAGGCTTTTCCGCTTGCCATAAATCTAATAAATACTCAAACTCTATCTCCTTTTTCTCCAATTGAAAAAACTTTCTCTGCAAAAAAAAGTCCAGTTCCGCTGCCAATTCCGTCAGGTTTTCTTGGTGGGCCAATTCCGTGATAATTTGTACCGCTTCCCGTCGGGATTGGGGCCGGGGTTTCGGGACAACTACAGACAGTTTCGGTAAAGCTTCAATCTCTAGGGCAATCTGTTGTAATTGAGTGATTAACTCCTGCAAAGTTACCCGTCTTTTTCGCGGTGGTGGGGCGGCAGTACGACGGCGAATATGATTTTCTAGATAACGGGGTAAAGTTCTTAATTCCCGTTCTAAGTCGCTAATTTCCTCATCAATCAGACTTTCTTCTTGCTGGTCCAAAGACAATCTTTCTAGGGTATCAGCCTTAAATAAAACTAACATAGAAGCCCATAAAAAAGCCTGTCCCGATTGGGGTAAATTAGCCTGGGCCATGGCTAAATCTAGATCATTTAATAACCCCAATTCTGCCAAAAAGCGATCGATCACATCGATAACCTGCACATCCCAGGGGTCAATTTCTCCCTGTTCCGCCATTTCTAAAAGAGAGGCGATCGCATCACTGGCCGAGGTGATAGTCATGATTGTAGAATCTTGTAGGATCTCAAAGGATAAAATTTAGCAAGCAAAACCATGGACATATCGATCGCTGACCTGCGCTTGGACTACAATCTTGAAGAATTGCTAGAGTCAGAAACATCTGCCGATCCTTTCATTGTATTTAAACAATGGCTAGAACGGGCGGTATCTTCGGGAAGATTGGAACCCAACGCTATGACTTTAGCCACTATTTCCCCGGAGGGTAAACCCCGGGCCCGCATGGTACTGTTAAAAGACTTCGATCCTCGCGGTTTTGTTCTCTTTACCAACTACCAAAGCGCCAAGGGACAGGAATTAATCGCCAATCCCAATGCTGCCCTAGTGTTTTGGTGGGGAGAATTGCAACGGCAAATTAGGATTGAGGGAACTGTAGAAAAAATCAGCGAGGAGGAATCGGATAATTACTTTTTTGTCCGTCCCTGGGAATCTCGTTTAGGGGCCTGGGCCTCCAATCAAAGTGAAGTGATTTCTGGGCGAGATATACTCGAAAAACGCCTAGCAGAACTAAAAGAAGAATATGCGGGTCGTGAAGTTCCCCGTCCTCCTCATTGGGGCGGATTTCGCCTAATTCCTAGTTTAATCGAGTTCTGGCAAGGTCGCCCCAGTCGTCTCCACGATCGTCTCTGTTATTATCGTCAAGAAGATGGCAGTTGGCAAAGGCAACGTTTAGCTCCTTAGTTTTATTTTGACACCTTGTATTAGCAAAATAGCTCGATGCTAATTCAATTTGTCATTTTAGTCTTGAGATAATATTAGGTCGATTTCTTTTCCCAACCCGCGCTTACCTTAGCGATCGGGTTGGGCTATTATATCAATTGGATAAAGGCAATCTCTCTGCCCTAAAGTTTCAGAAAAACGATAGAATTGAAAGGGTTTTTGTTTGCATCCTTCAAAAATAACTAGAGAATTATGGACATCAATAAAGTTGGACTTCGAGAAACCTTAGAAGCATTGCGGGTTGAACTGAGTAAATCTATTTTAGCCTCTGAGGGTGAGCAGATTCGCTTTGAAGTGGGTGAAATTGAATTAGAGGTTCAATTTGTGGTTGAGCAGTCGAAAGAAGGCAAAGGTGGGCTGAAATTTTGGGTAGTAGAAATGGGTGGGGGTGTCACCAATAAAGATACGATAACCCATAGAATTAAAATTCCCCTTAAACCCATTGGGAAAGATGGAGGACCTATCAAGACAGCAAGTGATGATATTCCCGATTAGAATTTTATACCCCTAGGGACGCAATGCTTGCCCCCAAAGCAGTTAATTTGTAGGATGGGTTAGCGAAGCGTAACCCATCGCCATCCCAGAAGAATAGGTTACATCAATCCGATAAGTTATGCCCCAATTCCAACCCGATCGCGCTTTAGAAATTGTTGCCCCTAAGTATGGCACTGCCTATCGAATTGGGGGACGTTTACTCTTGACTTGTCGGCATCTATTTGATAATAGTAACGACTGTAAAGTACGAATTAGATCAGCATCAGACTATTCTGATAAGCAGGATATAGACGCTAAAGTAATTTGGAAAGCACCGGATAATATAGATATAGCTTTAGTTGAATTACCAGAAACTATCGAAACTTGTAATCCTGTAGGTTTTGGGGTGTTACCTGATGCTAATACCACAAAAAAAGTTAAATTTGACTGTTTGGGCTTTCCTCTATTTTTACGGTATGTTGAAGATGAGATAAAATACGCCACAGGGTTACATATTGAGGGAACTATCGATGTGTCTAATCGTGCGCCTCATAACCGGTTGTTATTAAATATTAAAGATAGTCAAGACATACAACCCACCGATGAACAATTAGAAAGATTAGCAGAAGATCAGTCACCTTGGCAAGGAACATCGGGATCAGCAATTGTTTGTCATGGGTTAGTGATTGGGGTACAATCTAAACAGCCAATTAGAGATCGTCCGGCATCTTTAGAAGCTGAATCTTTGGCCAGGGTTTATGACAATCCCGAATGGTGTGAGATATTAGAAAACCATGATATTGATCCTGAACCTAAACCCGTTATATCCGCTTCTTTAAAATCTTCTTCCTATCGCAATCAAGCTCCTCCTAAACCGAGTTATTTTGTCGAACGTCCAGAGGTTAGTATTGAATTAAAACAACTTTTATTGTCAGAAACAACGGAAAAAACTGGAACTTTAGTTATTAGTGCGATTTATGGATTAGGAGGGATTGGTAAATCCACTTTAGCGGCGGCATTAGCACAAGAAAAAGAAGTTCAAGCTTATTTTCCTGATGGCATTTTCTGGGCAACTTTAGGACAACAACCAGATATTTTATCCTTTCTTCATGGCTGGATTCAAGCTTTAGGAGATTATAATTTTAAGCCGACGGGTATTGATGCGGCATCCTTACACTTGAGGACTTTATTGGCAGATAAAAAGGCTTTATTAGTGGTAGATGATCTCTGGAATGTGGAAGATATTGATCCTTTTAGAGTAGCAGTAAATCAATGTAAATTATTAGTAACCACTAGGGAAGTTCCCGTTAAAGGAGCAATTCGTTATGATTTGAATGTGATGACGGAAAGCCAATCTTTAGCCTTATTAACGGGTTATTTAAAGCATGAATTAAATTTAGCAGATCAGAAACAAGCCAAAATATTAGCCAAAATTGTCGGTTATTTACCCTTAGCTTTGGAGTTGACGGCGGCACAAATTGAAGATGGGATTCCTTGGGCTGAATTAATCGAAGATTTACGAGCAGAAATCGCTCATTTAGAAATTTTAGATCGCTTGGAAGCTGGAGATACTGTCAATGAAGAAAAACGAAAACATTATAGTTTAATTGCTTGCTTTAATCTCAGTTTAAAGCGGTTAAATGGGCAAAGATTGAGACAATTTAGCTGGTTAGGGGTGTTACCCGATGATGTTACCATTACCGAAAAAATGGCGACGACTTTATGGGATTGTCCGGTTAGAGAAGCGAGGCAAACTTTAAGATATTTACGGGGTAAAGCTTTATTATTAACGGGGGTTTCTAGTGAACTATTAACGAGTTATCGGGTCCATGATTTGTTACATGATTTAGCCCGAAATCTGATCCTAGCGTCTCCTAATACTGAAACGGATTATCGATTACCGGGGTTAGGTTTGTCGATTTCTGAAGCGCATGGGCAACTTTTACAACGGTATCAAAGACAAATTAAGATATCCCCCCTAACCCCCCTTGAAAAGGAGATATCCCCCCTAACCCCCCTTGAAAAGGAGAGATCCCCCCTAACCCCCCTTGAAAAGGGGGGAAAAGAGGTGGAAGTCCCCCTTAGTAAGGGGGATTTAGGGGGATCAAATTGGCACAGTTTAGAGGATGATGGCTATATTTATAATCAATTGCTCTGGCATTTGGAAAAAGCGGGACAGATAGCCCAGATTCATCTATTACTGAGGGAAGAAACCGCAGAAGGTCATAATGGTTGGTATAGTCAATGTGAAAGGGAAGGGAAAACAGCAGTTTTTATTAAGGATGTTTCCCGGGCTTGGCAACTGGCGGAGGAGCATTTTATTGAGAACAAGAGTGAGTCTATGGGGTTACAGGTGCGTTATGCTTTAATCACCACTTCTCTTAATAGTTTGGCGACTAATATTCCACCAGAATTAATTGCGGCACTGATTAAACATGAAATCTGGACACCTGCTCAGGGTTTGGCTTATGTACGGCAAAATCCAGATTCTGAGAAGCAAGCCGGAGGATTAACAGCAATTAGTCCCTATCTTACTTCTACTTTGTTATCCGAAGCCTTAGAAATTGCCAGAGGGATTGGGGATAAATCTGACCGTGCATGGGCATTGACTGAGTTAGTTCCTCATTTACCTGAAGTGTTACCCGAAGCCTTAGAAGTTGCCAGAGGGATTGGGTATGAATACAACCGTGCTTGGGCATTGACCGGGTTAGCTCCCTATTTACCGGAAGTGTTACCCGAAGCCTTAGAAATTGCCAGAGGGATTGGGTATGAATACTACCGTGCAAGGGCATTGACCGGGTTAGCTCCCTATTTACCGGAAGTGTTACCCGAAGCTTTAGAAGCTGCCAGAGGGATTCGGGTTGAAAACTTCCGTGCAAGGGCATTGACAGGGTTAGCTCCCTATTTACCGGAAAGTTTGTTACCCGAAGCCTTAGAAGCTGCCAGAGGGATTCGGGTTGAAGACTTCCGTGCAAGGGCATTGACCGGGTTAGCTCCCTATTTACCCGAAGTGTTATCCGAAGCCTTGGAAATTGCCAGAGGGATTAGGGATGAATACGACCGTGCAGAGGCATTGACCGGGTTAGCTCCCTATTTACCGGTCAGTTTGTTACCCGAAGCTTTAGCGGTTGCCAGAGGGATTAGGGATGAATACTACCGTGCAAGGGCATTGACCGGGTTAGCTCCCTATTTACCTGAAGTGTTACCCGAAGCCTTAGAACTTGCCAGAGTCATTGACGATAAATTTTCTCGTGCAGAAGCCTTGACAGGGTTAGCTCCCTATTTACCTGAAGTGTTACCCGAAGCCTTAGAAATTGCCAGAGCCATTTGGGATAAATACGACCGTGGAAGGGCATTGACAGGGTTAGCTCCCCATTTGCCCAGTTTATTACCTGAAGCCTTAGAAATTGCCAGAGGGATTTTGTCCTACCGTTACCGTGCAGAGGCATTGAGAGAGTTAGCTCCCCATTTACCGGAAAGTTTGTTACCCGAAGCCTTAGAAATTGCCAGAGGGATTGGGTATGAATACTACCGTGCAAGGGCATTGACCGGGTTAGCTCCCTATTTACCGGAAGTGTTACCCGAAGCCTTAGAAATTGCCAGAGGGATTGGGTCTGAATACTACCGTGCAAGGGCATTGACAGGGTTAGCTCCCTATTTACCGGAAGTGTTACCCGAAGCTTTAGCGGTTGCCAGAGGGATTAGGGATGAAGATAACCGTGCAGAGGCATTGAGAGAGTTAGCTCCCCATTTACCGGTCAGTTTGTTACCCGAAGCTTTAGCGGTTGCCAGAGGGATTAGGGATGAAGATAACCGTGCATGGGCATTGACCAATTTAGTTCCCCATTTACCGGAAGTGTTACCCGAAGCCTTAGAAATTGCCAGAGGGATTGAGTATGAATACTTGCGTGCAAGGGCATTGACACGGTTAGCTCCCCATTTACCTGAAGTGTTACCCGAAGCCTTAGAAATTGCCAGAGGGATTGGGTCTGAAGAATCTCGTGCAGAGGCATTAGAAGCATTAACAGCCACCTTAACCCCTGCTAATGTTGACTTATCTTTCTGGCAAGATGTCCTTCAGGCTTTGGGTACTCTCACTCGTCCTAATTTCCTCGAAACTATTCCCAACTTAGCGCCTTTAATCCTTCATTTTGGGGGAGAGGTCGCTTTAAGAGAAATCCATCAAGCAATTAGAGAAGTCAGCCGCTGGTGGCGGTGATTCTCCTGTCAATAATTGCTATAATAGCTAAAATGGTCATAATGGCTAGTTTCTATAAAGGTTAGTTATGAAAACATTAGGAGCCTCAGAAGCAAAAAATCGCTTTGGCGAACTGTTAGACTTGGCTCGAAGAGAACCAGTAAAGATAGCAAAAAAGGGACGTAATGTTGCAGTCGTGCTGTCAATCGAGGAATTTGAGAGATTTTCCGAGTTAGAAAATCAACTTTTGGCTTTACAGGCAGAAAAAGCTCATCAAGAAGGTTTTATCGGAACAACAGAAAGTGAGGCTTTACTGTCAGAAATTTTAAATGCTTAAGATTAACCTATCTCGACAGGCAACTAAACGCTTAAAAAAACTGCCAGATAAACACGCCAAACAAGTAGCCACAAAAATAACCGAACTGAGAACAAATCCCTATCCCCAAGATTCTCTAAAGTTAAAAGGATACTCCTATCATAGAGCCGATATTGGTGAATATCGAATCGTTTATCGTGTTGAGGAGCAAACACTAGAAATCTTGCTGATTGACAAACGAAACGATGATGAAATTTATAAACAACTAAAGAGAACAATATAGAGAATCTTAATTATCAACCATCAATTAATTAGCGATATTATTCCTGCTAAAATCAAGAAAAACAAATTATCTTTAAACACTCATGAGCATTAATGTAACATTTCCCGAAGAACTCCTCATTGCTGCCAGAGAAGAAAAAGAAGCATTCTCTCGTAAAGTCATAATTTATACATTAGGGCATCTTTATCAAGAAGGAAAAATTTCAGCAGGAATTGGCGCACAAGTATTAGGATGCGATAAATATACATTTTATACACTTCTCTCTGAGTATGGTTTTTCCATTATTGATTACACAGCAGAAGAATGGGAATCAGAAATACAAACCAGCCGTAAATTAGCCCAAAAAATCCAAGAGAATGAAGATAATTGTTAATTCTACACCGATCATCGCCTTATCTTTGATTAATCAATTAGATCTTCTTAATCAGCTATTTAATGAAGTGATTATTCCTTGGGCAGTTTATCAAGAAATTGTCATCGCTGGAGATAATAAACCGGGGGCAAAAGAACTCAAAAATGCCAATTGGATTCAAGTTCAAGAAGTTGCATCATCATCTCCTCTTGAACCGCTATTACTAGGATTAGATCGAGGAGAATTAGAAGTTATTCTCTTGGCAATTTCAATTAAACTAGACTGGGTAATTATAGATGAGAAATTAGCAAGAAGAGTTGCCAAAGCTATGGAATTAACCGTCAAAGGAACATTAGGAATTCTCTTGGTTGGTTTTTATGCAGGTTATCTATCTAAACAAGAAATTTTAGATTTATCACAACAGTTAGTTAATTATGGAATTCGTATTAGTTCTCCGATTCTTAATTGGCTAAAAACAGAATTAGACAATGATCATTAATATCAAATCAATGCAAAATAAACTACCATGAAACAACTAATCGTACACATTCGTGACCAAGAAAAAGCAGAAACACTCTCTAAAATTTTAACTGCTTTAGATTTTGTTGACTCTGTAGAAATCATCGAAGATCAAACAACATTATCTGATAACGAGCAAGAATTCTTTGCCCTGGCAGGATTGTGGGAAGACAGAAATATCACCCCTAAATCTATCCGTCAAGCAGCATGGCGAGAAGAAAACCGATGATTTTATTAAAAGTTTAGAACGCTATGAGCCGTCGAATGAATGACCCATCCACATTTCATTGGCGATCGCATTCCTCCCCATCTTTCCACACTCCCTACGCAATCGCAAAAATCCGATAAAATAGTGAATAAGTGACATCCATCAATACAATTTATTACAAAAAATAATTTCTAGCTAATAAAACAATGGCTCAATTACAAACCCTAATGCCTATACTACAAGAATTTCGCCAAGAATTAGCAAAGTTTTATGGAAAACGGTTAGTAAAACTCATCCTTTTTGGTTCACAAGCGCGGGGTAACGCCAATGAGGACTCAGATATTGATATTATGGTCGTATTAAAGGGGCCCATTTCCCTTAGAAGCGGCCACCCTATTACTTGAAAAAAATTATTATCTCAAATGGAATGCTCCCACTCTAGCAAACAGGGTAAGCGCATCCTAACAATCCTTGACAAAATGAACTTTATGTGGGTTGCCTACCCAGAGGGCAATTCAGGCATATTTGAGTAGAATTTGCCATCTCAATTGTTAAGCAACAATCGACCAAATAGGTCGAGTTCGTAACTATTCTGATTGACTGGTATCACTTAAAATGCCCACGCGGATCACAAAATTGGCCAATTGTCAATAGCTTTTGAGATGCCCTTTATAACAGGAGGTCCCCCGACTCATATTCGATCATCAGAACTATAAACAGGCAAAATTATCTGTATATTTAATCACTTAATCAGAAGCATTTACCTTTGAAATAGCAGTTTTTAAATAGGAAACCACCTCATTAATTGCTACTTCTGACGCTTTTTTACTGGCTCTTTCGACTAATTCCACCTTACCCGATTTGAGAGATTTACCCGTGACAATGCGATAGGGAATCCCAATTAAATCCGCATCTTTGAACTTAACACCTGCACGTTCATTCCGGTCATCTAAAAGGGTTTCAATGCCCGCTTGATTTAACTCATTGTATAAACTTTCGGCGGTTTTTACCTGCTCGGCATCGGCTAAATTAGGAATAACCACAATCGCTTGATAGGGGGCAATAGCTACGGGCCAAATAATGCCATCTTTATCGTAGGATTGTTCTACGGCTGCCTGGGCTAAACGCGATACTCCTATACCATAACAACCCATACAAATGGGGGTAGATTCTCCCGCTTCATTAGTATAAAAAGCATTCATAGCTTGAGAATATTTATAGCCCAATTGGAAGATATGACCGACTTCAATTCCTCTGGCACTTTGCAAGGTTTGATTAGGATCATGAATAGCTCGATCGCCTACCCGGGCTTTGCGTAGATCGACGATTAATTCCGGTAAGATAAAATCCTTACCCCAATTCGCCCCCACTACATGAAACCCAGTTTCATTAGCACCAGTGATAAAGTTTTCTAAGTCTGTCACTGTGTTGTCTGCTATGCGTAAAAACTGAGGAGCGATATCGCTGGCTTTTTTGAGCAAATTATCTTCTAAGTCAGGAGCAATATAACCTAAAGGTAAAGGTTTAGTTGCCCATTGCTGTTGAGCGGCAGCATCGGGTATTTTTAAAGCCAAAATTGTTTTAGCATTGTAACGGCCCGCCTGTCTAACTAATTCATTTTGTAGTTTAACTTCGTTAACTTCTTGATCACCGCGAATATGCAGTAAAACTAAAACAGTTATGCCGCTATCATAAACCACTTCGTAGAGAACATTTTTGACGATAGCAGTGGCAGAACAATCGAGAAATTTAGCTAAACTTTCGATAGTGTTGGTGTTAGGAGTCTCTTTTTTAGTAAACTTTTTAAAGGGAGAAGCCACTTTATCTGCTGGCAAAGAAACGGCTTTTTCCACATTAGCCGCATACTTTTCATCGGCAGTAAATAAAACCTCATCTTCTCCAGCATCAGCTAAGACCATAAATTCTTGGGATGCGGAACCGCCAATCGCTCCAGAATCGGCTTCTACTGCCCGAAAAGCTAACCCACAACGGCGGAAAATATTCCGGTAAGCTATATCCATCGCTTGATAGGTTTTCTTTAAACATTCCTCGTCGAGATTGAAAGAATAGGCATCTTTCATAATAAATTCTCGTCCCCGCATTAAACCAAAACGAGGGCGAATTTCATCGCGAAATTTAGTTTGAATCTGATATAAATTAACCGGCAATTGTCGATAGGAACGAATTAAATCACGAGCGACGGCAGTAATTACTTCTTCGTGAGTCGGTCCTAATCCTAACTCCCGGTTTTGCCGGTCCGTCAGGGCAAACATAATCCCTTCTGCTTTTGTGTAGGTGTCCCAACGGCCTGATTCTTGCCAGAGTTCCGCCGGTTGCAGTTGGGGAAGCAAACATTCTTGGGCGCCGGCTTTATTCATTTCTTCCCGGACTATCTGGGAGACTTTCTGTAAAACCCGCCACATCAGGGGTAAATAGGCGTAAATGCCGCTGCCAATGCGACGAATGTAACCGGCACGGACCAAGCATTTATGACTGGGGATTTCCGCCTCGGCCGGGTCTTCCCGGAGAGTGACAAAAAGCTGTTGAGAGAGTCGCATCCTATCGATATCCTTTTGAACAGAAGACTTTCTATTATCTCACCAAAGGAGAACGACTGCAATTATCAATTACTTGTGTTGACAAACAATAACAGCGATCAGTTTACCGATTCTCAGGTATTTCCCCTCATAACTTGAGACTGGTTGGAGAAGCATTGAACCTTAGTTCCAATTGCCTAACTCCCTTGTTCTCTACTCTAGGAAATATGAGCGTTCAGGTCGATCGCTGTTATCGTCGTTATCGAGACAGAATGTAACTTTAACAGGGTTTACTCCTTTGTGAACTTGACCTTTATAACCTTGCCAGTTGATCTGTCAGGGAAGCTTTTTTCTTTAGCTTCAATTATTAATATAACATCGGAGCGGAGCTAGAAATCTTTCTCTTAATCAAAGTTTACATGGCTGGGATCAAGGAAAAGGCTAGATGTTTTAAAGCCTTCTGGCTGCAGGGAAATTAATTTTGCACGACTACAAAATGTGACAGAACCAGTTAGGTGAAGATAAAATACCAGTGGTCGCTTTAATACCACCTAAATAGTCGGTTTTTTGTGTCTTTCCCGAGACTATCGGCTGCTACCACTGGTTTGCTGTTGTTTGTTGTTGTAATCCGAGGAAATATAGTTCTTGCGTTCCCAAGCGCCTGAACTGCATTTGTCTCTCTAGTAACAATTGTAACAGACAATACCCATTTTGTGTAAAAAAAAGTAAACAATTTGGTAAAAAATTATTTTTTGCGGTAATCCTCAACCCTCTGAGGACAGCCCCAGATTACCGTTTCCTGTTTGTAAACCACCATACCTGGCTTGGCGCCCTTGGGCTTATAGACGTATTTGGGACGGGTATAGACGACGGGAACCTGTTCACTATGGCGAGCGCGGCTATAATAAGCGGCGTAATCCGCGGCAAATTGCAGATCGGTGGCTTCTGGAACTGTACCGGGGGTTAAACGGAGTAAAACGTGACTACCAGCGATTTCTTGACTATGAAACCAGATATCGTAATCGCCGGCGCTACGAAAAGTTAGCCGATCATTTTGACGGTTATTTCTGCCAATCCATAATTCTACTCCAGAGGGAGTAGTAAAGCGCATGGGTTCTGATTCTTTGTTATTCGCCCGATTACGCTGGTAATTGCTTTCTAGATACTTTTGTTGAATTAATTCTTCTTGTATCTCATCTAATGCCTCTAAATCTTGGCTGCTGCTATAATTCTCTAGTTGACTTAAACTCGATCGCACTTGTTCGAGATAATTAATTTCACTGACCACTTCCTCTAATAAAGGTTCCACCGCTAACCGCGCTCTTTTTAATTTCTGATGTTGTTTATAAAAATATTGGGCATTCTGTACGGGATTTCTTTCGGGATCGAGAGGAATAATGACAGGTTTTCCTGTCTGGAAATCTGCCAAAGTAATGCTAGTCATTCCCTGCTGTATTTGTTGCAGATTGGCCATTAATAAATCCCCTTGCTCTTTATAGCGATCAGCATCAGCAGATTCTGCTAGTCTTGTTTGAAATCCTGCGGCTTTGGTTTGCAGTTTAGTCAGTAAAGAGATGACTTTTTGGTTTAATTTTTGCTGTAGTTGTCGAAAGCTTTCTTGATTAATTTGGTCGCTATAATAACGGTTTAATAATTCTTGAACATTTTTAGCCGTTGCCAGTATCTCCCCACCGATCACTGTATAACCTTCTCTTGTCCATCCCGGTTGAAAGGTTTTATTTTCGAGCATTTTTAACCATTCTTGCCAAGCTGAAAAGAGCTTTTCCCAATCAGTATTATCTAACTGATCCGTGTTTAATTTCGGGTTAATCTTGGCTTTTTGCAACAGCGATCGAGCGATGACTGGACTAACCCCACGATAGGTACTAACTAACTGTTTTTCGAGAGTTTTAGGGATTAAACTAACCCTAGCTTGCCAACTGCTCAAGGATTCTTCTAAACTGGGATCTGTTGCCAATAAAACGGGGGGTAGTTGATAGATTTGTCCCGTTTGTACGGTGCGAACACTGGACTGGGTGGCATTGACTTGATGGGCAACGGTGACAATTTGCCGATCGGCAGCTGTTAAAATCACATTGCTATATTTGCCGATAATTTCTATATACAAATGCCACAGCGCCGGATCATCGGGACGTTGGGCAAATTGTAGATCGACGACTCTTTCCCACGGGGCAACAAATGCTAATTTTGTCAGCGCAAAACCATTGAGTTGATGACGCAATTGATCGCTGAAAGTGAAGGTATCAGGGACTTTTGGCGGTGGCTCACCAATATGCAGCCGCGCTCCTTGGGGATGCCAAGAAATAATTAACCATCCCTTGCGATCGAAGGTTCGTAAATAGAGGGCGATCGTTTGGCGATCAATTTGATACACTTGTTCTAGTCTCGCCGGTAGCCAAGTGGCGGCAATTTCGGCACAAGTGGCGCTGAGGGTGGTAAAGTCTACGGATTGCATTTTCAGGATTCAGCTGTAGGGTGGGTTAGGCGACGGTAACTGCTACAGTTTAGTATTGATTTTGTGTTCGCCGTAACCCACCAAATTATTGCTCCTTTTTTCTCGGTGCGTTACTAACGCACCCTACTGGATTGACACCAATGGTTAGCAACGCACCCTACTTTTTACTTTTGTAAAAGGGTTTTTTAACGACGGTAGCGGGGTAGGTGGTGCCGCGGATTTCCACTTCGATCGCCTGTCCGATCGAGGCGAAAGGTGTGGGAAGATAGGCTAAAGCAATCGCTGTGTTTAAAGTTGGTGATAAAGTGCCACTGGTGACTTTACCCACCACTTCCCCGGCGAATACTACCGGATAATCGTGACGAGCGATATGTTTGCCGGACATCTGCAATCCCACCAAGCGCCGATTCACACCATTAAGTTTTTGGTCTTCGAGGACATTGCGACCGATAAAATCGCCTTTTTCTGGCAGATGAACCAACCAATTTAAGCCAGCCTCTAGAGGACTCGTGCTATCGTCGATATCCTGTCCATAAAGGGCTAAAGCTGCCTCTAAACGCAGGGTATCCCGCGCCCCCAAACCGCAGGGAGTCACCCCTAAATTTAAAAATTCCGTCCAAAGTTGCTGTCCGATTTCAGGGGGGGCCATAATTTCAAAACCATCTTCTCCCGTGTAACCGGTCCTAGCGATAAAAACTTTTTCCCCGAAAAGCTGGCTTTCCCAGTGATTAAATAGCCCAAAATCGCTTAATTTTTCCCCGATCAAGGGCTGTAAAATTGTCGCCGCCTTGGGTCCTTGCAGGGCGATTAAGACCCTTTCTCGGGATAAATCCTTTAATTTGACCCCCGATCCCTCTAAATTGCCTAAAATCCACTCTCGATCTTTATCGGTGGTTGAAGCATTAACAATTAATACGCCTTGGTTTTCGCTTTGGTAGTAAAAGATAATATCATCGATAATACCGCCGTCCGGGTTGAGTAAAACGCTATATTGTGCCTTTCCTGCCCTTAAACGGGCTAAATTAGAGGGAACTAGGGTTTGGAGAGATTGAACCAGATTATCTCCAGTTAAGATAAATTTGCCCATGTGGGAAATGTCAAACATCCCGACACCATTGCGGACAGCATTATGTTCGATTTTTAGGCCGCTAAACTGTATCGGCATCTCCCAACCCGCAAAAGGGGTAAATTTGCTGGTTTGTTGGGCAATTAGGTCGTATAAAGGGGTACGAATAGCGGGGGAAGTTGCTTCTTGGTTAGCCACGGTGATTTCGATCGACTGGTTTTCTGCCTAGACTAGCATAGCAGTTATCAGTTATCAGTAACCAGTTATCAGTTATCAGTAACCAGGAGACAGTAAATAAGTAGGTAGGCGTTAAAAATTATCAGACACCACCGTTATCAAGGGGGACTAAGGGTAGGGTTGATTCATGAATCAACCCTACTATGAATCAAGCCTAGGACTAAGGGGGGATCGAACCTAAAATCCATTTTTAATTTAATTATAACCAGCTACTTAGTAAACAGTAAACAGTGATCAATCATACTAAATCCGTTGAGTACAGGCTAGTTATGCGGAGAAGCAGTCATGCAAGAGGCACTCATGCAAAGGGGAATAAATAATCAGTTTTTAATAACTGGATTTAGTATCACTATCCACTGATAACTGATAACAAAGGCCGAAACTAAAACCTAATTTGTTAAGCTAAAAGCTTTGATGTACTTAGTTTATAACCTTCTTTTTAGGTAGGAGAATTGCCAGATTCTTTCTTTTACCTCTTGCCTTCAGAAGCTGATTACTGATTACTGTTCACTGATAACTGAAAAAGTTCCCCACTTCATAATTTATAATTCATAATTTATAATTGCCACTCCCTTAACCTTTCTCGCACTCTGTCAATGGGAATCGCTAAACCGCAGCCCAATCTAACGGCATTTTCTAGGGGTTTAGGAGTGGAGGGATTATCACAAAATAAACTCGCTTGGGAAATCACTCCCACCACTTGATTTTTATCGTTTAAAACTGGACTTCCCGACTGTCCAGAAACGACAAACATGGACAAACTTAAGGATTTTTCGTTATTATCATTAACCGTGCCTTTGCTGACAGTCCAATCTTTTTGATTAAAAGGATTACCGATCGAGATTACCGGTTGATTAGGGGCAATTGGTAGGGGTGCTAAAGCTAAAGGTTTTAAATCTGGCGGGGGATTTTTTACCTCTAATACTGCTAAATCGAGCCAATCGTTAGGGGGGGTAGTGTGGAGAATTTTAGCTTTTGAACGCTTGCGAATTTTTCCCTGGGGGGGTTGGCTATAATACTCGACAAAAATGCGCGCTCCTGCATCGATTTCCTGACGGGAATTCGTCACCACATGACGGTTAGTCACGATCCAAGCTCTATCTTGATCTCGTTTTAATAACCAACCAGTGCCGATCCCATTGTTATTTTTGCCGCGAATGACAATTTTAACAATTGAGCGTTTTAAATTCACCAGAGGATCACTGTTAACACTGGGAATTATCTCTGGCATTTTTAATAATTCGGGATTGTCGTGAATTAATCGCCCCCGTTGGATTTCCTGTAAAATAAATCTAGCTTCTGATAAATTGGGATCAATTTCTACGGCCTGCCGACACCAATTTAGACCCTCATCGATCTGACCACTATCGATATAGGTATAACAGAGATTTTCGTAAATCTCGGCATTTTTGGGGCTAATTTGGCGTGCCTGTTGAAAAACTGCCATGGCTTCCCCTAGTTTTCCCTGTTCCGCTAAAGCTTTCCCTAAATAATTATAAATATCCCCATCTTTAGGGGAGTAAATTAGAGCCTGTCGATATATTTGCTCTGCTTGCTCCCATTTTCCCTGTTTTGCTAGGGTTTCTCCTAATTTTTTGTATATTTCACCCTGACTAGGTATCAATTCTAGAGCTTGCTGATAGGCATAACTGGCCTCTTGCCAGAGTTGCTGTTCACTGTAGGCCTTTCCCAGATAAAAATAGGCTTTTCCCTGACTAGGATCGAGAAAAACCGCTGCTTGCAGAGCTTTCGCCGCCTCATCCCAACGTTGTAAACTATAAAGGGCTTTTCCTAGCTGAAATTGCCCTTTAAAAGTTGGTTTAATGATCATTGCTTTTTGGTAAGCATCGATCGCCTCTGACCATTTTTCCTCTTGGGCGAAAATATCTCCCAAAGCGACTAAATGATTACTTAGGGAGGGTTCCATCGGTGGTTTATCATTAATGATAAAGCCACGATTATATGCTTGTAAGGCTTCAGAATAGCGTTTTTGACTTTGTAAGACCTGAGCGATTTTTATATGGGCTTGGACTGAATTTTCGTGAAAAGATAAAACTGTTTGGTAAGCAGACAGAGCCGATTCCTTCTCCCCCGCGGCCAAAAGTTGATCGCCTTGCCAAAGATAAGCCAAGGCAATCAGATAAAAAATAGCGAAGGGAGCGGCGGCGATGAAGGCAATAATTACAAATATTTGCCAGGATTTGCCAGAATAGCGGCGACCGATTTTAAGCTCTTTTCTTTTCATTTCTTGGTTGGGATAGACAACAGGGTAGAGGTGGTTCGATAATTGACCTAGACCAATTTAGATGCGCGGGCAGCTTACACATATTTTTCCCTTCCCTGTTGTCCTTTCCGCAGTTCTGCTCCTCCTTCTACTTACCGATTACTGCTGCAAGCGCTGGGTAGGATTAACATAGCGTCACCGAAGGAATAGAAACGGAAACGCTCTTGGATAGCTGCTTGATACAATGCCAGTAGTCTTTCCCGTCCGACTAAGGCACTAACTAACATCATCAAACTAGACTTAGGTAGGTGAAAATTAGTGATCATGCCGTCGATAATCCGCCATTGATAACCAGGATAGACAAATAAATTCGTTTTTCCCTGAAAAGCGGTTAATTTCTCGCTCTTACTTTCTTTAATCGCCCCTTCCAAGGCCCGGGCTACGGTGGTTCCCACGGCAATAACCCGGCCACCTCTGGCCTTTGTTTGGGCGATTTTTTCGGCAGTTTCGGCGGAAATCTCTAAAAATTCTTGGTGCATTATGTGTTCTGCAATATTTTCTACTTCCACGGGACGAAAGGTTCCCACTCCCACATGAAGGGTGATATAGGCGGTATCTATGGCCTTCTGGGCGAGCTTATGGAATAATTCGGGAGTAAAATGTAGTCCGGCCGTGGGAGCGGCCACAGAACCCTGTTTATCAGCGTAAACTGTTTGATAACGGTCTTCTTCCGCCTCCGATTCGGTGACGTAGGGGGGGAAAGGAATATGACCGTACTCCTCCAACATATCCCAAAAACTGCGCCCGGGATGACGTTGAAATTCCAGCAGACGACCACCGGTATTCATATCTCGGTCGATTATTTTCGCTAACCATAATTTTGCTTCGTCTTCTGTTCGCCCTGTTTTCGGATAAAAAAGGACTTCTGAACCGACTTTAAAGCGTTTTCCCGGTTTGACTAGGGATAACCAACGATGGTCATCCTGTTCTTCTAGTAGTAATATTTCTACGGGGGCGCCCGTGGTTTTACGTCCAAATAAACGGGCTGGAATCACGCGAGTATCGTTGAAAACCAGCAAATCCCCCGACTCTAACCAGGTGGGTAAATCCCGAAAAATAGCCAAATTATGACTATTGGGAGAATCTACCACCAAAAGACGGGAACTGTCTCGGGGTTCTGCGGGATTTTGGGCAATTAACTCCGGAGGAAGGTGATAATCGTAGCTGGAGAGTAATTGGTCAGGGATCATCATCATTATCATAATAAAGATCTTCGCAAAAGTTGGGTAATCCTACCCAGGCGAACTTCACTAAATCGGGGATTTCTCCCCTTGGTGTATGGAACGGTTTATCGTCAGACTAGAGATATAACACTAATTGTGACTATTAGCCAACAGCCCAGCGGCCACTATGGACTATCTCTATTTTCTTGCTAATGCTAGTTTAACGCTACGAGTCACCGAATACCTGCGATCGATGACTCATCTGCCCTCCTCCGTCATGACGGTTATTCATCAGATTAACGGTTGGGTAGTCAAGGTCAAGTTTAATCAAATGCTCACTCCTTGCCAACACGGTGATTTTCGCGCCTACATGAATGAGTTAGGGATTCCCTATCAACCGGAAATGCGTCTCCAGATGGTTTTTTGGAGTTTGGAAACGGGACAATCTCCCATTGATGTCATGCGTCGTTACCAAGTGGCGATCGTCTCCCATGGTACCCCGGATCAGCAAGATATAGAGGCTTTTCGCCAACAATTTACTAAGGGTTTAGGATACTGTCCGGAAACTCTGGCCTAGGGTTGATTTTCTTTCGGGATGCTCTTCGAGGGCGACTAGAGGACTCAAGTCCTTAGGTTCGATTTTCCCCTTAACTACGATATCGCCGAAGTTTTGGTTAATTTGTTCGCTCTGTTCCCCGCTTAGGGTTTTGGGTGTTAGAGTTTTGGGGTGGTCACTGCGTGCGCGTTGCGGGGGGTTTTAGGGTTTTAGGGGATGAGTTGAAATTTCCCCACTTCCCCATTTCCCCACTTCTCCATTTCCCCGTCCATCTGATAGTTAACTATTCAAAGACTTAAAGATCACTATTCAGGATTATTTATTGCTTGATTAACTTGGGTGATTTGGGTTTGAAAATATTGTTCACGATAACGGATAGCTTGGGCTAATTCCGCACCTTTTTGGAAAGCGAGTAAAGCTTGGGGATAATTTTTTCTCTCTAGATAAATTTGACCGATTTGATCGTAGGTGTTCATTAAACCGTAGTAATTATAACCCAATTCATGGACTTTAATTAGTTCTTGATAGATTTGTAGGGCATAATCTACCTGTTGATAACTTTTATAAAGTTCTGCCAACTTATTTAAAGCTTCTCCTGCGGTGCCGTACTGTTGTAAAGCAAAAGCGAGAGAATAGGCTTCTTGAAAGTTTTGGCTGGCTTTATTTGCATCTTTTAAAGCTTGGTAATCTAAACCAATTTGAATTTTTAGAGCGGGAATTAACTGTATTTGCTGATTTCTGATCTGGGTTTCAGCTATTTCTTCTTTAATTTTTACTGCGTTAGCTGGTTGCAAAGATTCTCGATAAATTTCTGCTAGTCTTTGCAAATAAATTCCTTGAGTTAAAGAATTATTCTGCCCCTTAGAAATAGTTAATAATTCCTCATATACTGGGGCGGCTTTTTGATAATCAAAACGGGATAAATGAATTTGACCAAGTTGATTTAGAGTTGCTTCTACTGCGTCGTTATCTCCAGATTGTCTGGCATTAGCTAGAATTTGATCATAGATGATTATCGCCTCATTAAAAGCTCGTACCTGTTGATAGGATGTACCTAGTAATGCTAATAATTCCCCGTCCATTGTCTGGTTAGTTTCTGCGGTTTGTTGCAGAGATTTTAAACGAGCAGTAATTAATTTAACATCCTCGGTTCGATCTCGATTCCAAGCGGCTAACCCCACTTTTCCCAAAGATTTTACTTCTTCTTTGGCCCCTAAATAACGATTTAATTTAATCACTTCATACCAGATGGGAAAAGCTTCCTCATTTAATCCCGCATCGTATTTAGCTTGAGCTTCAGCATCGCGTTGATCGATGTATAATAACAGTTGACGACGCTCCAAGGGAGTTAAAGGGCGATCGATTGCGGGTAATAAAGGACTTTTTAAGGGAGTTTCGAGGGGATTGGGTGCAGGGGTTTCTGTTTGTGCTAGGAGAGGAAGGGAAGTACCGATCAAACAGAGCCATAAACCGAGAGAAAAACGTAGCATAATAGATTGATAGGAGCGTAGTAGAGGGTGATATTTTGTGATTGATCGATTCTATAAGAGACTGACTGCCGAAAATTTGCGTTTGCCAATTTTGGGTTTAATTGCTAGTTTGATTGTAACCTTTACTCTGGCTGCCTGTGGTGTCTCCCCACAAGTTTTGGCAGAACAACGAATGTTTCTACCCCTCTCGGTCGAGTTTTTGGGAGAATATCAATTACCAGAAGCGGATTATCAGGAGACAAGAGTGGGGGGATTATCGGCAATTACCTATGATCGTGCCAATAACCGCTTTTATCTCCTCAGTGATGATCGTTCTCAGAAAGCTCCGGCCCGCTTTTATACGGCTAGTTTGCAGATAAATGATGAAAAAATCGAAAAAGTGAATTTAGAGGCGGTCACGTTCCTAAAAGATGGCAAGGGAGAAACGTTTAAAAAGGGATCGATCGACCCGGAAGGTATCGCTTTTTCGCCCCGACAAACGTTATTTATTTCCAGTGAAGGTGCGGTTAAAGAGGGAATTGCTCCTTTTATTGCTGAATTTGATTTGCAGGGACAATTAAAGGAGTCTTTGTTAATTCCTAATCGCTTTTTACCAGATGATAGCAATCAAAAGGGAATAGAGGATAATTTAGGGTTTGAATCCTTAACTTTAGGGATTACCAGCACTCTCAAAGACGATCCTTTTCGTTTGTTTACTGCCACAGAAAACGCTTTAATTCAAGATAGTCCCACGGGAAAAAGAGCAGAAAATCTCAGAGTGCGACTTCTTCATTATGTTATTGATCCGATTGGTGCGCCGGTGTTAGTATCAGAACAATTGTATGTGTTAGATGAGCCGCCCAGTGGTGCGAGATACTACGGTTTAACGGAATTATTAGCTTTAGAAAAAGAGGGTTATTTTCTCAGTTTAGAGCGAACTTTTGGTTTAGAAGGTTTTGGAGCGAAACTATTTCAGGTAGTTAATGGTAGTGCCACTGATACGTCGAAAATTGCTCGGATACCGGGAGAATTAGAAGCTTTACAGGTGCAACCCTTGCGGAAAAAATTATTACTAGATTTAGGGACTTTGGGGATTGATTTAGATAATTTAGAAGGAATGACCCTCGGTCCAAGATTAGCTGATGGTAGTCGCTCTTTGATTTTAGTCAGTGATGATAATTTTAATCCGAATCAGGTCAATCAGTTTTTACTCTTTCGACTCAAGGAAAAATAAACAAGAGATGGTTAATTGCCTCACCTATCCCCTTCTGGGAGAGGGATTGGGGTGAGGAATACCAATAAAGAAAAATGGGATAAATAGCCGGTTTAAAGACAAAACGGCCGATTAATAATCACTTTTTTCGATATCTTTGCGAAGATCATTCAGGTCAATATAGCGATCGGTGGCATTTCGCAATTCCCTAGCGATCATCCCTTCCGTAGAAACTACGGTAATATGAGTATTTTTAGAGCGCAATAGTTCGATCGCTCGTTCAAAATCGCCATCACCACTAAATAAAATCACTCGATCGTATTGATCGACGGTATTAAACATATCGACGACAATTTCGATATCTAAATTAGCTTTCTGAGAAAAACGACCGGAACTATCATCATAATATTCTTTCAAAATTTTTGTTCTCACCGTATAACCCAAACTAATTAAAGCATCGCGAAAACCTCTTTGATCTTGGGAATCTTTTAAACCCGTGTACCAAAAGGCATTAATTAACATAATATTCGGGTCATTAGTGAAGTAATTTAACACCTTGCGCGGGTCAAAAAACCAACCATTTTTTTGTTGAGCATAAAACATATTATTGCCATCCACAAAAATCGAAAGGCGATCTTTCGGACGGGTGCCACCATTACAATGACAAAGACCGGCTTCTGTCATACAAAATACATACCTAATTTTTTATAGAGTTTAACTATAAAATTACTTTTTAGTAATTTTACGGGGGAAAATGACTATTCTTTGAGGAATAGCGGTGATTTGAGAGCAAAAAGATAGCAACTAAAATAAAAATTAGCTTTTTTGTCTAAGTAGGGCGGCACAATTATTTGTAGGATGGGTTAGCGGTAGCGTAACATAATCTGGCGTTGGGTTTCATGCTTCAACCGTTCGGCAAAAGCTCACGGCCGAAGACCAACCTACGTTCATCTTATATTTAATTCCACCCACCCACTTAGGAGACAAATTAGATAATAGTTTCGGAATAATTAAAAGTGATAATAGAGGGATTGTACAGTAATTAGGTCATTTTGATAATCTTTCTCGATAGATGGGTATCAATAGGGCCGGTTAGATCAGGTAGGAACACCAATCACTCCAACCTCCAGAATATAGCTTAACATTCTCGTATCCGACTAGGGTAAGGGAAAAGATATTAACACAGGCTGTCACTCCTGAACCACAGTAGAGGATAATTTCTCGATCGCCTTGCCGCTCTTGCCAACGTTGTGTTTGCTGGTCCTGGGGTTGAGAAAAACCCTGACTATCGGTGACTTCCAACCAGGGATAATTCAGCGCCCCCTCGATGTGGCCGGCGATCGGATCGATCGGTTCCCTTTCACCCCGATAGCGATCGCTTTCCCTAGCATCAATTAACACCACTCCCGCTTGCTCTTTGTGCCTTTTTACCTGCTCAATTGTGACTACCCAATCCTCTTGAACTTGGGGGAGAAAAGCGCCGGTTTTCGGCACAGGTATCTGATTGGAGACGGGATAACCCGCATTTAACCAATTTTGCCAACCACCATCGAGAATACTGACTTTTTCATGGCCCAGATAACGCAATAACCACCAGAGACGACTGGCAAAGGCAAAACGGGAGGCATCGTAGGCGATGACATGGGTTTGGCCGGAAATCACCCCTAGAGAGCTTAATTTAGCGGCTATTGTCTGCGGATTCGGTAAAGGATGACGTCCGCCATGAGGGGCAACGGGAGCCGATAAATCGCGGTCTAGGTGTAAATAGAAGGAATTTTCAATATGATTGGCTAAATACTCTTGATAACCGAGATCGGGATCGTTTAATTGAAAACGACAGTCAATAACCATCAGATCGGGGCGATCGAGATTGTTAACTAACCAACTAGGAGAAACGAGGGGCGCGATCGGATTCATGGCGGGAAAATTGTTTAATAATTAACAGACAGTTGCGCTGATCTTCGCTGCGAGTATAACTGAGTTGATCGGCGATTTTTTGGAGGATCGGCAGTCCTTGCCCATGACCGGAGAAACTATGGCGAAGATGGGCGTTTTTCTCGATAAAGCCCTCTAAATCGAAGACGGAACCCCGATCCCAGATGCGAAGTTCCATCTGGGATCGGGTAATATCGATCTCGATCTCGATCGGGATTTCGGGGGGGAGGTGTCGGTGAGCGTGACGGACAGCATTGGTAAAACCTTCGGCAAGAGCAAGCTGACACTGGAGCCAGTCTTTTTGGGGAATGCCCGCCGGTTCGAGTTGCTCAAAATACTTTAAAACGGTATCTAAGGACCTGAGATCGCTATCTACCTGAAAAGAAATCTTCACCCCCGGTTTACCTCTGCAATGCCTTACGCTAGAAGTTATACCATTTTTCCCAAACTATGACTGATGTATTAGCTCGATTCTGGATTTAATCCTGTCTTGAGGTACAAGCAAAGTCGTCCACTCCCCTCTAGTGTAAGCAGTAAGATTGAGATAGTCGAGTCACAAAAAAGATGGTACGAATTCTAGTAATTGATGATGATGGAGTAATTCAAACGTTTTTGAGCCGCGCTTTGCAGAAGGAATACGAGGTTTTTGTTGCCAGTGATGGGGAAGAAGGATTAAAGCAAGCGGGGCAAATAAAACCGGCGATGATTATTTGTGATTGGATGATGCCGGGGATCGATGGGTTGGAAGTTTGCCGGCAAATTAAGCTCAATCCCCAACTGTCAACGACTTTTTTTATCCTCTTAACTTCTTTGGGATCGGTGGGGGATCGGGTGAAGGGATTGGATGCGGGGGCAGATGATTTTTTATGTAAACCGATCGAGATTAATGAGTTAAGAGCGCGCGTGCGGGCGGGAATGCGTTTGCATCAATTAAGTCATGATCTGCGAGCGCAAAAACAATTACTAGAAATGGAGTTAGCGGAAGCGGCGGAATATGTGCGATCGCTGTTACCAGAGCCTTTCATTTCTCCAAAACTTGCTATCGATTTTCGCTTCCTTCCTTCTCGTCGATTGGGGGGGGATGGCTTTGATTATTATTGGTTAGATAATGACCATTTGGTGTTATATCTTTTAGATGTGGCGGGCCATGGTTTGCGAGCGGCTTTACCCTCTCTTTCGGTGATTAATTTACTCCGTTCTCGTGGTTTAAGTCAGGTGAATTACTATCAACCTAATCAGGTTTTACAGGGGTTAAATCAAGTGTATCAAATCAGTCCTAGGAATGATAAATATTTTACTATTTGGTACGGAATTTATGATCGGAAACAACAACAGTTAACCTATGCCAGTGCCGGTCATCCCCCGGCAGTTCTCCTGACTCAAAAACCTTTTGGCCAGGTGATGGAAACCAGACTGAAAGCCCCCGGTTTTCCCATCGGGATGTTTCCAGAAGCGGAATATATTAATCAGGTTAAATGCCTGAATTTACCCAGTAGCCTTTATCTTTTTAGCGATGGAATTTACGAGATCGATTGTGCTGATGGTAGGATGTGGGGACTAGAGAAATTTATTCAATCTTTGCGAAATTATCACTGTAATTCCGCCAAAAATCTCAATAATTTTATTGAAGAAATTCAAGCTTTACAATTCGATGGTAATTTTAAGGATGATCTTTCGATCATGCAGGTGGATTTTTATTAATTAATTTCCGAGATTATTTGTTCTAATTCTTCTCGGTTATTAAAAATTTCAAAAACTCGATCCATATCGGTCAATTCAAATAACATTTTTATCTGATCATTAATCGAGCAGATCAATAGTTTACCCCCCGCAGAACGCACGGTTTTTAAGGATAAAACTAGCGCCCCTAAACCAGAACTATCCATAAAGGTGACATCCTTGAAATCAACGATAATAACCTCTGAACCTCCCCGCACGGCTTCGGCAATTTCTTGGCGAAATTGGCTGGCTTGGTTGCCATCTAAAATACCCGATGGTTGAATAACTTTGATGGAAGAACTCATAAAAAAAAGGAAAAATTAAATGTTTTCTACCTGCTCACTCATAACTGCTCGCTGAAATCTGCTGACAGCAGCGAATCTTTAACTATTTTTAACATATTAAGGCCAAGAAAAGCGCAAAATTAAAAATAGGAATTTTTGAAACTGCATGGAAAGTTACGATGTCATCCTCATCGGTGCGGGGCATAATGGTTTAGTTTGTGCCGCCTATCTCCTCAAAGCTGGTTATCGCGTCCTCCTTCTGGAACAGCGTAGCGTACCAGGAGGAGCGGCTACCACAGAAGCGGTTATCCCAGATCTAGCCCCCGATTTTAAGTTTAATCTCTGTGCGATCGATCACGAATTTATCTTTTTGGGACCAGTAATTGAGGAATTAGAGCTAAAACGGCACGGATTAGAGTATTTATTCTTCGATCCTACCGTTTTCTGTCCCCATCCCTCCGGCCAATATTTTCTTTCCTATCGCTCTCTGGAAAAAACTCACGCCGCAATTGCCCAGTTTTGTCCGCGAGATGCCGATCGCTACCTTCAGTTTATCGACTATTGGGCGCAGTTGATGAATGCGATCGGTCCTTGGTTTAACGCTCCGCCCCAAGATTTGCTCAGAATCGCCCGCAATTATAACTCTAGTGCCTTAGCTAGTGTCTGGAAAGCGATCGGCTCGAAAAAGAAACTGCTCGACTTCATCCGCACGATGATTACTTCCCCCGAAGATGTCCTTAATGAGTGGTTCGAAAGCGAATTTGTCAAAGCACCCCTGGCTCGTCTAGCGGCGGAAATTGGCGCTCCTCCCTCCCAAAAAGGCATTACCTCCGGGATGATGATGATGGCGATGCGTCATTCCCCCGGGGTGGCTCGCCCTCGTGGTGGTACGGGCGCACTAACCGAGGCTCTGGTGAAATGCGTTGTTAGTCTCGGTGGGGTGATTTTAACCGAGCAGAAAGTTAAACAGATTCTAATCGAGGAAGGAGAAGCGATCGGGGTTAGGGTGGACTCTGGACAGGAATATCTGGCCAAAGCGGGTGTTATCTCTAATATTGACGCTAGACGAGTTTTTTTACAGTTAGTCGCCTCCGCCGATGTGGATGCCGCCGATCCGGAATTGCGAGAAAGGGTAGAACGGCGAATTGTCAATAACAATGAAACAATTCTTAAAATTGACTGCGCCCTCGCCGAAGCGCCAAGGTTCGAGGCTTATGATCACAAAGAGGAGTATTTACAGGGAACGATTCTCATCGCCGATTCCGTGCGTCACGTTGAACAAGCCCACGCTTTAACGATTTTGGGGCAGATTCCCGACGAAAATCCCTCGATGTACCTAGATGTCCCCACTATTCTCGATCCCTCCATGGCTCCCCAGGGCAAGCATACCCTCTGGATCGAATTTTTTGCCCCCTATCAGATTGCCGGGGCTGAGGGAACGGGATTAAACGGCACGGGATGGACGGAAGAATTAAAAAATCGCGTGGCCGATCGAGTTCTTGATAAACTGGCCAATTATGCCCCCAATCTCAAATCCGCCATTATTGCTCGTCGGGTGGAAAGTCCGGCCGAATTAGCTAATCGTTTGGGTTCCTATAAGGGTAATTACTATCATCTTGATATGACCTTAGATCAGATGATTTTCCTGCGTCCTTTGCCGGAAATAGCTAACTACAAAACCCCCATTAAAAACCTTTATTTAACTGGGGCAGGAACTCACCCCGGCGGCTCAATTTCGGGAATGCCGGGGCGTAATTGCGCTCAGGTTTTTCTGCGGGATCAAAGCACTTTTCTGCAAAGATTATTTAACTAAATACCCTCCTCCCCAAAATCCCGAACCTCATCCTAATATTTATTGCCACTAGCCAATTATCCTTGAAAAGGAGGGATTAAATGCCCCAAATGGGAAAAGATTTTGAGGAAATGAGGAGGACTGATACTAAATCCTATTTGAAAGGTATAGGAGAGCGGGGAGAAATAATCCATAACTCGGTGGTTAATCATACTATTAAAAACCTATTTGGTATGCAGGGGAAGCTCACCCAATTTGGTATAAATTGTACTTAACAAAGATTTATAAATAGGGTTCTGGACGTAACAGGTAATTTAGATACGTCAGCAGCTTAACTCGCACAAATTTTTAACTGGAATTGTTTCTATACTGGGGGCTTTTGACAAAAGATCATGTTAATTATTTTTCTGATGAAGATTATTATTCACCTTTTCATGTACTATGAATATATGGCAAGATTTTTGAAGGATCACGAGCGATGCAATTTCTAAGGCTCAAAGTTAAAACTGCTTGGGGAAGTAAAAAAATAAGGAGAATTATATCGCTCCTATTGCTTTTTATCTTGATGCCAATTTTTCTTTATGCCTGTTTTAGTTATCTTCCTACTCAATCATCGGAGCAACTGCAAGGAACCCTCTCGGTTTGGTATCCAGAAGAGAGAAATTTAACTGAAGTACTAGGTCTGGGTTTGCAAGAGTTTGAAAAATTAAATCCGCAAGTGACAATTCTCGAAAAAGCTATTCCTATCGATGAGATACCCGAACGTTTTTTTAAACAATCTCAAAGCGGATTGGGTGCGAGTGTTATTCTAATTTTTTCGAGAAATATACCCAGATTAGTATCCCAAGGAGTACTGAAGGAAATTGACCAGAAAAATCTAGATTTATCTATTTATTATCCCCCGACGCTGAAACAAGTTAGCTATCAAGGAAAAATCTATGGCATTCCCTTGGGTTCTCGTACCAATGTACTGTGTTATAATCAAAAAAAATTACAAGTTAGTCCCGATCCGCTGCTGAAGCAACCTCCCACCAGTTTAGAGGGATTAGTGGAACGTGCGCGCAAAGGCTATTCTGTGGGGATGGTGTCCTCTTTTGAAGATACTTTTTGGGGAATGGCAATTTTTGGCGGCTATTTGTGGGATGATCAGGGTAGCCTGCAACCTCGCCTATATGGTTGGGCAAAATGGCTAGAATGGCTAAAATTTGCCTCGTCACAGCCTAATTTTATCCTCAATCGTCAACGGGAATTACTCCATGATGCCTTTGCTAGAGGCCGCTTAACCTATTATGTGTGTAGTTCTATTGAAATTGCCGATTTAAAAAATAGCCTACAAGATGATCTCAGAGTCGCTTTACTTCCCCAAGAAACTCAAGGTAAAGCAGCACCAATTCTCTATACACGGGTGATGGTATTTAATCGCAATAATAGTGATAATGAAAATCGTTTGGGATTAGCTTTAGGAAAATTTCTCACTAATCCCGAACAACAATTACAAGCAATCACCCAAACCGAAAGTTTTATTCCCACTAATCGACGGGTGCAGATCGAAGGAAAATTACTACCAACTGAATCAGTATTATTACAACAATCTCAAAATGCCGTGGCAGTTCCTCTGGATGATTGGGAAAAGTTGAATAAAATTTTAGAACAAGGAGAATTTTGGTATGAAAGAGCGATCGCTGGTGAAATATCTCCCTCAGCAGCAGCCGAAAAACTGACACTTTATATTCAATCAGATATTGATCAGGAAGTCAGGAAAATAAATTAATATGAACAACAATATTCCCTCTCTTTCGGAGATAATTGCTAACCAATTATTATTTTTAGGACGCAGAAATGTTCAAAATCAATTAACGATCATTTTTCTGTCTTTAATTCTTGCTTGGTTATTATCAAAATGGTTATGGTCTTACTTAGAAAAAAGATTTCCTCACGTTACCAGTTTGATCCATAGTGATGAAAAGTTAACCCTCCGTCAATATTTTGCTATCCTGATACAGTTTCTTAATTTTCCAGTTATTAGCCTAATTTTACTTGACTTAAGTTATCTAATTTTTTTGGGTCAAAACTGGACAAGAGGAATGATTAGTTTATCGATAAAACTAATGTGGTTTTATTTCGTTTATCGTGGTTTATTAGCTGGATTATACGCCAAGTTTTCCGTCAAGACAATTAAATATTATCATTGGCGGCTTTTAGCACCTTTATTGCTATTATTCCTCCTGAGAACCATGATTGGTTTCTACAATAATATTCAGGAAATTGCCCAAGTATCTCCCTTTAATTTATTCAATAGTCCGATCACATTGAGAAGCATATTTATTTTGATAATAGCTCCCTATTTTCTGGTAATTATTGTTATTCTTATAGAGAGCATAATTCTGAGTATTACTAATTTAAATCAGCAAGCTAGTCGCGGTGAAATTGAAGCAACTTTACTTTTAGGACGTTATTTTTTCATTGTCTTAGGTTTTATTCTCATCTTGGGTTATGTGGGAGTTAATGCAACAGCAATAGCGGCAATTACTGGCGGTTTATCGGTGGGTATTGGTTTCGGTATGCAGCAAGTAGTCAGTAATTTTATTAGCGGGATTTTACTATTATTTGAAAAAGTTCTCAAACCCGGTGATATAATTAATATTGAAGGACAGACTTCTCAGGTAAAAAAGCTAGGTATCCGAGCGACAACAGTGCAAATACTCACGGACAATTCCGAAAAAATTATTCCCAATCAAAAGTTTTTTACTGAGGATGTCACCACCTATACGGGTAGTGATAACTTGATTTATTGTTCAATTGTTATCGCAGTTGGTTATAATTCTAACGCACAACAGGTGATGAGTTTATTACTAGACATTGCTGATCAACATCCTCACATACTTAAAAACCCGCAACCAGTAGCATTTTTTATTAATTTTGGTGATTCTAGTTTAAACTTTGAATTAAAGTTTTGGTTGGATGATGTCAACAGAAAAAAGCGAGTAATTAGTGATATTAATTGTGCTATTCTCGCTAGGTTTACTCAACAGGGTATCGAGATTCCCTTCCCGCAACAAAATATTTACATTCGCAATGATTAGCAATTTATCTTGGTCAGAAATCTTATCTGATTATTTTCATCTGAAAATATATCACTTTCACTTATTAAATTAATGTGCTTATTCTTTTTTATTAATAGCTAATATCTTGACAAAAAACCAATTTTAATATATAGTCAATACTAGGTAATATATTCGGAAAACATTAATTGTCTAAAATCAAAATCCTCGAAAGCAATCTATGGTTTTAATAAGTAAACATCGAGATTTTACTCATGATTTTTTATTCTAATCTACCTAAAATTTTGTCGATGTTTGTTGGCTGTAGATATCAATCACAGTGTCACTTTTTCCTTTAATTTCTGTCATCTAACTTAACTAAAAATCCTATGATTATACCCAGGTTACAAAATCGTTTTCCCAGAAATAATACCACCCGTCGGCTGCGAGCTTTCCTTCTAGGTCTTTTCGCTGCAGGTATCACCACTTTACCCCTAAAAGCCGCCGAAGAAATTGAATTTGTCTATACTCCCCTCGTCTTTTCCGTATCGGTAGCATCCCTAGAAACCTTTGCTAAAGAAGGAAAAATCGATGATAATTTAAAAAGATTTCTGGCCAGAGCAACTCCCGAAGCAAGAGAGAAGTTTCGTGAGGCTTTATTAACAAAGATTGACATCGATCCTATTTTACTATCTCGTTTTTTTAATAGTGTGATGGGTGCTGATATGCTCTCTCGTTTGGGCAAAGGCATCACCATTCAAGGGGGAATTAATGGTAAATATGCCCTGCGGGGTGCGATTGTTAGTGCCGCTTTCGATCCGGGAGGATTAACCCTTTTAAATGTGCTGAAAAAATTCCCCAATAATATCCAGTTACAGGGGGAAGAAATCCTCGGATTAGCTAAAACCATCGATTATGCGGTTTATGTGGCGGAAATATTTATTAAAGATATGCGCCTCTGGACAGCCGAGGAAGCCGCTGCCGTTAAACCACCGATTAATTATACCAGTTTACCCGATCTGCGCCAGCGCGGTAGCTTTCAGGTAAAAAAAGAAGTTTGGAACCTAACCGATAGCAGTCGCAATCGCAGTTTATATGTGGATGTTTATATCCCGCAAACTTTCCGAGAAGGCAAAACACCTGTAATTATTTTTTCCCACGGATTAGCCTCGCGACCGGAAGATTATGCCCAAGCAATTGAACATCTAGCTTCCTACGGATTTTTAGTAGCGGCACCGCAACACCCCGGCAGTGATATCAAATACCTGCAAGGAATGTTAGGGGGGTATTATCGCAATATTTTTGATGGCAATGAGTTTATTAATCGACCCAAAGATATTAGCTTTGTCATCGATGAATTAGCCAGACGTAATCCTAGTCAATTTCAAGGTAAACTGGACCTCACTAATGTGGGAGTAGCGGGTCATTCCTTTGGAGGTTATACATCTCTAGCTGTTGCTGGCGCACAAATTGATTTTGATAATCTCGCCCAAGATTGTAATCGTCCTTACTCCGGGATTAATATCGCCATTTTACTGGAATGTCGCGCCCTGGAATTGCCTAGACAGGTCTATAATTTTCGCGATGAACGAGTCACGGCCGTCTTTGCGACTAATCCCGTTAACCGCAGTATTTTTGGGGAAAAAGGTTTAAGCAAAATAGCAATTCCTGTCCTCTTGGGTTCGGGAAGTTATGACCCGGCAGCTAATCCGATTTTTGAACAGGCCATTCCTTTTACTTGGTTAAAAACCCCGGATAAATATCTGGCCATGGTCGAGGGACAAGCTCATGTAAATTTTACAGAATTGGATGCAGGAATGCAAAAAACACTGAAGTCTGTGGTCAATATCACTTTACCCGATCAAAATTTAATCGGGGATTACGCGGGGGCTTTATTTGTCGCTTTTTTTGAAGTTTATATTGCCGATAATGACAAGTTTCGTCCTTTTCTTCTGTCTAGTTATGCAGAATATCTCAGTCAGGGACAAAAGTTTAAATTAGACTTTATTACTGCCGCTTCTGACCAGAAATTATCTCAATTAATTGAAAAATTGCGAGTACATAGGCAATAGTAAAACGTAGGGTGCGTTAGACGGCAAAAATTCCTGACGCACCACCTATCATCAACTAAGTAGCTGGTTACAATCAAAGATAAAATACAAAGAACCAGAAGCCTGTGCCACTATCTAACAATTAATTCAGATTACTTACTTATTAAGTGGCAAGTTCGCCGCTTTCTTTTCACTGATGACTGATGACTGTTTACTGATAGCTCAAAAATCTCCCCACTGCCCCTCTGCAAAAAAGATTCTCTTGAGTTGTATAATCTCTAAAGGATTAGCGTACTCAAGAAAAAAATTATTTCATGCTCAGGAAAATTAGACTATCGTACTTTGGCTTAATTTTAGGCAGTATTTTAACGGTTATCGGGATTATCGGTTATGCCCAAGGTAACGCCACGGTCAATTTAGCGGGGTTTTTCTACGGATTACCCTTATTATTGGGAGGTTTAGCCCTAAAAGCTTCAGAAATCAAACCCATACCCTTTAGTCAACCCAGTAGCCCCGAAATCTTGCAATTGCGCCAACAACAGGCTACTGTCACCCAAACCAAACTTCGCAACGATGTCACCCGCTATCGCTACGGACAGGAGGTGCATCTGGATGAAGCCCTAGAAAAGCTGGGATTAAGCCCCACGGACGAGGAAAGACCCACTTTAGTGGCAATTCGTGAAACTGCTGTTGATTCCGCCTATTGTCTCACCCTAGAATTTGAATCGCCCCTTTTACCCCTAGAAAAGTGGCTGGCAAAACAGGAAAAAATCGAGAGATACTTTGGACCAGGAATTAGAGCCGAAATTAAGCAAGTTGACGAGGAAAAAATTGATTTAGCCCTAATTACTATCCCTAACGCCTAAATGCTCACGCCTATTCAGTATGGCTTCTTGGCAATCGCTGCGGTGGCTGCCGGCTTAATTAACGCTCTTGCCGGTGGCGGTAGTCTGATTACTTTTCCAACGCTGATGGCGGTGGGTATCCCACCGGTGATGGCAAATGTGACTAATACCGTCGCTTTATGCCCCGGTTATCTGGGGGCAACCCTCGCCCAAAAAAAAGACCTGCACGGGCAACAAAAACGGATTTGGTTATTACTACCATCGGCAGTTATTGGCGGCATTATCGGTGGTATTTTGCTGTTAAATAGTAGTGATAAAGTATTTGAGCGCCTGATTCCTTTTTTGATTCTTTTAGCGGCGGCTTTATTGGCTTTTCAAGATACTTTACGCTCTTGGTTGCAGCGGCGACAGGGGGACGAAAATGGTCATATACCAGAAATTTTGGCGGTTTTACCCATCGCTCTCGCTTCAATTTATGGTGGTTATTTTGGAGCGGGTTTAGGGGTGATTAAGTTGGCAATTTTGGGCTTATTTCTCAAGGATAATCTCACGAGATTAAATGCTTTAAAACAGTTGCTTTCTTTGGTGGTTAATGTGGCTGCATCTTGGTTTTTTCTCTTTTCTAATCACGTATATTGGTCGGCAGCGATAGTGGTAGCAATTGGCTCTTTAATTGGGGGTTTATTGGGGGGAAAACTAGCTAGAATTATCTCTCCTAGTTATCTGCGTCAGACCGTGGTAATTCTGAGTATTATTACCGCTATAGTTTATTGGCTTCGTTAACAAACCGATTTATGGCAGTTAAGCTGCCCGCGCATTTAAATTGCTTGTTGAGATCAGGCAACAGTTTAAAACCTTACCCGATGACGTTTTAACTCAATTGCCAAGAAAAGTGGGTTTTAGCTTGTCTAGAATAACCGAGTCTCTTGCTGCATTCTAGCATCGGTTAAACACACTGAAGGATTAACGGAATAGGGTGGATAATTTTGCTCGGCAAAACCTGACCAGATGTTTAGTATCGACAAAGCTGCCCTTGTCTAGCATTCACAACAGGGGGAAGAACATACCTTTCTGCGATCGCCAGCCGCCATCAGCGAACAAGCTCTCCATAACTGAGATGGAGGCGACAGTGCTGGCAAAAACTCCCTAGCTATACCGGTCTCCTCCAGATGATCTGCATAAAAACTTAAGAATGATCCCCGTCTGGTGATAGACTTTTGACTGTTAAGGAAACAAACTCACTAGATAAATCATAGATCAGCTGTAGGGAGGATCATCGAGTGGAAAGTACGCTAGGGTTAGAAATTATCGAAGTGGTCGAACAGGCTGCCATTGCCTCCTCGAAGTGGATGGGTAAAGGCGAAAAAAATATCGCCGATCACGTCGCTGTGGAAGCGATGCGCGAACGGATGAATAAAATCCATATGCGTGGTCGCATCGTTATTGGAGAAGGGGAAAGAGACGAAGCTCCTATGCTCTATATTGGCGAAGAAGTGGGTATCTGTACCCAAGCTGATGCCAAACAATATTGTAATCCCGACGAATTAGTCGAAATCGATATCGCCGTCGATCCCTGCGAAGGCACTAACTTGGTTGCCTACGGTCAAAATGGTTCTATGGCCGTGTTAGCGATCTCCGAAAAAGGTGGGTTATTCGCCGCTCCTGACTTTTATATGAAAAAATTAGCCGCTCCCCCAGCAGCTAAAGGTCATGTGGATATTAATAAATCGGCGACGGAAAACCTGAAAGTTCTTTCCGATTGTCTCAATCGTTCGATCGAAGAACTGGTGGTAGTGGTGATGGATCGTCCCCGTCACAAGGAATTAATCCAAGAAATCCGCAACGCCGGGGCCAGAGTTCGTCTGATCAGCGATGGTGACGTATCGGCCGCTATTTCCTGCGCTTTTTCGGGAACTAATATTCATGCTCTCATGGGTATCGGTGCCGCTCCAGAAGGGGTAATCTCGGCGGCGGCTATGCGTTGTCTAGGCGGTCACTTCCAGGGACAATTAATCTATGATCCGGAAGTGGTCAAAACCGGTTTAATCGGCGAAAGCCGCGAGGGTAATCTCGCTCGTCTGCAAGAAATGGGCATCACTAATCCCGATCGCGTTTACGGTTGCGAAGAATTAGCCAGTGGCCAAACCGTCCTCTTTGCCGCCTGTGGGATCACCCCCGGCACCCTGATGGAAGGGGTACGCTTCTTCCATGGTGGCGCTCGTACCCAAAGCTTGGTTATCTCCACCCAATCGAAAACCGCTCGCTTCGTCGATACCGTTCACCTGTTCGACCAACCCAAATACATTCAACTGAGATAATTCTCTGATCGGGTGGGGTGGGCATGGCTCACCTCGCCCCCATTGGTAAAAATATATAAAGTTTTTTTTCAAACATCTTTTATTTGCATCCCGATTGGGACTAAATTGCAACAATTAGAGACATAACGCACTGATCTTTATCAATAATTTTTGTAGCCTGAGCAACATTTGTAGGAGAACATAAATGAATATTGCTGTAGTGGGCTTGAGTCACAAGACAGCCCCTGTGGAAATTCGCGAAAAATTGAGTATCCCGGAAGCGAAAATCGAGTCCGCCCTTACCCACCTCAAGGGTTATCCCCACATCCAAGAGGTGGCTATTATCAGCACCTGTAACCGTTTGGAAATCTACGCCGTGGTTACGGATACGGAAAAGGGCGTGGTGGAAATTACCCAGTTTCTCGCTGAAATCGGGCATATTCCCCTTAATGTCCTGCGTCGTTATCTGTTTACCCTACTGCATCAGGATGCTGTCCGTCATCTGCTCCGGGTGTCGGCCGGTTTAGAAAGTCTTGTCCTCGGGGAAGGGCAAATTCTCGCTCAAGTTAAAAATACCCATAAATTAGCTCAAAAGTACAATAGTATTAGCCAATTACTCGATCGCCTGTTTAAACAAGCGATGACTGCCGGTAAACGCGTCCGCACGGAAACCAGCATCGGCACGGGAGCCGTATCGATCAGTTCGGCGGCGGTGGAGTTAGCCCATGCTAAGGTGGCAGACCTCAGCAGCAAGAAAATCGCTATTATCGGGGCAGGGAAAATGTCCCGATTATTAGTTACTCACCTTCTGGCTAAGGGTTCTCAGCAAATTGCGATCGTCAATCGCTCCCAAAGACGGGCCCAGGAGTTGGCCTGTGAATTTCCTAACGTACCAATCCAACTATATGGCTTAGAAGAGATGATGGCTACGGTAGCGGCATCGGATATCGTCTTTACCAGTACCGGGGCCACGGAACCAATTTTAACTAAAAATTTATTGACAGAAGTGACGATTGCTGCTAACTCGCTGATGTTAATCGATATTTCTGTTCCCCGCAACGTCCACACCGACGTGAAGGAATTGGCACAAGTGCAAGCTTTTAACGTCGATGATCTTAAAGCGGTGGTTGCCGCCAATCAGGAAAGTCGCCGTCAGATGGCCAGGGAAGCAGAGGCACTCCTAGAGCAGGAAGTGGAAGCTTTCGAGCTTTGGTGGCGTTCTTTGGACACTGTACCGACAATTAGCTGTTTAAGAAGCAAAATTGAAGATATTCGCGAACAGGAATTAGAAAAGGCCCTCTCCCGTTTGGGGACGGAATTCGCCGAAAAACACCAAGAAGTTATCGAAGCAATGACCCGCGGTATCGTTAATAAAATCCTTCACGAACCCATGGTACAACTGCGGGCCCAACAGGATATCGAAGCGCGTAAGCGCTGTTTACAATCCCTGCAAATGCTCTTTAATCTCAGTGTCGGGGAGGAATATAGTTAGGGGCCGACAATCCACAAAAATTAAGGGCGATTCTATTGGTCTGTTAAGATGATTTTGAGGGATTGGGGGCGAATAATTTGGCCGGATTCCCCTATCCACAATTTCAAGATTGACAGACCACTAAGCTGTTGACTCTCTAAATTACTCGTTAAGGCTGTCCATGAGTGCCGGAGTTGGCAGCAGGGAGCGGTATAATTAATGGACATCTCCAAGCTGTAGGGTGCGTTCCCTAATGTAACTCCTACCGCTCCAGCGATCAATTTTGGGGAACGCACCATGATCATTGATTCAAGTAAATGATAATAATCTAAAAACGTCTAGGCACAGTGATCGATGGGAGTGTGATCGCTTATGATCAAGTTGTAAATTTTTGTTACGAAGTGCAGTCAGATTGAACAATTGGTGCTGCAACCTTGGCGAAAAGCTGATGTTATTTCGGCTGATTGTCAGAAATCTACAAAATGGGGTGATATGTCGAAAGTTTCCCCATATCCTTACTCTGGTTATTCGGAAAGTTTCTGTATAATTAATGTTTAGCTGGCATCTTCACATCTGTGCCGCTTAAGCTATGAGCAGCAGCATGAATGTTTAATGCCACTACTGTAGCTGCACAAAAAGATAAAACAAATGAGATATACCTATCAGTATATAAAACCCACTGAGATCAGAACTAGAACACAAGATATTTGGGAAATATCAAAAGACGATATTAACGCTGAAACAGCTAAAAAGATAGGGGTTATTTGCTTAAGAGCAATTGAGATATACCGAGAGACAATTAATAATATTCGCAACGAAAAATCTGCACTGAAATATTGGGTTAGAGAAGCCCGTAGTCAGGCCAGAGGTCATGGACGAATCCTCCGATACAAAGGATCATCGACAACTAGGGCTTCTATGAATGCAGACATAAGCAATACTAATGATCGAGTCTTAAATGAGCTAGACAACTTTCTTTCAACAGCCCAACGCAACTTGCCAATTGTGCAAGATAAGTTAAATAAATGCTTAAGGATTGTGTCCCTTGATGCGATACGTAGTTACGAATCAACATTTCTACAAGATCGCCAAAAGCTTCAAGAGTATCAACAAAATAAGTCGTTTCAGCTACTTACTAGAGTATCTGCTGTCCTAATTCCTGTAGTTATCATTATATACTTGTTCTCTAAATCAGCCAATCTTACGCTAATCATTGGAGCCATTTTTGCAGTTATTCTAATTGATATAATACTAATTAAAAACGTTGACAAATACCTTCAGAAAAAAATAGACGTATATGAAAATGCACAAAGAGCAGTTGCAGATCTAAAGCTCAAGAAAAAACTTAAAGACACTGAAGCAAGAAGTTTTCAGACAAAGCTGAACCCTGAAATAGTAGCTCGGCAAGAAGCAGAAGCTAGACGCAGAGAGCGGGAAAAAGCAGAAGCAGAGCTTATAAAAGCTTTAGCTCTTGAGCTAGAGGATGAATACATTATCTTTGACAATGCCTGCCTGACTTTTGAAATTGAAGCGGACAATTGGTATGACCTTGCAAGAATGCTTCAAGAAAAGGATAAAGCACAAGATAATACTTTACTCCATACAAATGAAAATTTATCCCAAGAGTTTGCTGGCTATGATCCAAGTGATGTTGATTACCTAGCCTCTATACTTGAAGACAAGCTTTTCGATTTTTATGCTGCTCGTGAGCATTTCTCATCCCAAGCAGAGGATTGGCTAAACCTGGCACAAGATCTATTTGAAAATAACTCAAAGCTTGCCTTCAAACTAATGCGAGAAGACTGGAGTATCAAAATCACTTATAGTCCTGAAGAACTACAAAACAGATTTTCAAGTTTTCAAGAAGCTAAAGACTTTTTTGGAGTTTCTGCTAGGAGTTGGATGGCATTGGCTGAAAAGTTAAACAGTAGATATTCTTAAGTGCAGTATGATCGCCGCTAGGGTAGATATGGTAAAGTGCGTTCCCTGATGCGAGTCCTACCGCTGCAGCGATCGATTTTGGGGAACACACCATGGTCATTGATTCAAGCAAATGATAATAATCTAAAAACATCTAGGCACAGCGACGGACGGGAGTGCGATCGCTTATAATCGAGTTGTAAATTTTTGTTACGAAGTGCAGTCAGATTGAACAATTGGTGCTAAAATTCCGGGGGAAAAGCTGATGTTATTTCGGCTGATTGTCAGGAATCGACAAAACGGGGTGATATGCGGAAACTTTCGGCATATCCTTACTCTCCTTATTCGGAAAGTTTCTGGATAATTAATAGAGAGTAGAAAAAGTAGTAAAATAGTCCGATGCCTGTAAAACATTAACAAAATATGACTACTCTGTTGCAAAAAGCATTCACAGAAATCCAGAAACTGCCAGAGTCTCTTCAGGATGAACTCGCTCAACAATTGCTGGAAGATATTGAAAGTGAATTAAAATGGCAGCAAAGCCTTTCTAACGAAGATCTGGAATTGGGAGCTTTAATAACAATGGCACAGGAAGCCCTGATAGAAGAACAAGAGGGGAGAACAGAAGATAAAGGCTTTGGAGAAGAATGAAGTCAGCCAGAACCAAGAGGTTTCGTCAACTTTTTCTCAGTTTGCCGCAAAGGGTACAAGAAACAGCCAAGAAAAATTACGAGATTTGGAAAGAAAATCCATTTCACCCCAGCCTAGAGTTCAAAGAGGTGAAACCAAGAGAAAAAATCTGGTCAGTCAGAGTCGGCATTGGATGGCGAGCATTAGGGATTAAAAAGTCAGATGAAGAAAAGATAGTTTGGTTCTGGGTTGGGTCGCACTCCGAGTATGACAAGATTCTAGGTAAGAATTAGGAGCGATCTAACCAATCACTTAGGATCAAAAACAGGTCATTGAACGTTGAGTAAATACCGTGAACATCAGCCTGATATTGCTTTTGGGCATAATGAACCCTTGGCACTTTCAACGTGAACCACTATCGAGTCATCCCGGGCTTGAGCATTGATTATGCTTGTGGAGTCCATCTATTATCATCTTGGGTAATTCTCTAAGTATTTAGTCCCTATGAAATGGCGAGTGATACTTGAACCCGATCCCGATACAAACGAATGGGCAATTTGGTGTCCAGAACTGCCCGGATGCACATCTGCCGGTATTACACAAGAGGAAGCTCTCAAAAATATACGCGAAGCGATCGAGCTTTATTTACAACCTGATGCTATCGACCTTCTACCCGGAGCAGTAATCCGTGAGGTTATGGTCGGATGACTCGACTCGGGAGAATGAATGCTGACGAGGTTGAGCGCATATTACGCAAGTATAACTTTGAAGGGATCAAGATACTCAAGTTATCGTACCTTACCATCAAGGGAGAGATTTACCCACCGGAACATTGCCTAACATCATGATTACAGCCATGATCCCAGAGGGAGAGTGGAAATCTCCATAAACTTCATCTAAAGTCCATCTGTCTAACCAATCACTGCACCCGACCGAGATTTAGACTAATAATATCATTCAAGGTTGATGATAGCGGGTCGGTGCGATCATTATCTGTAAATATTCTCGTTTTCAAGGTTTAATTGGGCAATAGCTCCATCAATCAAATCACAGCCCTCCCCCAGGGATTCGATGCGCGAAAACCGATCGCGCCAAACCGCCGCACCGGTAAAATCCTGACAATACCAAGCCAGATGTTTCCGAGCTTGCCAAATACCGCGTTGTCCCTTGTATAGCCATAGCCCCTGTAAATGCTCTTTAGCTAGGCTTAACAGGTCAATAGAGGTGGGTTTCGGCCACTTTTTGCCTGTTTTGAGGTAATAATCGATTTCCCCCACCAAATAGGGATAACCGAGGGTTCCCCGCGAACACATCACCCCATCAGCCCGGGTAAATTCCAAACAATTAATCGCCGCTTCCACAGAAACAATATCACCATTAGCAATGACAGGAATCGATAAAACCTCCTTCACCCGTTTAATCCATTGCCAATCGGCCGGCCCGTGATAACCCTGTTCCCTAGTGCGTGCGTGCAGGGTCAACATTTGCGCTCCCGCATCTTCTAAACGACGGGCAAAATCGATAATATTAATCTCTTGGGCGTTCCATCCCAAGCGAGTTTTCACCGTTACCGGCACCGATACCGCTCCCACGACTTCCCTAACAATTTGCTCGGCAATTTCTGGCTGTCGTAAAAGCGAAGAACCGCCGCCTTTTTTAGTAATTTTATTAACTGGACAACCCATATTAATATCGATGGTCATCGCTCCTTCTTTAACCGCTTTTTCCGCCGCCACAGCCATAAAATCGGGACGGCAATCAAATAACTGCATACTAATTGGTTGTTCTTTGTCCCCGATAACCATCAATTGCGGTAACTCTTGCAGCTGGGAGATTTCTGTCGCGTTGACCATCTCGGTATAGAGCATGGAATCAGGAGCAAAGCGTCTCACCAAGCGCCGAAACACTAAATCGGTGACACCGGATAAAGGTGATTGCAAGACGCGGCTATGCACTTCTAAGTTACCGATTTTGAGAGGGGATGAGTAGATAGCCATAGAACCAGTTAAAAAATCAACAGCCAACACCAGCAAACCGAACAATTAGGGGATAGTTCCGTCACTGTTAACATTTTGCCAACCCCATAATATATGCTTAACCGTCAACTTCTAGTCTAAAACTACCTGTATGATGATTGGAGAGGATAGAATCTTATCTCTCCTAAACGAGTAATTAAACAAAAATTTCGCTTTTTTTTATGGATAATCTGCAACTCTGGCAACGTTACCAAGATTGGTTATACTATCACCCTAACCTAGAACTTTATCTCGATGTCAGTCGGATTCCCTTCGATGAGGCTTTTCTCAAAGGTCTAGAAGCAAAATTTGAGCGTGCTTTCCAAGATATGGCAGCTTTAGAACAGGGTGCGATCGCCAATCCTGACGAACAGCGTATGGTCGGCCACTACTGGCTGCGCGCTCCTGAACTCGCTCCTAACCAGGAATTGCGGGACGAAATCACCGAACCCCTAGCACAGATCAAAGAATTTGTCAAGAAAATTCACTCCGGAGCGATTAAGCCGCCCAATCGGGCAAAATTTAGCCATATCCTCTGTGTAGGCATCGGGGGGTCTGCTTTGGGTCCCCAATTCGTTGCCGAGGCTCTATCCCCCCTTAATCCCCCCTTAGAGATTGCTTTTATTGATAATACCGACCCTAAAGGCATCGATCGCACCTTAGCCCATTTACCCCTAGCTACCACCCTGGTTATCGTCACCAGTAAATCCGGCGGCACTCCCGAAGCGAGAAACGGAATGTTAGAAGTCCGCAACGCTTACGAAAAACAAGATTTAGACTTTCCGCCACACGCGGTCGCCGTCACTATGCCTGGTAGCCAACTGGACAAATACGCCCAAGATTGGCTAACTCGTTTCCCCATGCAGGATTGGGTCGGTGGTCGTACATCAGAACTATCCGCCGTCGGTCTTCTCCCGGCCGCTTTGCAGGGTATCGACATCGATGAAATGTTAGCCGGGGCCAAAGAAATGGACATCGCCACCCGCGTCCATAACCTGAAAAAAAATCCTAGCGCCCTACTGGCTCTAGCTTGGTATCATGAGGGCAAGGGCAAGGGAGAGAAAGATATGGTGATTCTGCCCTACAAAGACAGTCTCTATCTCTTTAGCCGCTATCTGCAACAATTGGTCATGGAGTCCCTCGGTAAAGAAAAAGACCTCGATGGTAATAAGGTTTACCAAGGTATCGCCGTCTATGGTAACAAAGGTTCCACGGACCAACACGCCTACGTTCAACAATTACGCGAAGGGATTCCCAATTTCTTCGCCACTTTTATTGAAGTGTTAAAAGACCGACAAGGAGATTCCATGGAAGTGGAAACTGGCTCCACTGCTGGCGATTTTCTCTCAGGATTACTGCAAGGTACTCGACAAGCTTTATACGAAAATAGTCGTCACTCTATCACTATCACTATCCCAGAGGTTACTCCCCGTCAGGTAGGGGCCTTAATTGCCCTCTACGAACGGGCCGTTAGTTTCTATGCTAGTTTAGTTAATATTAACGCCTACCATCAACCGGGGGTAGAAGCAGGGAAAAAAGCCGCCGCTTCCATTCTGGATTTACAAAGAAAAATCGTGCAAGTTGTTCGGGAAACGGGAACCGCTCTCGACCTAACCACACTAGCGGCTAAAATCGGCGCTAGTGACCAAGTTGAAGCTATCTATAAAATCGTCCGTCATCTCAACGCTAATCAGCGCAGTTTAACTATTACCGGCGATTTAAGTAAACCAGAAACGATCCAAATCTCTACCCGCTAATCAGTTATCAGTTATCAGTTATCAGTTATCAGTTATCAGTTATCAGTTATCAGTTATCAGATGTAAGTTATCAGTTATCAGATGTAAGTTTTAAGTTAATTAGTTAGTTAGTTAGGGTTTGCTGAATAAATCTAAAAACCTTGTTGGGTAAGACTTTTAGACTTTTTGTCAATCAAAAAGTACCAGGTATGGGAGTGATCAGGGGGAAAATCCCTGGACTTTTTCCCTAAAAATTAGGTAATTGGCCACCTCAAAACCGGTAAAACCTCACACCCCACACCCCACACCCCACACCCTGCCCCCACCGAAAAACTTTTTCAGCAAACCCTAGTTAGTTATCTTTATCTTTATCCCTGTTTACTGATTACTGTTTACTGTTTACTGATCACTGAATGTAACTAACCATGGAAATGCTCGAAAACCTGAAAATGGCTTTTTCCGCTTTGATGGGCAATAAACTGCGTAGTGGTCTGACCATGCTAGGAATTGCTATCGGTAACGCCTCCGTCATTGCCCTAGTGGGAGTGGGTGAAGGAGCGCAAAAAGTCGCCCTCGAGCAGTTTGAAGCCCTCGGTCCGAATGTTTTATTTGTTTCTACTTCCTCGCGCAATGTCCGGCGGACAATTCCTAATCCCCGGCCCCTCACCTACGAAGATGCTCAAGCGATCGCATCTCAAGTTCCCGCCATTACCGCCATTTCTCCCGAATTGAGCGGTACAAGAATTTTATCCTTCGGTAATAGAACCAGTAATAGTCCCCTGATTGGGGTGGGATCCCAGTACCTAAACGTGCGTAACCGTCAACTATCTAAAGGTAGATTTATTATGGAATCTGACCTGAAACGGGATAATCGCGTGATTGTCTTGGGATCGGAATTAGCTAAAAATCTCTTTGGTAATCGCAATCCCCTCGGCGAAAATCTTCGCATGGGCAATCTTAGTTTTCAAGTCATTGGAGTTTTACAGGCGAAAGGCTCCTTATTTGAGACTAATCAGGACGATCGAGCCTTAATTCCCCTAACTACCATGTCTAATCAGGTTCAAGGCCGCAGAGCTATCTATGGCATTCCCCTGACTCATATTTCTGTCTTGGCCAAAAACTCTGCCCAAATTAAAGCCGCTCAGTTTCAGATTAGCAACCTGCTGCAAATGCGTCATCAGGTCAGCGACGAGAATTATGTGCAGATTTTCCCCCAAACCGCAGTCTTAGAAATGGCCAAAGAAACTAACGATAGTTTAACTAGAATGTTAGCCTCGATCGCCAGTATTTCCCTTTTTGTCGGGGGAATCGGTGTCATGAATATTATGCTCGTGTCAGTCACGGAAAGAACCCAAGAAATCGGGTTAAGAAAGGCTTTAGGAGCGAAAGAAGGGGATATCAAAGGTCAATTTCTCATTGAATCCGTGATTTTAGCCACCACGGGCGGAATTATCGGGATTTTTGTCGGCATTCAAGGAATGTATCTAGCGGGAATTTTTGCCGCTTTAACCACCAGTGTCTCAATCCCTGCCATAATTCTCGCTTTAGGAGTTTCTAGTGCCATCGGTCTGATTTTCGGTGTTGTTCCCGCTCATCGTGCCGCTAAATTAGACCCAATAGTTGCTTTGAGAAGATTATAGTTTTTCTAGTTCTTGTCCTCACCTCGGGATTTTATACCCGCATCCGTTGCGGTCAAGCCCTCCGCTTGCGCTAATATTTGCAGATTATGGGCTATGGAGGCGAAAGAATCGGCAGGATATTCGATCAAAGTGGCGGAATCGAGAAAAGTTTCCACTCCCACGGGACAACCTAAATAATCAGCCACCCCTTTTGGAGTAGTCGAACCGAGGAGAATAGTTCCCGATTGTCTCAAAGAAGATAGCTTTTCCCAAGGCTCATCAATCATTAAGGATAAATGGGTAGGAGCAAAAAGATTCGATAATTCGATCGCTTTTGCCAATGATTCCACCACCACGATTAAACCATAATGAGCGATCGCTTTTTCCGTTAACAATCTCTGGGGATGTATCTGTAACTGTTTTTGTACTTCTTCCTGTACTATTAGTCCCAAAGCCTTATCCGTCGTCAATAAAATCGCTGCCGCTAGGGAATACTGTTCCGCTTGCGCTAATAGATCTAGGGCCAACTGTCTGGGATTAGCTTGACTGTCGGCAATAATAACCAAATCAGAAGTAATAGAGAGACAATCGATTTTTACATGGTCAGAAACCAGTTTTTTAGCCAAATTAGTATAAAAATCACCTATTCCAGCAATCATCTCCACGGGAGCGATCGTTTTTGTGCCGTAGGCTAAAGCGGCGATCGCCTGTGGTCCAGCCACCCGATAAATCTCACTAATACCCACCGATTGGGCTGCCACTAAAATCGCCGGATGGATGCGTAAATCCTCATCGGCAGGAGATACCATGACAATCCGTTTAACCCCCGCTATTTTGGCAGGAATCGCCTGTTGGAGCAATAAACTGAGATAGGCCCGTTTACCATCGGGAACAACAATTCCCACACTGTTAATCGGTTGATAACGTTTCCCCCGAACCGTACCATCCTCAGGAAACTGCACCCAAGCTTTGGGAAGACGCTGACGATGAAAAGCCTCCATTTTTTCACAGGCAACAGCGATCGCAGTTAGTAAATCCTGCGACACCTGTTGATAAGCAGCATCCAGATCCGCTCCACTCACCCTAAGCTGCTGTAGATTAAGGGACTGTTGGTAGAATTTTTCCGTGTAATCCACCAACGAGCGATCGCCAATGAGTCGCACCTGATCGACAATCTCTCGGACAAGCGATTCTTTTTCCCGAATTTCCGGATCGTCGAACCGTTCCCGAATTCGTCTCAGTTCCGTTCTGGCTGACCATGGCTCTGTGATAATTCGCAACATCGAGCTATTATCCTCTAGGGGCGAAACGAGATTAAAAAGTTTTCACTCCTCACACTCTAGCTTATCGCTTTCAATCTTGACCGGGGAGGGAGACGAAGTCAGTTATTTTAGCCGTCGGTAGGCAGCCTTGAATCAGTAATCAGTTATCAGATGTGAGTTTTCACTGATTACTGTTCACTGTTGACTGAAAATACTTCCCGATTTCCCCAAGGTAACAAAACCAGATATTCTACTAAATAGTCGCCTATTACACCAGCCTGATCTCGTGGTCGTCCAATGCAGTTTGCCAAGATATTAATCGCCAATCGCGGGGAAATCGCCTTAAGAATCCTTCATAGTTGCGAAGAATTGGGCATTAGAACCGTTGCCGTTCACTCTACCATCGATCGCCATGCCCTTCATGTTCAACTGGCCGATGAGAGTGTTTGTATTGGTCCGCCCCCAAGCAGCAAAAGTTACCTAAATATCCCTAATATCATCTCGGCTGCCCTAACACGCAACGCCACGGCCATCCATCCCGGTTACGGTTTTTTGGCAGAAAACGCCCGCTTTGCCGAAATTTGTGCCGATCATCAGTTAACTTTTATCGGTCCGTCTCCCAGTGCTATTCTGGCTATGGGCGATAAATCCACCGCTAAAAAAACCATGCAAAAAGCGGGAGTTCCCACTATCCCCGGCAGTGGTGGTTTAATTACCTCAGAAGCGGAAGCAAAACGTATCGCTGATGACATCGGTTATCCTGTCCTGATTAAAGCCACCGCCGGCGGTGGAGGGCGTGGGATGCGTCTTGTCAAGAGTGCAGATGAACTAGGTAATATGTTAAAAGCCGCCCAAGGGGAAGCAGAAGCGGCTTTTGGCAATTCGGGAGTATATCTAGAAAAATTTATCGAGTGTCCCCGACATATCGAGTTTCAGATTTTGGCCGATAGTCACGGTAACGTGATCCATTTAGGAGAAAGAGACTGTTCGATTCAGCGACGACACCAAAAACTGCTAGAAGAGGCCCCCAGTCCTTTTTTAACGCCGCATTTACGCTCAAAAATGGGTAATGCCGCCGTTAAAGCCGCTAAATCGATTAATTACGTCGGGGTGGGAACCGTGGAATTTTTAGTCGATAAACACGGTAATTTTTACTTCATGGAAATGAACACCCGTATTCAGGTGGAACACCCCGTCACGGAGATGATCACGGGGATAGACCTGATCCGAGAACAAATTCTGGTGGCACAGGGCGAAAAACTGCAAATTAAGCAAGATCAGGTGATATTTAGAGGGCATTCGATCGAGTGTCGCATTAATGCCGAGGATCCCGATCGCAATTTTCGCCCCCACCCCGGCAAAATTAGCGGTTATCTGCCCCCCGGCGGTCCTGGTGTCCGCATGGATTCCCACGTTTACACCGATTACGAAATCCCCCCCTATTACGATTCCCTAATTGGGAAATTAATTGTCTGGGGAGAAAATCGCGAAACTGCGATTAAACGCATGAAACGGGCCCTGCGGGAATGTGCGATCACGGGAGTACCGACGACTATTGATTTCCATCGTAAAATACTGGAAACTCCCGCCTTTTTAGCCGGAGATGTTTACACTAATTTCATCCAAGAACATCTCTTGCCCTAGGGCGTTACCATGAATTTTAGACGAGAGTAGGTTGGGGATAATAATGACAGTAGAAGTTAAATTTGAATCTTGGCAACTGAGCGATGAACAGTTCTTTCAACTTTGTCAGGATAACCGAGATTTACGTTTGGAACGCAGCGCGAAAGGAGATTTAATTATTATGCCACCGACTGGAGGAAAAACGGGCAATAGTAACGGTAGAATCACCCAAAAATTATTTAATTGGTCAGATAACAATGGTACGGGTATCGCTTTTGATTCCTCCACAGGATTTAAACTACCTAATGGGGCTGATCGCTCTCCCGATGCTGCTTGGATACCTTTAGAAAAATGGCAAGCTTTAAACCCCCAACAAAAGGAAAGATTTTTACCTCTATCTCCCGATTTTGTCATTGAATTAATGTCTCCTAGTGACAATATAGAAACTGCTAGGAGAAAAATGCAGGAATATTTAGATAATGGGACTCGTTTAGGTTGGTTAATCAATAGAAAAACTAGACAAGTAGAAATTTATCGTCAAGGACAGGCAGTAGAAATTTTAACTAATCCAGAAAGTTTATCGGGGGAAAATATTTTATCTCAATTTGTCTTAGAACTTGATAATATTTGGTAATTCTATAATCCTATAAAAGAGAATCTATGATGACAGTAGTAGAAATTAAATTTGAATCTTGGCAACTTAGCGATGAACAGTTTTTTCAACTGTGTCAGGATAACCGAGATTTACGTTTGGAACGCAACGCGAAAGGAGATTTAATTATTATGCCACCAACTGGAGGAAAAACTGGTAATTCTAACGCTGGAATCACTGCCCAATTATGGTTATGGAATAACCTACATAAATTAGGTGTAGTTTTTGATTCCTCCACGGGGTTTAAACTACCGAATGGGGCCGATCGCTCTCCCGATGCTGCTTGGATACCTTTAGAAAAATGGCAAGCTTTAACCCCGCAACAAAAGGAAAGATTTTTACCTCTATCTCCCGATTTTGTCATTGAATTAATGTCTCCTAGTGATAGCCTAGAAACTACTAGGAAAAAAATGCAGGAATATTTAGGGTTTGCTGAAAAAGTCATTGAAAAGTACAGGTCTCTTAATCAATGATTTCACTTAGCTACAAGCATAAGCTTTAGTTGTTGATTAATTTTTAAGTTATAACTTATCCTAATCATTGACCGAGAAAAAGTGCTGTTTTTCCATTTCAGACATAAAAAAGCCCAAAAAACCTGCCTCAACAGGTTAGAAAGATTCATGACTAAAAAAGTAATAGCAATCGCTGAAAAGGAAGTATGAGGAAGTTTAGCCATCACTTTACCTAAGCTAAATCTTCTTTTCCCCTGTCCAAATTTGCCCTCTATACAATTCCGAATCCTCTCATCATCGGTAGCTTGTTTCTTTTGTTCTTTACTAACATTTTTGGCTGGTCTTCCTAATGGGGGACCACTGATTCTGATTCCCCTTTCTTTACACCAAGCTCGGTTTTCTCTGGTTCGATAAATTTTGTCCACATGAACTGATTCTGGATAGTATCCTGTATAGTCATAATAAGCTTCTATTTGTGCTTTTAAATCTCCTGATTCATTAAAGTTATCCCAACTAATTCGGTCTAAAAATATGTAACCATCTATACAGCTTGCTGAGAATTTAGCCCCAAATTCTACGGGTTTTCCAGCTTTTCCTCTGACTATCGGACGGATGTGGGGTTGAGTTAAGCTGACAATTCTGTCTTCAATACTCTGTTTGTTATTTTGGTACATCCAGAGTTGTTGGCGATAAACTTCTGTGACTACTAATAACAGCTTATAGTCTCTTTTTTTCAAGCTTTGTAGAGAGGCTCCTTCTGCTAAAAGTTGTTCAATATGGTCGAGATTTCTTTTCAGATATTGCAGTTGTCTTTTCAGAGCTTTTCGTCTTTGTTTGACGGTAGGTTTTCTTTTTTTCGCTACTTCTAAATAACTTTTTCTGGCTAGAAGACGATAGGTTCTCGGTTTTTGAACAAGTTTTCCTTTTAAAGTTTCATAGAGAATATCAATAATTTTTTCGGTTTGTTTTCTTCCTTGATTTAACAGGTTTAAATCCGTAGGATAACTAATATCTGCGGGCGCACAACTGGCATCTAAAATTAATTTACCTCGATTTTCTGGTTGACTTTGGGTTTCGCTCTCTAACTTTTTTTCGGTATTTTCTTCTTCTTTTATTTCTCTCGAATTTTTGACCATAAAGCGATTCACTTTATTAATTAGTTCCAGAGTGATTCTTTCTCGAAAGTGAACCAACATTGACGCTTCAAACCGGGGTTCATTGCTGTAGGATGAAAACCCCAAGAAGTATTGTAAATAAGGATTTTCTTTGATTTGTTCTACCGTTTCTCTATCGCTTGTTCCTAATTTTTCTTTAATAATTAATGCTCCGAGTGCTGTCCTGAATGTTTTGGCGGGTGTGCCCATTTCTTCTGAAAAAAGTGATGCGTATTCCGCTTCAAATTCTGACCAGGGAATGAGGTTGGCCATAATTACCCAACGATTGTCTTGGGATAATTTCCCCTCAAAGGGCAGCTCGAAGTTTTCTGGTGGGGTTGAGGGTAACTCGCTTTTACGGTACATTAGCACTAATTAGAGAAGATGCAAGGGTGATGCAAGGGTTTTAAGAGATTCTAGCAGATTTAAGTGCATTTGGGAAGCTCTCAATCAAGCTAAAAGCCCTTTCCTGTAAGGTTTTTACCATTATTCAGCAAACCCTATTTAGATAATGGGACTCGTTTAGGTTGGTTAATCAATAGAAAAACGAGAGAAGTAGAAATTTATCGTCAAGGACAGGCAGTAGAAATTTTAACTAATCCAGAGAGTTTATCGGGGGAAAGTATTCTGCCAGAATTTAGTTTAAATCTTACTTTGATTTGGTAAATCAGAGGTAGTGATTGCCGTTTAACGCTTGGCTTTGTTGGGCATTGTCTTCATCGATAAAATACCAAACTTTAGTTCTAAGGAAGATAGTCATAATCAAGGATTTCTGCAAGGGTGAAGGGTGATTCAATCGGGAATAAATCAGCAGCAAGTTGATACTTTCTGACAGTATCTTCTCTGGCTGCTTGGTAACAATCTATCCAGATTTCAGGAATCAATCTTCTCAGACTTGGACTCTCTTTTAATAAGCGTTGAACTTGTCGGCGTTGTTCAACAATTGTGCTGCGCCATCCTTGAGCATTTGCTTCCTTTTCAGTTAGCCAGTAAGTCAATTTAAGCAAATGTTCGGCAATGACGGTTAAGCGACTTTCTAGTTCTCGTTTTTCACTCCTTCCCATCGTTTCAATTTCTTCGATTAAATTTTCTAAGTCTAATTTTTCAAAACGATGTTCTTTGAGTAAATTAGCGGTTTCTTGTAACCATCCGTAGAAATCTTCTTGATAAAGACTTTTACCTGACGAGACTAAAGACTTTTCGATGCTCATTTGATGATGACCTAGAAAAAAGAATTCTTAGATAATTTAGAAGCGAATCCCCGATCTCAAAAAGATTGGCAGAATATCGCAGGATTACTCCTTAAAACATCAGAGCTTTAAATTTAAGCTAAAATTGGGTAAAACATCTTCACCCGATAAATCAGTGGGATTTTCTAATATTTCTACCTCCTTTCCTTGATGATAAATTTCAACTTGCCGATTCTGGGGATCGATTAACCAGCCTAACCTTGCGCCATTTTCCCTATATTCGAGCAGTTTTTTCTGTAATTTGTCAAGATTATCGGATTCAGACCGCAATTCCACCACAAAATCGGGACAGAGGGGAATAAATCCCTTTTTCTGCTTAGGGGTTAAAGATTCCCAGCGTTCTCGACTCACCCAAGATAGATCGGGAGAACGAATCGCCCCATTTGGTAGTATAAATCCAGTGGAAGAGTCAAACCCGACTCCTAAAGCTTCATTTTCTTCGCACCAGCGAAACAATTGTCCTGTTATACGAAAATTTCGCTGTCCTGATTCGCCACCTGTCGGGGGATTCACGATTAATTCTCCTTGGGCTGTACGTTCTAATTTTAAGTCACGGTTGACCACAGCAAGGGCTTCAAACTGTTCAAGGGTGATAGAGAGAGCGAGCGCCGTAGGAATTTCTAAGGAGAGGGTTTCGGGTGAGGTAGTAACTGCTAACATAATCCTTTGATCAGGTGCAACTCATATATACTATTAAAGATTATTTGTCAAGTTTCTGCTCAGACTTCTTGAGCTTACGCTGACCAAATTGCCTAGGTTTTTCGGAAACTTCCACCCCGATCGGGTGGGTTCAATAAATAACAGGTTATAATAGCGAATAATTAACTAAATTTACCTAAAAACCATCGATCGTGTTCTACGCTATTGATTTCGGAACCAGTAATACCGTCATTACTCGTTGGAATGGGGCGACAAATAGGGCCGAAACCGTGAAATTATCGGAGTTATCCCAACAAATAGCCGACAATCCCCCCCTAATTCCCAGTTTACTCTATATTAAATCAGCCAATCCCCTACAAGTAATTGCCGGTCAAGCAGTGCGCGATCAGGGTTTAGATATCGATCGAGATCCGCGTTTTTTTCGTTGCTTTAAACGAGGTATCGGCGCAAAAATTCAAGGATTTTTACCGGAATTAGAGGAAACTGTCCTCAGTTTCGAGGGGGTTGGCCAATGGTTTCTCGATAGCATCATCGACCACTTAAAAAACACCGCCCCGGAAACCCCCCAATCGCTAGTTTTAACCGTTCCCGTCGATAGTTTTGAAAGTTACCGCAATTGGTTAAGCAATGTTTGTCAGGGATGGGAAATCGAACAAATTCGCCTAATTGATGAACCCACGGCCGCCGCTTTGGGTTATGGAACCACTGGGGATCAAGTGATTTTAGTGGTAGATTTTGGCGGTGGAACTCTCGATCTTTCTTTGGTACAATTAGATTTAGATAATCCTCAAAAAAATCAAGGTTTTATTCTCAAGTGGGGAGAAAAACTTTTAGGCAATAATTCGGCTCAAAAAACTAAACTAGCCAGAGTTTTAGCCAAGGCAGGGACAAATTTAGGGGGGTCAGATATCGATGATTGGATTGTCGATTATTTTGCCCAAAAGCAATCTTTAGGGAAAACTTCCTTGACTACTCGTCTAGCAGAAAGATTAAAGATTAAACTTTCTTCCCAATTAACCGCCGAGGAGGTATATTTTGATGAGGAAAATTTCGAGAGTTACGAGTTAAGCTTGGATCGAGAACAATTGACCGATATTCTCCAACAACAAAACTTTTTTAATCAATTAGATGATTTAATGACGGGAGTTTTGCAACAGGGAAGACGCAATGGAGTTGAAGTTAGCGATATCGATGCGGTGTTATTAGTCGGGGGAACCGTACAAATTCCGGCGGTAAAAGATTGGGTGCGACAGTATTTTGATAGTAGTAAAATTAAAGAGGATCGACCCTTTGAAGCGATCGCTTTGGGAGCGTTACAATTAGCCCAAGGTTATCAAGTCAAAGATTTTCTCTATCATAGCTACGGCATTCGTTACTGGAATCGTCGCAAAAATGCCCACGCTTGGCATCCGATTATTAACTCCGGACAACCCTATCCGATGGAAAAACCCGTGGAATTAGTCCTAGGTGCTTCCGTGGACAATCAACCCAGCATTGAGTTAATTATCGGCGAATTAGGGACGGAAAAGGGGGCAATGGAGGTCTATTTTGATGGTGATAAATTAATTACTCGTTCCCTGAGTAATGGAGAAACTAGCGTTCAACCCTTAAATGATCGCGAGGGAGCAAGATCCATTGCTCAACTCGATCCTTTAGGTTTGCCTGGCAAAGATCGCATTAAAGTGCAGTTCTGGATTGATGATCAGTGTTTCCTGCGGATTAATGTGGAAGATTTACTCAGTCAAGAATTGTTACTAAATAATCAAATCGTCACCAAATTAAGCTAGGATTGGCTTCAGCCAAAAATCAAGTGCAGACTCATAGTAAGTTTGCACTGATGTTATCGCAATATTCTGTTTTACCGGTGGCTTTATCGACTGTGATCACGCACGGGGATCGGGATCAGTTCGGGTTCGGGTTCGGGTTCCGGACCAAAAACACTCTCGATCAGTTTGCGCGCCCATTCTCTCAACTTGTCTATCACTTCATCTAAATAGTCCATTGACCAAATGGCTCCTTTGAGATACTAGCTATGAGTTTTCGTCGATTGATCCCCGCAACAGCTACGCAAAAGCTTGATTCTAGAGAATTTTAACTAATTTTCATCGTTTGGCTGTTAAATTTGACGAGCGGGGGAATCTGTATCTTGTATTTATATTAAGCTTAACATAACTTTTTATTCTGAGTATATATTCTTGGCAATTCTTTTTTAAGATATTGTTAATAAATTCCGTCGTAGGCGATCGAGGGCGGTATAAGCACTAATCTGGCGAATTGTCAAGCGATCTCGATTTTCTCCGAAACGATGCTCTGATACGGTGACATTTCCCTGAGGATCGGCTAAACCGATATAAACTAGGCCCACGGGTTTCGTCTCGCTGCCACCTCCGGGTCCGGCAATACCCGTGATACTGATCCCCCAATCGGTAGCGAGGCGTTTTTGCACTCCTAGGGCCATCTGTTGGGCAACAATGGCACTGACAGCCCCGAAATTATTTAAATCCCGCTCATTTACGTCTAAGAGGGCAACTTTTACCCGATTATCGTAGGAAATAACCCCACCCCAAAAATAATCGGAACTGCCAGCGATTTGGGTGATAATTTCCCCTAATCCTCCTCCAGTACAGGATTCTGCCACACTCAAAGTTTGTTTTTGTCGCCGCAACAGTTCCCCCACTACCGAGGGTAAAGTATCATCATCAGCCCCAAAATAATCTAATCCGGCGATTTCCTTAATTTCCGTCGCTACCGGTTCAATTACCTGCAAAGCAGCCTCTAAAGAAGGTGCTTTCGTCGCAATTCGCAAACGCACTTCGCCTAAACCAGCATAGGGGGCAACGGTGGGGTTAGTCAGATCAAATAAATGGACAACTTTTTCCGCTAAAGCTGACTCACCGATACCGCGAAATTTGAGAGAACGACTATAAATCCTCTCTTTGCCCCATCCTTGACTTTCTAGGTAAGGAATCGCCGTTTCTACCCACATTCTCTTCATTTCTGAGGGTACTCCGGGGAAAGTAAGAATAGTCAGGTTAGTCTGTGGTTGCCAGATCATGCCGGGGGCGGTTCCCGTCGGATTTGGCAAAAAATCGGCTCCCACGGGTATTAAAGCCTGTTTACTGTTACTAGGAGGCATTTCTCGCCCTAAACTCGTAAATTTAGCCTCGATTTCTGCTAAAATCTCTTTATCTTCTCTAAGGGGCGTTTGGAAAAAATCGGCGATTGTTTCTGTGGTTAAATCGTCGGGAGTAGGTCCCAGTCCGCCGGTAAAAATTAAAATTGAGGAACGTTCTCGAGCAATAGCGATCGCTTTTTTCAGTCTTTCTACATTATCCCCCACCACCGTTTGATAATAATGGGGAATGCCTAATTTTGCCAATTCTAAGGCTAAATATTGGGCGTTAGTGTTAACTATATCCCCTAATAATAATTCCGTTCCTACACAAATAATTTCAGCGGCCATAATTTTTGACAATTAGCTTAAGATTTTCAATTTTTATCATTAACTGATCTCCTGTCACCATCGTTCGATCGGGTTTAGGTAACGATGGTCATGGAAGTTAACCATATCAGTGCGCTCTCACATTATACCAGTAAGCTATCAACAATCAAGGTCTTGTATATTAAATGCCACTTTCTTGCTGAACAGCCCGTATCTGATTTAGCAAACGTAAAATCAGCGTATTATTCCCTTATATAACAATAATTGATCATAATCAAGCATAACAAAGTATTGCCGATCATCACATCTTCCTTCCCGCCATTACAAACCCCACCAAAATCATCTAAAATTAAAATGTCCACTAAATAATAAAATTCTATGACTCGCTGGTTTAATATTGCCGGTCCCTGTAAAGACGATATCCACTATATGTTATCTCCCACAGTACGATTACCAGATTTAGAGGATTTAATTAAACAAGAAAGTTACTTTGTCCTTCACGCACCACGACAAACGGGGAAAACCACCGCAATGTTAGCCCTAGCAAAACAACTTACCGATACTGGAAATTATGCCGCAGTCATGGTATCAGTGGAAGTAGGAAGTGCATTTAATCATGATCCTGCTGCCGCAGAATTGGCAATTTTAGGGGCATGGTATAATACAATAAATATCCGCTTACCTAAAGAATTGCAACCAGCTGCTAAACAATGGCAACAGGAAGAACCAGGAAATAGAATTAAGGCTTTTTTACAAAGTTGGGCAACATCTTTAAATCGTCCCATAGTATTATTTATAGATGAAATTGACTCTTTACAAGACCAAACATTAATTTCTATTTTACGACAGTTAAGAGATGGGTTTCCTAACCGTCCTGAAAATTTTCCCTCATCTGTAGGATTAATTGGTTTACGAGATGTGAGAGATTATAAAGTAGCATCTGGTGGTAGTGATAGATTAAATACATCTAGTCCTTTTAATATCAAAGTTGCTTCTCTTACCATGCGAAATTTTAATCTTGCAGAAGTAGGAGAATTATATCAACAGCATACAGCAGCAACTGGACAAATTTTCACACCAGAAGCAATAGAAACAGCGTTTGATTTAACCCAAGGACAACCTTGGCTAGTCAATGCCTTAGCTAAAGAAATTGTAGAAAAAATGGTAAAAGATAGAAGTATTACTATTACTAAAAAACATATTTTAACAGCCAAAGAAATATTAATAGCTCGTCAGGATACTCATTTAGATAGTTTAGCGGAAAAACTCAGAGAAAAACGAGTTAAAAACATTATTGAACCAATTTTAGCAGGGCAAACCTTACCCGATACCCTAGCAGATGATAGGCAATATTTAATAGATTTAGGATTATTACGACGTGATCCGATGGGGGGATTAGTTATTTCTAACCCCATTTATCGTGAAGTTATTCCCCGTGTTTTAGTACAAGGAACTCAGGACAGTTTACCTTTAATTAGTCCTAGTTGGTTGACAGCAAAAGGTGAATTAAATATAGATGCTTTATTAACAGCATTTCTCAAATTTTGGCGACAGCACGGAGAACCGTTATTAGGTAGCACTGGTTATCATGAAATCGCTCCACATATAGTATTAATGGCTTTTTTACATCGTGTGGTTAATGGTGGAGGAGTTTTAGAAAGGGAATATGCAATTGGTAGTGACAGAATGGATTTATGTTTGCAGTATAAAGATGTAACTTTAGGGATTGAATTAAAAGTATGGCGGGATAAAAAACGCAATCCGCAAGCTGACGGAATTGAACAATTAGAATCTTATTTAGGGCGTTTGGGTTTAGATTTTGGTTGGTTATTTATCTTTGATAGGCGAAAAAATGCCTTACCAATGGAAGAAAGATTATCCACTGAAGTTGTGGTGACAGAAAATCAATATAGAATTACTGTGATTAGAGCTTGAGTGTTTCCAAAACTACTGTTTTTAGCAGAAATAAATGGTATCATAAAATTAATAAAAATGCCCTCGTCACCTCATGAATTACAGAGACTATATAACAATTGAACCCAATAAACGTGGTGGTAAGCCTTGTGTGCGTGGCTTGCGAATCACAGTTTATGAAGTGCTTGAATACCTAGCTTCGGAAATGACAGAAGAAGAAATTCTTGAGGATTTTCCCGACCTGACGCGAGAAGATTTAAAGGCTTGTATTGCTTATGCGGCTGATCGTGAACGTCGGTTAATGATTTCGACTTGATCAGCATGAAATTACTATTTGATGAAAACTTATCCCCTAAATTATCTACCCGTTTGAGCGATATTTTTCCAGACTCGCTTCATGTTCGGGATGTAGGGATGAAAGCAACAATAGACCCGATAGTTTGGAATTATGCCAAAGATAATGATTTGATGATTGTCTCAAAAGATGCCGATATGCACGATCTAAGTTTAGTGTTTGGGAATCCTCCCAAAGTCATCTGGTTGAGACTAGGAAACTGTTCTACTTTACAAGTTGAAAATTTACTGCGTCGAGAGTTCAGTAGAATCAAATTATTTTATCAAGATAAAAATTCATCATTGCTTGCTCTCTCATAGTGACAAACTGGATGCCGAAGGGATATCCGCAGAAAAAAGCTGATAGCTGACGACTTTAAGACGGCTTACGGTTCACTGCCACGATTGCGCCAGACTTGCCAACCGACGTAACCGAGGAGGAGAGTCGCACCAAAGGCAAAACCCCAACCACTGGGAACATTGGAGAAACCGAGGGCTAAACTGCCCACCCAGAGAGTTAGGGAGTAGATAAATAATACTGTCAGACGGTGAGAGATACCCGCTTTCAGTAAACGGTGGTGTAAATGACGTTTATCAGCCACAAAAGGGGATTTTCCGCGTTTGAGACGGGAAATAATCACCGTGGACATATCGAGGAGAGGAACCGCGAGGATGAGATAGGGTAATAGGACGGCGGTAACGGCAACAGTAGTCACAGCAGTAGTTTTAGCCAATCCAATCACCGCCACACCCGCCAGGGTAAAACCCATAAAATAGGCCCCACCATCCCCCATAAAAATTTGGGCGGGGTTAAAATTGTAACGCAGAAAACCCAAGGCCCCACCCGCTAAAGCAGCGGCGATAATAGCGGCGGCCGGTTGTCCCATCACCAAAGTTACAATCAAAATCACCACGGCAGATATACCCGAAACCCCCGCCGCTAATCCATCTAAACCGTCAATCCAGTTAATCGCATTAGCCATCCCCACTAACCAGAGGAGAGTAATCGGTAAACTTAGCCAATGAATTTGTAATAAATCGCCGAAGGGAATAGAGAGGAAATCGATCCTAACGCCGGCTTGCCAAGCTAGAAAAGCGACGCTAAACTGCATTACCAGACGATTGAGGGGCGAAAGATTAAAAAGATCATCCGCTAGACCGATGAGAAAAAAGCCCAAACCGCCTAGGGTTACGCCCCACACTTCCCATTCTCGATCGCTGTTTAAACCAGCAAACCCTCCCAACCACCAAACAATCAGGAGGGCAGTTAAAGCGCCGATAAAGATCGAAACTCCCCCCAGTCGAACCATAGGCTTTTCATGGACCTTCCTTTCGTTGGGTTTATCGACGTAACCGCTTTTCAGTCCGACGGTTCTGACGAGGGGGGTACTCCAAAGTACCACGGTATGGGCGATCAGAAAGGCAATTAGATAGTATAAATCTCCGGACATGGGAATTGGGGGGCGATTTAATTCACAATTGGCAACTGACAGGCAATCACCAATTATGAGTTTTTATTATCTCTCGTTTTAGGCCAAGGCGGGGACGGAAATATGGAGATGGGGATAGAGGGGGAAGCTTTCACAGAGTTTTGCTACCCGTTGACGGCAAGCAGTTCTCAGGGCTTCATCCCCTGGATTAAGGAGAATATCGGCGATAATGTTGCCAATCTCGATAAATTCCGTTTCTCCTAGTCCTCTGGTGGTCATAGCCGGGGAACCCAAGCGCAGACCACTGGTGACAAAGGGAGACTCGGGATCGAAGGGAACAGTATTTTTATTAGCGGTAATATTGATGGTACTGACCAAGCGATCGGCTTCTTTCCCAGTCATGCCCACGGATCTTAAATCGAGTAACATCAAGTGATTATCCGTACCATCAGTGACAATTTTAATCCCTCTAGCCTTCAACTGACCGGCTAAAGCTTGGGCATTAGCGATTACTTGGCCCGAATAGATTTTAAACTCTGGTTTCAGGGCCTCCCCAAAAGCCACTGCTTTTGCCGCGACCACGTGTTCTAGGGGTCCGCCTTGGGTACCGGGGAAGACGGATTTATCGAATTTTTTGCCTAATTCCTCGTCTTTGGTCATAATTAACCCCCCCCTAGGACCGCGCAGAGTTTTGTGAGTGGTGGTAGTTACCACATCACAGTAGGGTAGGGGGTTAGGATGATGACCAGTGGCCACTAAACCGGCAATATGGGCGATATCTGCCATCAGGTAGGCCCCCACTTCGTCAGCGATGGCGCGGAATTTCTCGAAATCAATCCGGCGCGAGTAGGCAGAATAACCGCAGATAATTAGTTTTGGTTTTTCTTTGCGGGCGATGTCAAGGATGAGATCGTAGTCAAGGCGTTCGCTTTCGGGACTTACTCCGTACTGTACCACTCGGAACCATTTCCCGGAAACGTTAACGGGGGAACCGTGGGTAAGATGACCACCGTGGGAGAGATCCATGCCCATAATCGTATCGCCTGGCTGCAAGAGGGTCAGGAAAACGGCGAAATTAGCTTGGGCCCCGGAGTGGGGTTGTACGTTAGCGTGGTTTGCCCCAAATAGTCGTTTAACCCGATCGATCGCTAATTGTTCCGCTTCATCAATGTATTCGCAACCGCCATAGTAGCGTTTTTTTGGCAGTCCTTCCGCGTATTTGTTGGTTAAAACCGAACCTTGGGCGGCCATGACGGCAGCCGAGGTGAAGTTTTCACTAGCGATTAATTCTAGGTGATCTCTTTGACGTTGCAGTTCTTTTTGCAAAATCCCTGCGATCGCTGGATCGGTCAGGGATAGTATATCTAAGTTCGTATCAGTCACGGTTACTCGATCCTTTCTTTAACAATTTACCTGTAATCATTCGGTCACTTTCTCCATTTTGGCACAATCTCTAATCTTCCGACACACCGGTGAGCTTAATTGCTTCTCTTCGGGATCGATCGTCGATTGTCAACTATTAGCGGTAAAATATTCATTTTTAGTTAATAGATAATAGTAATATTAACCAGTAGAATCCTTCCGGGTGGGTATTGAGTGATAAAATCGGCAATAAAGCCCAATTTTAGCGGTGATTTTCCCTTTAAAAATAACAACTTAGTAGAAGTTCTACAAAAAGTTGACAACTCCAAAAAATAGGGGGATTACCTTCAAGATAACCACCCGAAAACTACCATTAATTATCTGTAATCAACCGGTATTTCTCATCCCTGCGGCAATACCATTAATCGTCATTAAAGCGCCCCTTAATAACTCCTCTTTAGAATAGCGGAAATGAATCACACCGGATTGGGCTTGACTATTGTATTGACGTAAACGCTTCAGGAGAGACACCTGTAGGAACCCGAGGGGAACGATCGAACCGTTGCGTAACTGCACCGAGCGCTGTAAATTCGGATCATTATCTAATAAATTTTTCTCGCCGGTGATCTGGAGAACAATCTCGCTGGTGCGATTATATTCCTCTTTGATCCTTTCAAACAGACGTTCAAAACGTTCTCGATCTTCCTGTTTAGAAAGTTCACTGACGTAGTGATAGGCCATCTGTAGATCCACCTTTGATAAAGTCATTTCTGCCTTAGAAATCACCATCTGGAAGAAAGGCCACTTGTGATAAAAATGACGTAACAATTCCAAATTTCTGCTAGGAGAATCATCGAGAAACATCTGTAAAGCTGTCCCTAAACCATACCAAGCCGGTAAAAGAAAACGAGTTTGCGTCCAACTAAACACCCAGGGAATTGCCCGCAGGGTACTTAAATCCTGTTGACCACTTTTCCGGCGGGCCGGTCGGGAACTAATCTGTAAAAGACTAATTTCAGGAATGGGAGTTACAGACAGAAAGAAGTCTAAAAAGTCCGGTTCTTCATAAATCAAACTGCGATAGGTTTGCCGTGAACAGGTGGCCAAGTCCTCCATGATGCGATTCCAGGGTTCGAGATCATCGAAACCACTGCCCAGTAAACTTGCCTGTATAACTGCCGTTACGGCGGTTTCGAGGTTATACAAGGCCAATTCCGGTAAAGAGTATTTCGAGGCTAAAACCTCGCCCTGTTCGGTGATTTTAATGCGACCGTTAATAGTTCCCCGGGGTTGGGCGAGGATAGCGGCGTAGGCCGGACCCCCACCGCGACCGACGGAACCGCCCCGGCCATGAAAAAGACGTAGATCCACGCCGTATTGTTTAGCGGTTTTTTGTAAAGCCTTCTGGGCCTTATGAATTTCCCAATTACTGCTTAAAAAGCCAGAATCCTTGTTACTATCGGAGTAACCGACCATAATCTCCTGTAAATTACCCGGTTCGAGGATCGCCGGTTCCGGGGTCACGTCCTCCCCGTTTAAAGCCGCTAAATGGTCGTAACCGCCGGCTAGGGCTGCCCGGTAGAGGGGCAATTCAAACAAAGTCTGCATGATGCCGGGGGCGTGTTTGAGGTCATCGACGGTTTCAAAGAGGGGAACGATGCGGAGGGAACTGCGGCTAGTGGCGGGGTCGTATAAACCGGCTTCTTGGGCTAATAACAGCACTTCTAGCACATCGCTGGCCTCGTTGGTCATGCTGATAATGTAGGTTTGGCAGATGTCCAAACCGAATTCCCCTTGCAGACTTCTTAAAACTCGCAGGGTTTCAATGGTTTCGCAGGTTCTTTCCGAGAAGGGCATTTCCCGGGGAATTAAGGGCCGACGGGTTTTTAATTCCTCCACTAACCAGGCGATTTTTTCTGATTCGGTTAATTTGCCGTAGGGTTTCGGTAAAACTCCCAGATATGCGGCGATTTCTTCGATACATTCGGCGTGACGGGTGGATTCTTGCCGAAAATCTAACTGAGTTAGGACAAAGCCAAAAATCTCTACTTGGGCGATCAGTTGATCCAGTTCTTGACAGGAAAGACCGGTTTGCAAGAGACTGCGCTGTAATAACTTTAATTCGGCTAAAAACTCGGAACCAGAGCGATAGATGTTGGTTTCGTTGAGTTTAGTTAATAATTGTCGTTCTTCCGGGTCATTAAGGCGATTATTGCGATCGCGCGTATTTTCCAGACGTTTTTGAATAAAGGCTAATTTGAGGCGATAGGGTTCCTGACGGTAGCGGATGGCTAACTGGCTATAGATTTCGGGCATTTGCTGTTTATCTCTGTCCAGGGAGTCCAGCAACTCCGGCAAGACGTGACACCAGTGCAGGGAGGCGCTTAAAATACTGGTCAGGTCGTGAATAGCATCGAGATATTTTTTAATAACGAGATTGCGCTGATAACAGCAGGTTTTCCAGGTGACTTCGGGGGTAACGGAGGGATTGCCATCCCGATCCCCCCCCACCCAAGAACCGAAGCGACAGAAGTTATTTTTCGGCGCCTGTAAACGGGGAAAGGAGGATTGTAGACTTTGCTGCAGACGTAGGGTTAACTGGGGTAGGGAATCGAAGAGAACCTCATCGAAGTAGTGCAGAGCATAATCCACCTCATCGACGACGGTGGGTTTAAATTGATGTAGTTCATCTGTTCGCCACCAAAAACGTATTTCTTCTTTTAACTGTTTGGTGACTGTTTGTGCTTCTCTGGAGTTAGTTAACCCCATGCTGCGAAAGATTTCCTCTGCTTGGTCGAGTTTTTCGAGAATACCCGAAATGCGGCGCTGTTTAATGCGAATGGTGTGACGGACAATTTCCGTGGGGTGGGCCGTAAAAACCAGACGGATATCTAACTGATCGAGAAGACGCTGGATTTCTTGGGGGGGGACGTTAACCTGTTTGAGATAGGGAAATAACCAGTGAAATAGTCCCGATTTTGGGCTGGAGTTATCGGACTCGTTTAGGGTTTTTTCCAGCCAATCGGCCCCGACAATGGTGGCTAAAAGGCTTTTTTGCGGTGGGCCCGCCTTGGGACTTTCGTTTTCTTCCCCGATCACCGTCCGTCGCAGTAGTTGCTGAGCCCTTTGTTCGTAGTGTTGTTCAATAATATTGATTAACTGGAAATAGAGGGCAAAAGCCCGGGTAACTTTGATCGCTTCCCCTAGTTCCAAGTCTTCGATCATTTTGGCGATCGTTGCCTCCGCACTATCATCGGTCACTTGTCCTTCCTCAGAACAGAGATGGCGCAGTAATTCCAGTAAATCCACTAATTCTTGACCACATTCGGAGACCAAGACTTCTTTCCATAAATCTTCGATTAATTTCAGTCTTTGCTGCAGAAACAGGTTGGAAGTACTGAAAATATCCTGTTCGGTTTCGGTTGAGGGGACAAGGACGCTCATAATTTCACTAATCAGTAATCAGTAAACAGTAAACAGTAAACAGTAATCAGTAATCAGTAATCAGTAAACAGTAATCAGTGAAAATAGGGATTAACTGCCTTGAAATGAAAAACTCTATCAAAGCAATAACTGATCACTGATAACTGATCGATTGGGATTAGTTCTTAGGGTTTGTCAGAAATGAGATTATATGCCAAAGAATCACAGTTTTTCCGATTTTTAACAAAAATTTCACTATTATTGCCTCTTTTCAGGGGGCAAAAGCACTTTTTTCTTGGATTATTGGTCACTGTTGACCGGTAACTGATCGGGAATATTGAGCAGCGGCAAGCGATCGCCCCGAAACACTTCCTCACTTTCCCGGCCTAATTCCATTAACCAATGATTGAGGGAACGCAGGGCTAAATAGGAGAGAAGAAAGGGACTAACCGCTAGACTAAGCCAAAGCTCGATCGGTTTAGTTTTCATGGCAATTTCTAGGTTAAAGGACGGCGTTTAATGCGACGAATCGGAAAATTAGCAATCAGGGCGGTAGTTCGTTGGTCACTTTCTAAGAGTAACTCGGTTTCCTCGGTGTCGATATCAAGATAACGACTGACCACTTCTAAGATTTCTTGACGCATCATATTGAGAATTTCGGGACTAAGATCGGCGCGATCATGGGCTAGAATGAGTTTTAAGCGTTTTTTAGCTTGGTCGCCACTTTTGCCCGAACCGCGCCATGCGAGAAGTTTATCGATCAGGTCATTCATAGTAGGTTAAGGGGTTGAGATGAGAGAGTTTAAGGCCCAAATAAGCGACGACGCAGACGGGTAAGAAAACCTTCCTGACCGGCCATTAAATCTAGAAACGGCACATCGCGACCCTGTAAACGTTGGGCAATGTTTCTAAAGGCCATAGAAGGGAGAGAAGTCTTCTCCTCTAATACTAATGGTTCCCCTTTATTAGTGGAAATAATAATTCTTTGATCGTCGGGAATAATCCCCAGCAGGGGAATTACCAAGAGGTCGAGAATATCCTCGACGCTGATCATCTGGTTGAGTTGAATCATTTCCGGCCGCAGCCGGTTGACAATCAGACGGATACTTTTAATATCCTCGCTTTCTAGTAATCCCACCACTCGATCGGCATCTCTCACTGCCGACATTTCTGGGGTAGTAACTATGATCGCTTCCTGGGCAGCGGCGATCGCATTGCGAAAACCCATTTCAATTCCTGCCGGGCAATCAATCAATACATAATCATAACTTTTTGACAATTGGGCGACTAAATCCTTCATTTGATCGGCAGTAATTGCCTCTTTGGTACGATTTTGTGCCGCCGGTAATAGTACCAGATTTTCCTGTCTTTTATCCTTAACTAAAGCTTTATCAAGGCTACAATCTCCCGCCACCACATCGAGGGCAGTATAAACGATACGCTGTTCTAATCCTAACAATAAATCGAGATTTCTCAGTCCGAAATCGGCATCGACAAGGGCGACTCGACAGCCTAATTGAGATAAGGCTGAACCTAAGTTCGCCGTTACCGTCGTTTTACCGACTCCTCCCTTTCCCGATGTCACCACAATTACACGAGCCATAATTTATATCAGTTATCAGTTATCAGTTATCAGTTATCAGCTATCAGTTACTGGTTATCAGTTATCAGTTATCAGTTATCAGTTATTGGTTTGATAGAGTTTTTCATTTCAACGCAGTTAATCCCTATGTTTACTGGTCACTGAATCACCGTTTACTGATCACTGTTTACCGGTCACTGATCACCTTTTTTCGACCCATCCAACTTGATCTTTAAAGGTGTAGGTTCTGGAAAAATTATAAGCCCCAATGATGCGAATTCCTCCTTCGCTGATACAGGCAATTTCTGGTTCCATGCGATCGCTGTCTAAAGCTGGGGCCCGTGCCACTAATTCCGCGATCCTCAGTTGAGTTAAATCGATTCGCAGGGCCATAATTACTGCCGCTTGATCGCCGCGGAATCCCGCATGGGCCACACCGCGTAAACTCCCCCAAACTAATATATCGCCATCAGCGACGATCGATCCGCCGGGGTTGACATCGCCCATGACCATAACTGTACCCGGGTGACGGATTTCTACACCCGATCGCAGGGTAGTTTTTAAGTACAAAGGTTCGGCGAGGGGAGATTGGGGAGGTTGCTCATCCCCGAAAACCCCTGGATTGGAGCGCATTTGTTCGACATTGTAACCCATGGTTGCCGCTGCTACTGCGGTTTGTCTTCTTTGGGTTTCGATGGTGTGCAGGGGTAATTCGGCACTGTCTAAAATTGTGGCGATCGCTTGTAGTTGCCGTGTATCCATCAGGCGATTGTTGGCCCGTAGGTGTACTGGTGTTCTAGCGGGGCAGTTTTGGCCGCTATTACGGAGATAATATTTTAATCCTGTCAAGATATCTGTCCAATCCTGACTTGTCTCCCCGGCACCAGTTTTGGGTAAAATTAGCACCAATTTCTCGCCCTCACTTTTTAGGTGGATTTGGGCGTATCTTTCCATTACCGAGGCTGATGGCTCAATTTTTTCGGTTTCTAGGTCAATTTCTTGATTTATTCCGGTTTTAGTTTCATCCATAAAGATAATTTTTTACTTAAAAAAGACAAAGCGCAAAATAGCGATCAGCAAACCGACGGAAGCGGTAATTAGTGAACCGCCTAAAATGGTTATCAATGCCCAAATTTGATTTTTTTGACTGCCCTCGACTATTTTGAGGCGATTATCCATCCCTTCGACTCTTTCGGTTAATTTTGCCTGTCCTATCTCTAGGGATTTAACATCTTGCTTGATTTCCTTAATATCAGCTTTAATTTCGCCAATATCAGCCTGAATTTCGACGATACTATTCTCGATCGCCGTGAAACGAGTTTCGATTGCTTTTTGTCCGTTGATAATTAAATCTTCTAGCCTTTGCAAGTCCCTATCGACAACAGTTTTCATAAAAATTAACCGGCTATCAGTATAGATGTTTCTTTCATTATGAACCTTGAGCAGCCAGCAGCAGTGGGAATTATGAATTATGAATTATGAATTGGGGAGGGGAGAGAAGGGAGAGGGGAGCTTTTTTTCGGTAATCAGTGAACTGAAAACTCACATCTGATAACTGATAACTGATCACTGATTACTGATTGCCTCCTATTGACACAAACGTTGATAAACTGTAGCTAAAGCTTGGACATCACCGACGTTACCCGGGAAAAGAACCACAGGTAAATTAGGAAAGAGGGGATGATCGGCTTCTGTGCGGACCATGGAGACACCGGGGAGAATCTGACCGAGTAAACGGGCTGATTGCAGGCTTAAACCCGTACTTAAGACATCATTGGAGGTAATTCCGCCTTTACTGATTAAAAAACTGATGTCACTGGGTAAACCCTTAACAATGTCCATTAACAGGGTGGAGACGGCAACCCCAAAATCAAGGCGTTTCTGCACAGAGGCAAAGGTTAACTCTTGCCGACTGGTATAGATCACGGGGGTTTGTTTATTTTTGTGAATAAGCTTGACTTTTTCCAGAACTTGTGCTAGGAGTTGCTCTCGTTGGTCAGGACGATCGCGCAATGCCGTCACATCGATTTCGACTCCGACGGTGTTGGGTTGTTGAAGCAGTTCATCTAATTGTTGGGTAGTTTTTTTGACGTGGGAACCGACGATAATTGCCCCGGCTTCCCCCGTGGGCTTATACTTACCCATAGATTCGGGTGCGATCGGTTGAGTTCCTAAATTAGCCAAAGAAGTTAAAATACTGGCGGCACTACGGAATAAAAATTTTTTTCCCTCCCCTGCGGCGGTTAAAATATCTTCAGCAAAGCGATCGAGATCCGCTTGAGTTTCCCCATCTACCACCCCACATTGATTATTTTTGAGCTTTTGCAGTCGTTCTAAACTACCTTGACGGATATCTGCCAGCAAAAATCTCTCCACATCATCTGCTTTAATTTTACCTTTCGTTTTCTCCTCCACATAATCCGGCAGATAACTGTAATGGTAGGCAAAAACCGAATCGCGAGCAAATTCCGTCTCGTGGACGGGAGTGGGAACGCCATCGATGATTAAATAGTGAATACTATCGCGAGTGATTCTCCCCCCCTCAAAAAAGGCTGGAATCAGGAAATGAGCATCAAAACCGCCCAATTCTTCGGCAATAACATCAGTTTCGATCGGATAATGCCCGCGCAGGGTAGAATCGGAACGACTAACCACCAAAAAATCCTCGATTCCCTCTTTATTTAAGGCAGTTTTCAGGTTATGACAGACTTCTCGCGTGACAGACTCGGCTTTTTCGGGGGTTAAAGCGCGAGTATTGGTCAAAACAAAGAAAATTGGCGCATTATCTGCCAATCCCAAGCGGAGAGTATCTTCATCCCACCGCATCAATAACAGACAACTATGGACTGTTTGGGAACCTGTCGGGTCGTCATCTAAGACTATAATTTTAGGTCTATTATTACTCATATATTTTTTATCAGGATGGGAGGGACGAAGGAACCAAGAGAATCTGGTTAATAGTTTATCGGGTTCTGGTTCCCCATTAAAGTCGTCCCCTCCGCAAGCAACCGCTATCAATCTTGATCACAATCTGTCCAATATAGGATAAGCTATACCTTGACATCCTCGCCGCCCTAAAAGTGCGGCGATTCCTAAACCTCACGATTTAAGTTTCTGCTTCCACCACCGTCGCATACCACAGTTAAAAAACCATGTACTGTCTTACACAGAGTCCACAGACTTTCGCCCCATTTCAGAAGCCCGATTCCGTGTGTCCCACGGTACGTTGACCGCCTATAGCTTCTTGTACTTGTTGCTTAGACTTTTTACCCGGCCAAGCTTTTCTGGTCGGAACCCCCTAAGCCGAGTTTTCAAGGTGCTGCGCCGTCCACTTGGTTTTCGAGACTGGCCTTTTAATTCTAACGTAAAGCCGCCGTAGAACGGCGGGGTTTCAGACCCAAAATTTCCGATGATTCATACAGTGACGAAGTTGAGCGCGGGAGACTTCCCTTTGAATACGTTAATCCACCCCACTGCGGTTATCCATCCGTCGGCAAAACTTGATCCCAAGGTTAAAGTTGGTCCCTATGCTGTGATCGGGGCCAATGTGGAAATTGAAGCTGATACAATTATTGATGCCCATGTGGTCATTGAGGGTCCGACTAAAATTGGCAAGGGTAATCATATTTTTTCTGGGGCTGTTATTGGTAATGAACCACAGGATTTAAAGTATAAAGGTGGCGAAAGTAGCGTGGAAATTGGTGATAATAACCAAATTCGCGAGTTTGTCACGATTAATCGCGCCACCGATACGGGAGAAGTTACCCAAATTGGCAATAATAATTTATTAATGGCCTATGTTCACGTTGCCCATAATTGTATTTTGCAAGATAACATTATTATCGCTAATAGTGTCGCCTTGGCCGGTCATGTCCAGATCGAATCAAAAGCAGTTATCGGGGGGGTTTTAGGAGTACATCAATTTGTTCATATTGGCAAAATGGCCATGTTAGGAGGAATGAGTCGTATTGATCGCGATGTTCCCCCTTTTACTTTAGTAGAAGGCAATCCCTGTCGGGTGCGAACTCTTAATTTAGTCGGTTTACAAAGAGCAGGTTTTACCGATGAAGATCTAGCTTTACTGAAAAAAGCTTTTCGGATTATCTATCGTTCTAATATAAATCTTCAGGAGGCTTTAGAACAAGTTTCTCTCTTAACCGATAACCCCCATGTTCAACATCTCTGTCAATTTTTACAATCCTCTACCACAGGAGAAAAACGTCGCGGTTTAATTCCGGGGAAATAATTTATTGAGGAACAGTCTGTGGGGTGTGGGGTGTAGGGTGTGGGGTGTAGGGTGTAGGGTGTGGGGTGTAGGGAAGTGGGAAAAATAAATAAAAATAATCTCCTGAATCCTATCTCCTATCTCCTATCTCCTGACTTCTGAATTCTTTTATTATTAAATAATTATCCAAATGCGTATATTTATTAGTACGGGTGAGGTATCGGGTGATTTACAGGCAGCCATGCTGATTGAATCCCTTTTTAAACTGGCTAAAACCCAGGAAATTGAGTTAGAAATTTTTGCCCTAGGTGGCGATCGCATGGAGTTAGCCGGAGCAAAAATGTTGGGTAAAACCACTCGACTGGCTGCCATGGGATTAATTGAATCTATCCCCTTTATTTTGCCAACCTTACAACTACAAAAACGAGCAAAAGAGTTTTTTAGAGATAATCCCCCTGATATCATTATTTTAATTGATTATGTGGGGGCAAATGTGGCGATCGGTCAATCGGCTAAAAAAATTATTCCCGATGTCCCAATTATTTATTATATTGCCCCACAGGTGTGGATTTGGTCGGAAGAAAATATCCCCTCAGCTAAACTAAGGTCCACAGCAGAAAAGTTATTTAATACGGAAAAATTAATCGCCGTCACCGATAAATTATTGGCAATTTTTCCTGCCGAAGCTCGTTTTTTTGAAACAAAAGGTTTACCGGTAACTTGGGTGGGACATCCTTTAGTTGATCGTATGGCTAATGCTCCCAATCGGCAAGAAATGCGGCAAAAATGGGCAATAAAACCCGAAGAAACCGTGATCGCTTTGTTACCTGCTTCCCGTCAACAGGAGTTTAAATATCTCGTGCCTACGGTGTGCGCTGCTGCTAAAAAATTACAGGAAAAAATACCCGATATTAAGTTTTTAATTCCCGTTCCCTTAGCTTTATACGAACCAAAAATGCGAGAATTAGTAGCGGAATATGGATTAAATGCGGTCATTATGGAACGAGATCAGACTTTAGAAGCGATTGCCGCAGCCGATCTGGCTGTGGCTAAGTCTGGTACAGTTAATCTCGAAATTGCTTTGTTAAACGTGCCGCAGGTGGTGGTTTACCGTTTAAGTGCAGTTACTGCTTGGATTGCCCGCAATATTATGAAGCTTTCTGTACCATTTGTCTCACCGGTAAATTTAGTTCTAATGCGAGAAATTGTTCCCGAATTATTACAAGAGGAAGCTAATCCAGAGAGAATTATGCAGGAATGTCTAGACCTATTATTAAATCAGCAACGTCGCCAAAAAATGTTAGATGAATACGCAGAAACTAGGGCCGGTTTAGGAACAGTAGGCAGTTGTGAGCGAGTGGCACGAGAGGTACTTAATTTTACGGATCAAGTTCCGAAAAACCAGAAAAAAGCGGGGTAATTTGCCACTACCCCACCAAATATTATCAAGGAATTACGATTACTTATAAGCGTCCATACCCTCACAGGAACAAACCAGATTTCTGTCCCCGTAAGCATTATCAACCCGTCCCACTACCGGCCAGAATTTATAATCTTTTAGCCAAGAAAGCGGGTAAGCTGCCTGTTGACGGGAATAGGGACGACTCCAATCATCGGCAGTTAAAACTGCGGCTGTGTGGGGGGCATTTTTCAAAGGATTATCGTGGGGATCCATGCTACCATTAGCGATCGCTTGTACTTCTTGATAGATAGTTAACAAAGCTTCACAAAAACGGTCTAATTCGCCCAAAGATTCGCTTTCCGTGGGTTCCACCATCATTGTACCCGCCACGGGCCAAGAAACCGTCGGCGCGTGGAAACCGAAATCCATCAAGCGTTTTGCCACATCTTCCACCTCGATGCCGGCCTGTTTTTTCAGGGGACGTAAATCGATCACGCACTCATGGGCAACCGTTCCCGCGCTACCCTTAAATAAAACCGGATAGGCCGACTCCAGACGAAAAGCCATATAATTAGCGTTCAAAATTGCCACTTCTGTCGCTTTTTTCAAGCCCGCTGCCCCCATCATAGCGATATACATCCAAGAAATCACCAAAATGCTGGCACTACCCCAAGGCGCGGCCGAAATTGCCCCAATCGAGTCCTGATGCTTACCGTTAGCGGTTTCTGGGGATAATTTCGCCAAAACTAGGGAAACATCGGGCAGAAAAGGCACTAAATGGGATTTTACTCCGATTGGTCCCATGCCGGGTCCCCCCCCACCGTGGGGAATACAGAAAGTTTTATGGAGATTCAAGTGACAGACATCGGCGCCAAAATCCGCCGGACGACATAAACCCACCTGAGCATTCATATTGGCGCCATCCATATAGACTTGACCACCGTATTGATGAATCAAGGCGCAAATTTCGCTAATTCCCTGTTCAAAAACGCCGTGAGTGGAAGGATACGTTACCATCAAAGCCGCTAGATTATCCTGATGCTTCCGGGCCTTAGTTTTCAGGTCATCAATATCAATATTGCCCCGAGAATCGCAATTAACCGCCACTACTTTCATACCACACATAACGGCACTGGCAGGATTAGTCCCGTGAGCGGACTCAGGAATTAAGCAAATCTGACGATGACCTTGACCGCGACTTTCATGGTAGGCTCGGATCACCTGTAAACCGGCATACTCTCCCTGAGAACCAGCGTTCGGTTGTAGAGAAATGCCGTCAAACCCGGTAATTTCCCCTAACCAAGTCTCTAACTGTTGAAAGAGCAGTTGATAGCCTTCTGCTTGGTCAATCGGGGCAAAAGGGTGTAATTTGCCGAATTCTGCCCAAGTTACCGGAATCATCTCCGCTACGGCATTGAGTTTCATCGTACAGGAACCGAGGGGAATCATGGAAGTATTTAAGGCTAGATCCTTTGTTTCCAGACGGTGCAGATATCTTAGTAATTCCGTTTCCGAGTGGTAACGATTGAACACCGGCTCGGTAAGATAGGCACTGGTACGGGTTAGATTAGCGGGTAATTCTAGACTAATTTTCTCGACTAATTCCGCCGTGGTAAAGGGTAATTCCTCGGTGGGGGCAAAAATTTGCCATAAATCCCACACATCCCTGAGACTGGTGGTTTCATCGAGACTAATCCCTAAATTATTGTCATCAAAATAACGCAGATTAATCTTATGGGTTTTTGCCTTGGCTAGGAGATCCTTAACCCCCGTGGATACCGTAACCTTGAGCGTATCGAAGCGCGGTTCTTTCCCCACCTCATAACCCAACTGTTTTAAACCAGTTGCCAATAAAGCGGTTAATTTCTGCACTCTTTGGGCGATTTTCTTGATTCCTTCCGGTCCGTGATACACCGCGTACATGGAAGCAATCACCGCTAGTAACACCTGTGCGGTACAAATATTACTGGTGGCTTTATCCCGGCGGATATGTTGTTCCCTGGTTTGCAAAGCTAAACGCAGTGCGGGTTTACCCTGACTATCCTTCGATACCCCGACAATGCGCCCCGGAATACTGCGTTTATAGGCATCTTTGGTGGCAAAATAGGCGGCATGGGGACCCCCATAACCTAAAGGAACCCCAAAGCGTTGACTGCTACCCACGGCAATATCAGCCCCCAATTCGCCGGGGGGAGTCAACAGAGCTAAACTGAGAATATCGGCGGCAACGGTGACTAAAGCCCCATTTTCCTGCGCTTTGGCGATAAATTGCCGATAATCATAAATTACGCCATCGGTGGCTGGATATTGTAATAATGCGCCAAAAATCGGCGTTTGGAAGTCAAAGAGACGATGATCCTCAATAATAATATCAATACCTAAAGGAATCGCTCTGGTTTTAACAACTTCAATCGTTTGGGGATGGCAACTACTAGAGATAAAGAAAGCATTGGCTTTAGTTTTACACAGTCCGTAACTCATGCTCATCGCTTCTGCAGCTGCTGTTCCTTCATCGAGGAGGGAAGCGTTAGCAATTTCGAGACCGGTTAAGCTAGTGATGAGAGTTTGGAAGTTTAAGAGAGCTTCTAAGCGTCCCTGGGCGATTTCCGCTTGATAGGGAGTATAGGCGGTGTACCAACCCGGATTTTCTAAGATGTTGCGGAGAATTACCGGCGGGGTGATACAGTCATGGTAGCCCATGCCAATAAAGGAGCGAAATACCTGATTTTTGGAGGCAATAGCTTTTAATTGGGCAAGAGCGGCGTATTCACTCAAGGCAGGTGCTAGATTAAGGCTTTTTTGTAAACGAATTGCTGCGGGGACAGTTTTAGCGATTAATTCCTCAACGGTAGCAACACCCAAAACCGCCAGCATTTTCTCGATTTCCGTCTCCGTCGGTCCAATGTGACGGTTAACAAAGCTATCGGTACAGTCTAGCAGGTCTTGCAGGTCAGCAGGAGCGAATTCCTCGGTTTTCTCGGCCGTAATTGACCTATTTAGCATATTAATCTCGGTTTCAACAATTACAAAAGTGTTGCGTTTTATCGCTAGGGGTGATTTTAACGCAACTTGTAAAAGTTTTGTAATATTTGAAGCCAGCAAGTTAAAGTCTAAGCTAATTTGCTATCCACCTATGGACAAAATTAACCTCATACTAAATCTGGTTATTAAAAACTGATTATCTATTGCTCCTTTTGCCTATTGCCTATTGCCTTTTGCCTGTCCTGATATGTAGCCTATACTCAACGGATTTAGTATCACTACTGCTTCGTCACCAAAAACCAACCAGAATCCGTGGACCCGATCACCTTTAACCCTTCTAAATCAGTAGCTTCTTTGGTTTGACGATCGATAATTAGGTAAGGTTGCTTGTGACTTTGCCAATGATTGATTAATTCTTCAGCAGCAAGGGGAAAAACCCGACGACCACTATAAAAATTTAATGAGGGACGCTCGTAGGCAAAAGCAATATAAACAGGGCGATCGGCCGGCACATATTTCTGTACTAAAATCGCCACAGGTTTGACGGAGAAATTCTCATTTAATTCCCAGATCCACAGGGGAGAATTGACAAAAATAAACAAAGAAACCAACATTCCCCAGAGTAAAACCACGCTGAATTGTTCCGAGCGCCGAGCTAACAAAATCGCCGTTGTCACCATGGTCAGAGAAAGTGACAATAAGGTTAAAATAATTAAGGGATGGATAGGTTCGATAGCGGCAAAATTACCGGGGACATAGGCCATTAAAGCTAATAAACCCGCCACAACGCCGATCATACCCAGAATAATTGACCAGATTGGATTATAGGGGAGATCGATGGGAAGATTAACCACCTGCGCCAAGGCATAACCGGCCGCTAAAGCCAAGGCCGGATAGATCGGCAGAATATACCAAGGCAATTTAGTCGCCATTACCGAAACCACCAGCAGATAAACACCCGTCCAAACTAACAGTAACTTCGCCCAACTGTAGAGATATTCCTGACGAGCTAAACGTAAACCCCAAACCGAGAAAATTAACCAGGGCCAACTATATTTAATAATTTCTAGCAGATAATACCAAAACGGTCCGCGATGATTGTCCAGATCGTCACTCACTCGCTTTAACTGTTGAACAAAAAGGGAATCGAGAAACTCCCGCTCGTAGTGCCAAAATTGGGCGCTATACCAGGCAAAAGCGGGGGTTGCTCCCAATAACCAACCCGACCAAAAATAGGCAGACGTTAATAACCGGGGGGTATCCCAGAGCAGAAAAATAAAGCCGATACCCGCCAATAATAGCCCCATAATACCCTTAGTCAGACAAAGGAGGGCAAATCCCAACCCCGCCCCCACAGACCAGCGTAAATCGCGTCGTGAGCGCAGTAAACCAACAAACATCAGGATTTCAAAACATAATACCGCTCCATCCAACATGGCTAAACGGCCATGGCGCACCACCGGCAAAAGAGTTAGATAGATCAAGGCCGACAGTAAAGCTGGCAAACGAGCGGGAAAAATTTCTCGACCGAGAAGATAGAGAAGCGGCACCGATAAAGCTGTAAAAAAAGCGGGAATTAGTCTAGTATTGGCCTCATTAATGCCCCAAAAATGGTAGGTTAGACCAATTAAACTGTGAATCAACGGCGGTTTATTCAGGTAGGGATCACCCCAAAAACTGGGAAATAACCAGCGCAATTGTTCCAGTGGGGTTTGGCTAATTTCCTTGGCCACCTGAGCGATGGTCGCTTCATCCCAATCCCGCAAGGGTAAATTACCTAATCCCACTAGATAGATAATTAAGGCCGCTATTAATAATCCCAGTAAACACAGAAATTCTTTAAAATTTTCTCTCTGACGCAATTTATAACTAGAATATCCCCAAGTAAATTTTTGACGGTTCATAAGCTAGGGCAGTAAACAGTTAACTGATTATGTATTGGTATAATGGCGAATTAATCGAGGATGAGCGAATAAGTCTGGGTATTGATGATATTGGACTGCTTTATGGGGCCACAATCTTTACTACCCTGCGTATCTATCAACAAAGCTTAGATCATCCCCTGACCCATTGGCAAGACCATCTCCAACGTCTGCACTCTAGTTTACAGGTTTTCCACTGGCCCGCTCCCGATTGGCAGCGAATTCGCCAAGGATCAGAAAAATTATCCCTATTCTATCCTGTCCTGAGAATCACAATTTTTCCCGATGGTAGGGAGTGGATTAAAGGCAGATTTCTTCCTGAAGATTTACACCTTAGACAAGAGCGGGGAATTATTGGGTGGGTAATAGATAATCCCACTTGGCAACGAGTTTTAGGAGAACATAAAACGGGTAATTATTTGACCCCTTGGTTAGCGTCACAAACGGCTCAAAAAAAAGGAGCAAAAGAGGCGATATTAGTCGATCGAGTCGGGAATTGGTTAGAAACTAGCACGGGCAATTTATGGGGATGGAAAGATAATTGCTGGTACAGTCCCCTGCTTACTGCTGATATTTTACCCGGGATCGGGCGCTCGGCTTTGATCGGCTGGTTAAAAAAACAAAATATTTCCCTGCAAGAAAATCTCTGGACTCCGGAATTTGTCGGGACTTTACAAGGGATCGCCTATAGTAATTCCGTGGTAGAAATTATTCCTTTTCATTCTATTCTTGGCTGGGATATAGACATAAATACAGCTATTTATAGAGAAATTTTACCAGATTTACAGCAATATTTTTCCAGTCAATTAGATAATAAATAAGGGTGTGTTAGCCTCTGGTAACACACCTAAAATCGGGAAATAATGCCGCTCAAGCTTTAAAATTCTCGCTCGGAATAAGCCTCACTATCGCGTTTAGAACCGAGTAAATCTAATTGATCGACGAGAATCACCGGTTTAGAGCGAGCTAATCCCGTATTTTTATCATTCCAGGTATCCATTTTTAAAGAACCTTTAATCCCGATTAAACCGCCTTTTTTCACATAATTAGCGGCTACTTCCGCCGTTTTGCCCCAAATTTCCAGATCGAACCAATCCGGCTGATCGCTATTTTTAGAGCGACGATTAACCGCTAAAGTCAAGGTACATAAAACCTTACCCGACTCGAAATACTTGGTTTCTGGGTCTCTCCCCGCTCGTCCCACCAAATGAACCAGATTTAAACTCATGGTCTTAAATCCTCAATTTAGTACAATAGTATGTTTATTTTAGCCCGAAACCTTGGACTTGACCGGTGGGCAGCCAGAAAATTAGGCCGAAGACTTGCGTAAATCTGGAGAGAAAGAAGCGATAATTAACTAGACTTGAGAAACAAAACCTAATAAAATCCAAGTCGATTCGATCGAAAGTCTAGCTATAGCAACGTTTTATAAGAACAGGAGTGAAAACAAGTGGCGGGTTTTTTTAGAGGTCTAGGCTTATCAAGGGACATAGGTATAGACTTGGGGACAGCAAACACCCTCGTTTATGTATCAGGGAAAGGCATCGTTTTAGAGGAACCATCGGTAGTGGCGATCGATCAAGATCGTAACCCGGTCGCCGTCGGGGAGGAGGCCAAAAAAATGCTCGGTCGCACTCCGGGCCATGTCACCGCTCTGCGACCCCTGCGCGATGGGGTAATCGCCGATTTTTACAGTTGCGAGATCATGTTAGCGGAATTCATCAAACGAGCGCTCGATGGCACGATTGGCAATCCCCGCATGGTAATCGGTGTTCCCAGTGGCATTACTGGAGTAGAAAGACGTGCGGTGGTGGATGCGGCCAAAAATGCCGGCTCGCGAGAAGTGGGGTTAATTGATGAACCGGTTGCGGCGGCCTTGGGTGCCGGTTTACCCGTCTCGGAAGCGACGGGTAATATGATCATCGATATCGGTGGTGGCACCACGGAAGTGGCCATTCTCAGTCTTGATGGGACCGTGATCAGCGAATCAGTCCGTGTGGCCGGGGATGAACTGACGGAAGCAGTTATCGCCTATCTGAAAAAAGTCCATAACCTGATTATCGGGGAACGCACGGCCGAAGATATTAAAATTCGCCTTGGTTCGGCTTATCCCTCCCCCGGAGATGAATTTCCTCCTCTGGAAGTGCGGGGATTGCATCTTATGTCCGGTTTACCCCGCACCGTGACGATCAAAGCGGAGGAAGTGCGGGAAAGTATGGATGAGCCACTTTCCGTGATCGTTGATGCGATCAAACGTACCCTAGAAAAAACTCCCCCCGAATTAGCGGCCGATATTATCGATCGCGGCATCATGTTAGCGGGAGGAGGTGCTTTATTACGGGGACTCGATCGCCTAGTCAGTCACGAAACCGGTATCGTTACCCATGTCGCTGAAGATCCCCTGCGCTGTGTGGTCAAAGGCACGGGAGAAGTGTTAAAAAATCAGAAACTCTTTGAGCGGATCGTTAATGAAACAACTCGCAATGTCTAAAGGTCACTAGGATCGGTTAGCGGCAAAATACACGGATTCTCACTCTACACAGCCAAGAGGTTTAAAATCGCTCATGTATTCAGCACGACGAAAATGGACACAGCAGGGATGGCGGCTTTTTCTGCTCGCTGCCGCTCTGGGGGGGGCTTGGTACATTCGCACCTATCAAAGTGGGGCGATTTTAGAATTGTATGGTTTATTAACCCGCCCTTTTCAGGGAGAGGAAACTAATCTGCAAGAGCAACTTCTGGCCGATCAACGGGTGCGAGAATTACAAAATCGTTTAAGTGAAGTCGAATATCAAAATCAACAATTAAAAAAACAGCTTGGTTATTATCAAACCCAGAAAAAACCCCTGATTTCTGCCCCAATTATTGGCCGCAGCGCCGATGATTGGTGGCAACAGGTAATTATTGGTCGGGGTAGCGCCGATGGTGTGCCAGTGGGTGCTTCGGTGACGGGAATTGGCGGTTTAGTGGGACGGATTACAGAAGTTACTCCCCACACCAGCAAAGTTTTATTGGTCAGTAATTCCCAAAGTCGCATCGGAGCAACGGTAAATCGTAGTCGGTCCATGGGTTTGATTCAAGGTCAGGATTCCCAAGTCGCTACCCTGCGCTTTTTTGAAAAAGCTCCCGATGTGAAACCGGGAGATGTGGTGACGACTTCGGCTTTTAGTAGTCTTTTTTCGCCAGGTTTGCCCATCGGTCGCATAATTTCCCTTAATTTACAGGAAAATCCCGCCCCCACCGCCAAAATTGAATTTACCGCCACTGTGGACAATCTCGAATGGGTCTTCGTTCACCCGCAACCTCAGCAGTGAGAGGGGGAATTATGCTGAAATTAAGCCGTTTATCAGCCCGTTCTCGTTTTATCCTGAATATTTTAGTCACTATCGCTTCACTGCTTCTCTGTACCTTTCTTTCCTTAATGCGGCTGCCCGGTATGGAGATTTTAGGCATCTCTCCCAATTGGTTACTGATTTGGTTGGTTAGTTGGAGTCTCAATCGCTCTTGTCTCGATAGTGTGGTGGCCGGATTAGCGCTCGGTGCTATTCAAGATAGTCTTACCTCTAATTATCCTTCCCATATCATGGTTTTTGGTCTGATCGGCTTCCTCACTTCCCGTTTACACCGACAACGTTATGTTAAAGAAGAATTGATCGCCGTGGTCCTAATTGTCTTTGTTATGACTTTAATCGCCGATGGTGCGATCGCTTTTCAATACTATCTACAAGGAGGCAAAAATCTCGCCGATCTTTGGCTCGATTATCAACGCATTGGCCTCACTTCTGCTCTGCTTAGTAGTCTCTGGACTCCCCTCCTCTATTACCCTCTCCAGCAATGGTGGCGACAATTTAGCGATCTTTAAGGAGTCAGGAGTCGGTCGTCGGGAAATTATTTTTATTTATTCTCCCCACACCCCACACCCCACACCCCACACCCCACTTCCCCACTTCCCACACCCGCTCAACTAACATGAAATACAAACAAAAACTTAGTCAATTTTTTCATAATCTCGCTAATAAATTAGAGAATTCCCAGCAACCCCCTAAAGTCGATCCTATCGACTCCGAATCTGCGCCCGTTGCTGGGGAAAAGCCAGTAGAAGCGGCTTCTGAAGAAAAAAAGGTCAATTTAGTCTCCCGAACCAGTAGCAAGGCTCTAGAGACGTTAAAACCCCTGAAGAACAAATTTACTACCCTGCTCGATAATTCCCCCTTACCGCAATGGCGACAACATCCCCGCTTTGGCTTGTACTTGGGATTGGGATTAGGCGTAACTGGGGGCATTTTGGGGGTAGGTTGGGGCATTTATCGCCTTGAAACCTCTCTACCGCAAAATATCGCCGATATACAAACATATACTCGTCCAGGCACCCTAACCATTCAAGCCGCTAATGGGGAAATCCTCAAGCAAAATGGCCCTAGCACTTACGAAACCGTGAAAATTGCCCAAGTTCCCCCACTGGTACAGGAGGCCTTTATCGCTAGTGAAGACCGCCGTTTTCGCGAACACGGGGGAGTTGATGGCCAGGGTATTGCTCGCGCTCTCTTTTCTAACCTGAGAGCCGGGGGAGTGGTGGAGGGAGGCAGCACCATCACCCAACAATTGGCCCGGATTGTCTTTTTATCCCAAGAAAGGAGTTTTGATCGCAAATTACGCGAAATGCGTATCGCTCAGAAAATAGAAGATAAATATACAAAAGACCAGATTTTAGAGCGTTATTTCCACCTAGTTTATCTCGGTTCCGGGGCCTACGGTCTTGCCGATGCCGCTTGGTTATATTTCAGTAAACCCGTCGATAAATTAACTCTAGCCGAAGCTGCCACCCTTGCTGGCATTGTTCCCGCTCCTAGTCTCTATTCTCCCCTCGAAAACCCTAAATCTGCCCTAGAACGGCGTAATATCGTCCTCAAAACTATGGCCGAGGTGGGATTTATTACTAACGCTCAAGCAGAACAAGCGATCGCATCTCCCCTAGGACTGAAAACCAGTCCCCTAAAACGTCTGCAACGGCAAGCGGCCTATTTTACCGATTATGTGGAAAAAGAACTGCCGCAACTGGTTCCCGCTAAAACCCTAGAAGCGGGGGGATTGGTGGTAAAAACTACCCTTAATCCTCGTTGGCAAAGCGAAGCGGAGGAAGTGGTAGAAAGAGCGGTTTCTCGTTATGGCAGGTGGCAGAACTTCCAACAGGCGGCTTTAGTGGCAATTGACCCCAAAAATGGGCAAATTAAGGCTATGGTCGGGGGAATTGACCACGATAAGAATCAGTTCAATCGGGTGACACAAGCAAAACGTCAGCCGGGATCTACTTTTAAACCTTTTGTCTACGCGGCGGCGATTGCGGCGGGTAAATCCCCCTATTCTAATTATAAAGATGCTCAGTATGTGGTGGATGGTTATAAACCGGAAAACTACGGTGATAGGTATAGCGGCCGCGCGGTGTCCATGCGCGATGCTTTGACTTCTTCCCTGAATGTGGTGGCAGTTCAGGTGTTAGTAGCTGTGGGTTGGAATCCGGTGATTAAATTAGCTCAAGATATGGGTATCCAGTCGAAACTTTTACCCACTTATTCTTTGGCTTTGGGTGCTTCGGAAGTCAATCTTTTAGAATTGACCAGCGCCTACGGCACTTTTGCTAATAATGGTGTGCATCAACCAGTTTACGGTATTAATCAGGTACTCGATCGCAATGGTAAAGTAATTTATCAAGCCAATTTTAAACCGAAAACTGCTCTCAATCAAAACACGGCAGCGACGATGACTTGGATGCTGCAGGATGTGGTTAATTCGGGAACGGGAACCCCCGCACAAATTGGTCGTCCGGTGGCAGGAAAAACTGGCACTTCTGACAAGGCTCGCGACCTTTGGTTTATCGGTTATATTCCCCAATTAGTCACGGGAATTTGGCTCGGTAATGACAATAATAAACCCACCAATGGAGCCAGTACCATGTCCGCTTGGATGTGGCGACAATTTATGTTAGAAGCAATCAAGGATATTCCCTATCAAGGTTTCCCAGAACCGAATTTAGGCAAACGTCCGGTGACATTAAAAGCGGAACCAATTAAACCCCGACGTACCTACTTTACCCAAACTACTAACAATCGTTTAGCCAGCAGCGATGAGGGTTCCCCCACCGAAGGACCTATCCGCAGACGGCGACGGGTTCGGGTAAGTCGTGAGCAAACTATCGTCCGTTCTAATACTAGCGAACCGAGCCAACGCCGTTCTAGTCGTCGGCGTACTAGGACTGCTCCTACCAGTGCCGCTGCTCCTCGTCCTCAAAATACGGCCCCCGCAGCAGCCGAACCGATTACCGTTCCCGTCACTGTGGCAGCTCCCGAAACTCGTTCGGTTCCCCTACCGGTAACTCCTCCCCCCGATGTGGCTCCTCCCGCACCCCCAGCAGAAAGACGCTGAATCGGCAAAAAAAACCGCAAATCCTGCGGGGGTTACAGTGCCAAAACTGCTCGGTAAAATCTTGCAAAACCATCGGATTTTTGGCGGCGAAACCGGGTAAATTGGCCGAAAGCTTGCCGCTATAATAACTTAAAAGCTTGTGTAATGCCGATGACCAGTCTTATTTCCCCCACTACCATCTCCTCAACTCGTTTAAGTCTCAGCTATCAAGTGGCTATGTCGGAACCGACTTCACACCTCTTTGAAGTCACTCTACAAATTACCGGTTGGCAAGCTCCGATTTTAAACCTAAAAATGCCGGTTTGGACTCCCGGTTCCTATCTAGTGCGGGAATACTCCCGTTTAGTCCAAGATTTTCAAGCTGTTAACCTCAAGAGTCGCAAAGTTGCTAAAAATCACTGGCAGATTGACAATGGTGACAGTTCCGAAATAACGGTCAAATATCGCGTTTTTGCCCACGATTTAACCGTCAGAACCAACCATCTCGATGATACTCACGGTTACTTCAACGGGGCCGCTTTATTTTTCTATATCCCCGATTATCAAAAACATCCCCTCACCCTGACAATTATCCCCCCCCATGCCGATTGGCGCGTTACCACTGCCTTAAAATCTTTACCCGGACAGAAAAACACCTTTCACGTTCCCGATTTTGATACCCTGGTGGACAGTCCCGTGGAAGTGGGTATTCATCAGTTATACGATTTTGTCGTCGAGGGAAAACCCCATCAATTAGCTATCTGGGGACGGGGAAACGCCAATCCTAGTCAAATTATCGCTGATACCACTAAAATTATTCAAACCGAGTCGGCTATGTTCGGTGGACTCCCCTATGATAATTATCTCTTTTTGCTACATCTTTCGGCCAGCGGTTACGGGGGACTAGAACATAAAAATTCCTGTACCCTTAACTATGCGCGTTTGGGATTACGAGATAAGGATAAATATAATCGTTTTCTGCAATTAGTCGCCCATGAGTTCTTTCATCTCTGGAATATCAAGCGTATTCGACCAAAAGCTTTAGAAAGCTTCGATTATGACGCAGAAAATTATACTTCTTCCCTCTGGTTTGCCGAAGGAACCACCAGTTATTACGATATAGTAATCCCTCTACGGGCGGGAATATACGATAGTAAGACTTTTTTAGAGCTTTTAAGCAAAGAAATTACTCGTTATCTCAATATACCCGGCCGTCTTGTCCAACCTCTAGGCGAATCGAGTTTCGATGCTTGGATAAAACTCTACCGACGGGATAGCAATAGCGATAATAGTCAAATTTCCTACTATCTCAAGGGGGAATTATTGTCGCTGCTTCTCGATTTACTAATTCGCACCCACACCGATAACCGTCGTTCTCTCGATGATGTTTTACGCTCGATGTGGCAACATTTCGGGAAAGAGGAGATTGGTTATACCGATGGGGAATTGCAGGCAATTCTCGAATCTGCCGCTGGAGTGGATTTAAGCGACTTCTACCGGCGTTATATCGACGGTTTGGCAGAATTACCCTTTAATGAATATCTTGAACCTTTTGGACTCTATCTGCGGGGTGTTGGCAATGGGGAGACGATACCTTATCTGGGAATGCGGGTACAGAGTGAAGCGGGTAAAGAAATAATTAAATTTGTCGAGATGGGTTCCCCTTGCCAAAAAGCGGGAATTAATGCTGATGATGAGTTATTGGCTATCGATGGATTGCGGGTGACGGCGGAACAGTTAAACGGAAGATTAAAAGACTACCGCGCAGGTGATATTATTCAGATAACAGTCTTTCATCTCGATGAATTGCGAACCCTTGCTGTTCCACTGGCTGCCCCGCAGACGATTCGCTATGAAATTATCAGGGTAGAAAATCCTTCTAATAGCCAGAAACAAAATTTTTCCGCATGGGTAAATCCCGTTTAATTCTTGGTTAAATCAACAAAAAAATGTCTATTACCGCCGAAATTCCTTTCCTTCCTCTCGCCTATTTTGAGAATAAATTTATCCCTTTTACTGAGGCAAAATTATCCGTTGCTACCCACGCACTACACTACGGAACTGCCGCTTTTGGGGGTTTACGAGGTACTCCCGACCCTAGCAATCCAGGACAGATATTATTATTTAGATTGGAACGTCATTGTCAGCGTTTAAGTCAAAGTGCTAAGTTTCTTAATTACGAGATTTCTGCTGATAAAATCTATCAAATAATTATCGATTTTGTGAAAAAGAATCAGTGTAACCGACCTTTTTATATTCGTCCCCTTGTCTATAGTTCGGGGTTGGGAATTGCACCGCGATTGCATGGTATCGAGAAGGATTTTCTAGTCTATGGTCTAGAAATGGATGATTATTTAGCAGCCGATGGGGTTAACTGTCGGATTAGTTCTTGGTATCGTCAGGAGGATAGAAGTTTCCCGTTGCGAGGTAAAATTAGCGCCGCTTATATCACTTCTGCTTTAGCAAAAACGGAAGCGGTAGAATCGGGGTTTGATGAGGCAATTTTAATGAATTCTCAAGGCAAGGTCTGTGAAGCGACGGGAATGAATATTTTTATCATCAGAAATGGTCAGCTAATTACTCCTAGTTTTGACCAAGATATCCTAGAGGGTATTACTAGAGATAGTGTTTTAACTATCGCGCGGGATTTGGGTATTCCGGTTATTGAAAGACCCGTAGATAAGACGGAGTTATTTATCGCTGATGAGGTGTTTTTAAGTGGCACTGCGGCGAAAATTACTCCGATTAAAAAGATTGAAACTTTTTCTTTACCCCCGGCTAAACCGATTACTTATCAGTTAAAAGAAAAGTTAAGTTCTATCGTTCTCAATCAGGAACCAAAGTATCAAGATTGGATTACTCAAGTTCCTTTATAGTTAGGGAACTTTACTTGATTTTTCCTTGAGATGCGTCAAATAATGGCGCATCTCAAGGAACCCTGAAATGAACGGAAATTATTCATTTTTCGGTTTGGCTCCTTCCTGTATGTAAGGTATAGTTTGATTAGGATTAATCTTCAGGATGGGTTTATTATCTCTTGCTATTTTTTGTCTTTGATTATCGGTTTTTTGCTGATTTTGATTACTATCGGTTGTATTTTTCATAGTAGAGCAAATAACTATGATTATACCTTAAACTCTATCAAAGTTGTCAAGAATAGTATTAATCAACTAAATACAAAACTTACTTTGATTCTGACTATTAGTTTGTTACCGTTTTGGTTAATTGTGGCTAAGATTTACCTGCTTATATAGTTTTCCTTGAACGTAACCAATCTCTTTATGCTTGGGTGAAGCTGTCCTGCATTTAAACGATGTCTTGGAAATTTTCTTACCAATGCTCAAACTCTCAAACTAGGGATCAATTTCCGGTATCACTGGTCACTGAAATAGGTACAATAAACATTAGCTCGTTTTCATAGAGAACTTAAATGACGCAAAATAATCCCCTAGAGTTGATTGAGAAGTTAGAAACAGGAATCCCCGGCTTTGATTTTCTTTCGGAAGGGGGATTACCGAAAGGAAGAGCAACTTTGATAGCGGGGACGGCAGGAAGTGCTAAAACGGTTTTTGCCTGTCAATTTCTCGCAGAAGGCATCAAAAATGGAGAAAATGGCGTTTTTGTCACCTTCGAGGAGCCACCCCAAGCACTGAGAAAAAATATGGGTGGTTTTGGTTGGAATATCCGGCAGTGGGAGGAGAATCGCCAATGGGCCTTTGTCGATGCTTCCCCCCAACCGGAAGAAAAGCCGATGGTGACAGGAGAATACGACCTAGGCGCATTAATCGCTCGCATTGAGTTTGCTATCCGCAAAAATAAAGCTAAACGGGTGTCTATGGATTCTTTAGGCGCAATTTTTAGCCATTTGAGTGATAGCGCTCAAGTGAGAAGTGATCTTTTTCGTCTAGCAACCGCTTTGCGAGAATTGGAAGTAACAGCGATTATGACCGCGGAAAGAACCCAAGAATACGGCGAAATCAGTCGTTATGGGGTGGAGGAGTTTGTGGCCGATAATGTGGTGATTTTACGCAACGTTTTAACCGATGAGAAAAGAAGAAGGACGATCGAAATTTTAAAATATCGGGGAACCGATCACCAAAAAGGAGAATTTCCTTTTACAATTATTCCCAATAAAGGGGCCGTGATTATTCCTTTGTCAGCTATTGAATTAGAACAAAAATCCTCTAATATTCGTATTACTTCCGGCAGCCTCGAACTCGATAGAATGTGTGGGGGTGGTTTCTTCCGCGATTCGGTTATTTTGGTTTCGGGAGCCACAGGAACAGGAAAAACCCTGATGGTGACAGAATTTATGGCCGGGGGAGTAAGCAATGGGGAAAGATGTTTAATTTTTGCCTTCGAGGAAAGTCGCGAACAGTTATTTAGAAATGCTACCGGTTGGGGGGTGGATTATGACCGCATGGAAAAGGAAGGTAAATTAAAGGTAGTCTGCCGTTATCCCGAAACTACGGGTTTAGAAAATCATTTAATTATGATGAAGGAAATTATCGAGGAGTTTCAACCTAATCGAGTGGCAGTAGATAGTTTATCTGCTTTAGAAAGGGTTTCTAATCTGAAAGGATTTCGGGAATTTATTATCGGTTTGACTTCTTTTATTAAGCAAAAAGAGGTGGGAGGATTATTTACTTCCACCACTCCCACTTTATTAGGAGGTTCCTCGATTACAGAAGCGCATATTTCTACAATTACCGATTCAATTATTCTGCTGCGTTATGTGGAAATGTATGGAGAAATGCGCCGCGGTATCACTGTTTTAAAAATGCGCGGTTCTATGCACGATAAGGATATTCGTGAGTTTTCGATCGATCATCAAGGTATGCACATCGGTCAACCTTTCCGCAATGTTACTGGAATTCTGGCCGGAACTCCTATGTACACAGCACAAACAGAAGTAGAACGTTTGAGTGGATTATTTGAGGATCGTAGTTAAAATATAGCGGCATTTGCTAATCGCGCGTCGGTGGTTAGCTTTTTTCTCCCTATCTCCTTCTTGTTTTCTTGATATGTCTAAAAACTTTTGGTTTATTTTTCTAGGTCTTTTACTGATAAATAATCTACATTTATCAGCCTTGGCAGAAACAGTTTTACAAAGAATTGCTCGCACAGGAGAATTAAAAGCGGCCGCTAGAAAAGATGCTGTTCCCTTTAGTTATATCGATGAGAAAACGGGACAATGGACAGGTTACGGAGTGGAATTAATGCGCTTAGTCCAACGTCGATTAGCACAAGAATTAGGTAAACCGATTACAATAACCTTTACAGAAGCGACGACTAACAATCGTTTTCAGCAAGTGGAACAGGGACAAGTAGATTTATCCTGTAATGCGGCAACAATCACGGAGGAAAGACTAGAAAAGGTTAATTTTTCTATTCCCTATTTTATGACGGGAGCGCAATTTTTAACTAAAAGGGAAAATGTTGATAAAATAGATATTAATAACACTTTAGCGGCAGTTGCGATCGCCTATATTCCCCACACCACCACCGATAGTATTATTCGTTATATCTATCCTCTGGCTAATTGGCAAGCTGTCAGCGATCGAAGTGAGGCAGTGGCAAAATTACAAAGGGGAGAAGTAAACGCAGTGGTTAGTGATGGAATTCTTCTACTGGGGGAAATCGTTAAACAAGGACAGGATCCGCGACAATTTGTGCTACTACCCAGTCAACCGATTACCACCGAACTTTATGGCTGTATTTTACCCAAAAACGATCCCGAATGGAAAAAATTTGTTGATACTGTTGTTGGCAGCAATGATAACCAGAAACTGCGAGAACAATGGTTTAATTTAGAAGAAAGTTCTTTCCCCTATAGGATTCTCAACCAACCCTAAAAATAGACTGTGATTGCTGAAAATTAAAAGTAAGTAGATTCTAGGTTTTTTTCTTTTTCTTTGTCACTTTTTCCTGAAAAATTATGTCTTTTGTCGGTTTACATATTCACAGTGATTATAGCTTACTTGATGGTGCTTCCCAATTACCGGCACTAATTGATCGAGCGATCGAATTAGGACAACCGGCGATCGCTTTAACCGATCATGGAGTTATGTATGGTGCGATCGAATTAATTAAAACCTGCCGTAATAAGGGAATAAAACCAATTATTGGCAACGAAATGTATGTAGTCAATGGCGATATTGAAGTCAATCTTCGCCACCGAAAATATCATCAAGTTGTTTTAGCCAAAAACACGCAAGGCTATAAAAATCTGGTTAAATTAACGACTATTTCTAATCTGAAAGGTATTCAGGGTAAAGGGATTTTTGCTCGTCCTTGTATTAATAAAGAGTTACTCCAACAATACCACGAAGGATTGATAGTTACCAGTGCTTGCTTGGGTGGAGAGATTCCCCAAGCGATTTTAGCTAATAACAGGAAACTGGCTAAGGAAACTGCTAAATGGTATAAAAAACTTTTTGGTGATGATTTTTACTTAGAAATTCAAGACCACGGTTCCAAAGAAGATCGGATTGTCAATGTAGAAATAGTTAAAATTGCTAAAGAATTAGGAATTAAAGTAGTTGCTACTAACGATTCTCACTTTATTTCCTGTTACGATGTAGAGGCACACGATGCCTTGCTTTGTATTCAAACTGCCAAGTTAATTACTGAAGACAAACGCCTCCGTTATAGTGGCACAGAATACTTAAAATCTGCTGATGAAATGCGCTTACTTTTCCGTGATCATCTGCCAGAAGATGTGATTGAAGAAGCGATTAATAACACCTTAGAAGTAGCAGAAAAAGTCGAACCTTATAACATATTTAATGAACCGAGACTGCCTAATTATCCAGTTCCTGCGGGACATACTGCTGATAGTTATGTAGAAGAAATTGCTTGGTTAGGATTACTAGAAAGATTAAAATGTCCTTCTCGTCATGAGATTGAGCCTGTTTACAAAGAAAGGCTTGAATACGAATTAAAAATGCTACAGAAAATGGGATTTTCTACCTATTTTCTCGTCGTTTGGGACTATGTAAAATATGCTAGAGATCATGATATTCCCGTCGGTCCAGGACGCGGTTCTGCGGCGGGTTCTTTGGTAGCATATTCTTTAAAAATAACCAATATTGATCCCGTTCATCACGGTTTATTATTTGAGCGTTTTCTCAATCCTGAACGGAAATCTATGCCTGATATTGATACGGATTTCTGTATCGAGAGACGGGATGAAATGATCCAATACGTTACGGAAAAATACGGGGAGGCTAATGTTGCTCAAATCATTACTTTTAACCGTATGACATCAAAAGCTGTCTTAAAAGATGTGGCGCGGGTGTTAGATATTCCCTATGCCGAATCGGATAAAATGGCGAAAATGATTCCCGTTTCTCGCGGTAAACCCACACCTTTAAAAGTGATGATTTCCGATGAAACTCCCGAACCGGCATTTAAAGAAAGATACGATACGGAACCCCATGTGCGTCATTGGTTAGATATGGCAATTCGTATCGAAGGTACTAACAAAACCTTCGGAGTTCATGCTGCGGGAGTCGTCATTTCTTCCCAACCTTTAGATGAAGTGGTTCCCCTCCAGAAAAATAATGATGGGGCGGTAATTACCCAATATTTCATGGAGGATTTAGAATCATTGGGATTGTTAAAAATGGACTTTTTAGGGTTAAGAAATTTAACTACTTTGAAAAAAACCGCCGATTTAATTAAACAAAATCAGGGCATAGATATCGATCTGGATCAATTGCCTTTAGATGAAAGAAAAGCCCTGCAAATTCGTGCTAAAGGAGAACATAAAAAACTACCTCCCGATATTCTCAAAACCCACGGATTACTAGAAGAGGGGGATTTAGAAGGTATTTTCCAGTTAGAATCTTCGGGGATGAAACAGATCGTTAAAGAGTTAAAACCATCGGGTATTGAGGACATATCTTCAATCCTAGCACTCTATCGCCCCGGACCTTTAGATGCGGGATTAATTCCTCTCTTTATTGGCAGAAAACACGGTAGAGAACCCATTCGTTATGATCATCCTTTATTGGAACCAATTCTTAAGGAAACCTACGCAGTTTTAGTCTATCAAGAACAGATTATGAAAATGGCGCAGGATTTAGCGGGTTATTCCCTAGGAGAAGCGGATCTATTGCGTCGGGCAATGGGTAAGAAAAAAGCTTCCGAAATGCAGAAACAAAGGGAGATGTTTATCGATGGTGCTGCTAAAAATGGTGTGGAAAAAAGAATCGCTGAAAATCTCTTTGAACAGATGGTAAATTTTGCCGAATATTGTCTGGGAGGTGAGACGTTAATTTTAACTGAGGAGTACGGATTATTACCAATTGCTAAAATTGTGAGCGAAGAAATTAACTGCACTGTTTATAGTGTAGATAAAAATGGTTTTGTTTATAGTCAACCAATCTCTCAATGGCACGAGCGGGGTTTACAAGAGGTCTTTGAATACACCCTAGAAAATGGGCAAACTATCCAAGCAACCAAAGATCATAAATTTATGACTAGCGACGGAGAAATGTTAGCCATAGATACAATATTTGAGCGAGGTTTAGATTTAAAATCCTCTGATTTTTCCTAAAAACCAAACCCCCCAATCTGGTGAGATTGAGGGGAAGGAAAGAATAATCCTGGCATCGAGCTATTGTCCCGGTCGGCAACCCGACAAGTATCTTGGCCACGGTGAAGTTTCACAACCGAGTTCGGGATGGAATCGGAGTGGTGCCATCACGTTAAAGACACCAGGAAGGGTAGAACCCTCAAGACTGCAAAAGCTAGGGAAAAAGTGGTGAAAGAAGAATCAGGTCAAGCCCTCGGTCGGTTAGTACTCCTCGACTGCACTCGTTACCGAGCTTCCATCTAGAGCCTATCAACGGGTAGTCTACCCGAGACCTTACTGGCTTAATGCCATGAGAGCAATCATCTGGAGGTGGGCTTCCCACTTAGATGCTTTCAGCGGTTATCCGCTCCGCACATGGCTACCCTGCGTTTACCGTTGGCACGATAACAGGTACACCAGCGGTGCGTCCTTCCCGGTCCTCTCGTACTAAGGAAGGCTCCTCGCAATGCTCTTACGCCTACACCGGATATGGACCGAACTGTCTCACGACGTTCTGAACCCAGCTCACGTACCGCTTTAATGGGCGAACAGCCCAACCCTTGGGACCGACTTCAGCCCCAGGTTGCGATGAGCCGACATCGAGGTGCCAAACCTCCCCGTCGATGTGAACTCTTGGGGGAGATCAGCCTGTTATCCCTAGAGTAACTTTTATCCGTTGAGCGACGGCCCTTCCACGCGGTGCCGTCGGATCACTAAAGCCGACTTTCGTCCCTGTTCGACTTGTGGGTCTCACAGTCAAGCTCCCTTCTGCTTTTGCACTCTATCGTCCCATTTCCAACGGGACCGAGGGAACCTTTGCGCGCCTCCGTTACCTTTTAGGAGGCGACCGCCCCAGTCAAACTGCCCACCTGAAACTGTCTCCCGCCCCGATTAGGGGTCAGGGTTAGAATTCTAGCCTCGCCAGAGTGGTATCTCACCGTTAGCTCCACTCTCCCCACGAGGAGAGTTTCAAAGCTTCCCACCTATCCTGCGCAAGCGAAGCCCGAAGCCAATTCCAGGCTACAGTAAAGCTTCATAGGGTCTTTCTGTCCAGGTGCAGGTAGTCCGTATCTTCACAGACAATCCTATTTCGCCGAGTCTCTCTCCGAGACAGTGCCCAGATCGTTACGCCTTTCGTGCGGGTCGGAACTTACCCGACAAGGAATTTCGCTACCTTAGGACCGTTATAGTTACGGCCGCCGTTCACCGGGGCTTCGGTCGTCAGCTTCAGATTACTCCTGACCAACTTCCTTAACCTTCCGGCACTGGGCAGGCGTCAGCCCCCATACTGCGTCTTACGACTTGGCGGAGACCTGTGTTTTTGGTAAACAGTCGCCTGGGCCTATTCACTGCGACCCTCTTGCGAGGGTACCCCTTCTCCCGAAGTTACGGGGTCATTTTGCCGAGTTCCTTAGAGAGAGTTATCTCGCGCCCCTTAGTATTCTCTACTTCCCCACCTGTGTCGGTTTCGGGTACAGGCAATTAATGATTAACGTGGTTCGGGCTTTTCTAGGAAGCTTGATCAGCGCCACTTCCCTCCCGTGGGAGGTGGGACTCGCGTCTTAGCTCCTGGTGTTTTCTCCACCTCTCATCGCCTCGACTGCTTGCACTGGTAACCAACATCCAGCTGACGTTGACCTTCTCCGTTCTCCGGCACAATCATTAATCGGTACGGGAATGTTAACCCGTTGTCCATCGACTACGCTTTTCAGCCTCGCCTTAGGTCCTGACTGACCCTCCGCGGACGAGCCTTGCGGAGGAAACCTTGGGGTTTCGGGGTGTGGGATTCTCACCCACATTTTCGCTACTTAAGCCGACATTCTCACTTCTATAGAGTCCACAGCTGCTTGCCGCTACTGCTTCACCCCCTATAGAACGCTCCCCTACCACTACAATGTAGTCCACAGCTTCGGTAGATAACTTAGCCCCGTTCATTTTCGGCGCAGGAGCGCTTGACCAGTGAGCTATTACGCACTCTTTTAAGGATTGCTGCTTCTAGGCAAACCTCCTGGTTGTCAATGCACTCCCACCTCCTTTCTCACTTAGTTATCATTTGGGGACCTTAGCTGGTGGTCTGGGCTGTTTCCCTCTTGACGATGAAGCTTATCCCCCACCGTCTCACTGGTAGTTTTTTTAGCCGTATTCAGAGTTTGCCTCGCCTTGGTACCGGTCTCCCAGCCCGCGGCGAAACAGTGCTTTACCCCGACTAAACTTCCACTACCGCTGCGCCTCAACACATTTCGGGGAGAACCAGCTAGCTCCGAGTTCGATTGGCATTTCACCCCTAACCACAGCTCATCCGCTAATTTTTCAACATTAGTCGGTTCGGACCTCCACTTGGTTTTACCCAAGCTTCATCCTGGCCATGGTTAGATCACCCGGGTTCGGGTCTACAAATTATGACGCTTCGCCCTATTCAGACTCGCTTTCGCTGGGGCTGTGGGGTCTTCCCC